>NZ_JACKZK010000004.1:0-314230 GCF_014230245.1 Pseudomonas sp. MSSRFD41 | reverse complement strand
AATATGGTCGGGGTAAGGGGATTCGAACTCCTGACATCCTGCTCCCAAAGCAGGCGCGCTACCGGACTGCGCTATACCCCGATTTGAAGTTGGCTCCGTGACCAGGACTCGAACCTGGGACCCAATGATTAACAGTCATTTGCTCTACCGACTGAGCTATCACGGAACTGATGACTTCAAGCTACAACGTGTTGCTTCATCCTCTTCGACCTTCTGCGTATCGCTACGTTCACGTCTCTGAGGCGCGCCATTTTACAATCTTTAAAACCTCTGTCAACCCCCTAAATTGCTTTTAAGACAATGATTTGCGACTTCATTGCCGGTTTCTTCTACAGCAGAAAAAACCTGAGGGGTGACTGACTGCGGGGCGCACTTTACAAGCCTTTTCCTTACAGTTCAACGCCCTAGTGAAAAAAAAGGCCTCGCAATGCGAGGCCTCTTCGATTTCAGGCTACCAGCGATCAGTTGAAGACGATCTCGTCGTCCTGCACCACCGCCGTGATGGTGCTGCCAGGCAGGAAACCGCCGGACAGGATCAACTGGGCCAACGGGTTCTCGATCCAGCGCTGGATCGCCCGTTTCAGCGGCCGGGCACCGTATACAGGGTCGTAACCCACGGCGATCAGCTTGTCCAAGGCTTCATCGCTCAGTTCCAGACGCAATTCGCGTTCCGCCAGACGACTGCGCAGACGCCCCAACTGGATCTGGGTGATACCAGCGATCTGATCCCGGGCCAGCGGCTCGAAGATCACCACTTCGTCGACCCGATTGATGAACTCCGGCCGGAAGTGAGTGGAGACCGCATCCATCACCGCAGCGCGCTGGGCCTCGCGGTCGCCCACCAGCTCCTGAATCTGCGCCGAGCCCAGATTGGAAGTCATGACGATCACGGTATTGCGGAAGTCCACCGTACGCCCATGGCTGTCCGTCAAACGTCCGTCCTCCAGGACCTGCAGCAGAATGTTGAACACATCCGGGTGTGCCTTCTCCACCTCATCCAGCAGGATCACCGAATACGGTTTGCGACGTACGGCTTCCGTCAGGTAGCCGCCTTCCTCGTAACCGACATAACCCGGAGGCGCGCCGATCAGGCGAGCCACGGAGTGTTTCTCCATGAATTCGGACATGTCGATCCGTACCATGGCCTCTTCGGTGTCGAAGAGAAATTCCGCCAGAGCCTTGCACAGCTCGGTCTTGCCCACCCCGGTCGGGCCGAGGAACATGAACGAACCGCTTGGCCGGTTCGGGTCCGCCAGGCCAGCACGGGAGCGGCGCACGGCATTGGATACCGCCACCACGGCTTCATGTTGGCCAATGACTCGCTGATGCAGCAGGCTTTCCATCTTCAACAGCTTATCGCGCTCGCCCTCGAGCATTTTCGACACAGGAATGCCGGTCCACTTGGACACCACCTCGGCAATTTCTTCCTCGGTCACCTTATTGCGCAGCAGCTGGTTCTCGGTCTTGCCATGCTGATCGACCATCTGCAGGCTACGCTCCAGATCCGGGATCACTCCGTACTGCAACTCGGCCATGCGGTTGAGGTCGCCCTTGCGCCGCGCAGCTTCCAGCTCCTGGCGAGCTTGCTCGATCTTTTGCTGGATCTGCGCCGAGCCCTGCACCTCAGCCTTTTCAGAGGCCCAGATCTCTTCGAGGTCGGAGTACTCACGCTCCAGGCGCTCGATTTCCTCGGTCAGTTTTTCCAGACGCTTCTTCGCTGCGTCGTCTTCTTCCTTCTTCAACGCCTGGGACTCCACCTTCAACTGGATCAGGCGGCGGTCAAGGCGATCGAGCACTTCCGGCTTGGAATCGATCTCCATGCGGATACGGCTGGCCGCTTCGTCGATCAGGTCGATGGCCTTGTCCGGCAACTGGCGATCGGTGATATAGCGGTGGCTGAGCTTGGCCGCGGCGATGATCGCACCGTCGGTGATCGCTACCTTGTGGTGCACTTCATAGCGCTCTTTCAAGCCACGCAGGATAGCAATGGTGTCCTCCTCGCTCGGCTCCTCCACCAGTACTTTCTGGAAGCGGCGTTCCAGGGCGGCGTCTTTCTCGATGTACTGGCGGTATTCGTTGAGCGTCGTGGCGCCCACGCAGTGCAGCTCGCCACGGGCCAGGGCCGGCTTGAGCATGTTACCGGCATCCATGGCACCCTCGCCCTTGCCGGCGCCGACCATGGTATGCAGTTCGTCGATGAACAGGATGATCTGCCCTTCCTGCTTCGCCAATTCGTTGAGCAGCGACTTGAGGCGCTCCTCGAACTCACCGCGGTACTTGGCGCCAGCGATCAGCGCGCCCATATCCAGCGCCAGCAGGCGCTTGCCCTTCAGGCCGTCGGGCACCTCGCCATTGATAATCCGCTGGGCCAGGCCCTCGGCAATGGCGGTCTTGCCCACGCCAGGCTCGCCGATCAGCACCGGGTTGTTCTTGGTACGACGCTGCAGTACCTGGATGGTGCGGCGAATCTCGTCGTCACGACCGATCACTGGATCGAGCTTGCCGTCCTCGGCACGCTTGGTCAGGTCGACGGTGTACTTATCCAGTGCCTGGCGCGACTCCTCGACGTTGGCGTCATTCACCGCCTCGCCGCCGCGCAGGTTATTGATGGCGTTTTCCAGGGCCTTCTTGCTCACGCCCTGGCCCAGCAGCAGTTTGCCGAGCTTGCTGTTTTCATCCATGGCCGCCAGCAGCACCAGTTCACTGGAAATGAACTGGTCGCCTTTCTGCTGGGCCAGGCGATCGGCCTGGTTGAGCAGGCGCGCCAGGTCCTGGGACATGTTCACGTCGCCAGTGGGGTTCTGGATCTTCGGCAGTTTGTCGAGCTCTTTGCTCAGTTCCTTGCGCAGGCTGTTGACGTCGAAACCCACTTGCATCAGCAGGGGCTTGATGGAGCCACCTTGTTGTTCAAGCAGGGCCTGCATCAGGTGCGCCGGTTCGATGGCCGGGTGGTCGAGGCCTACCGCCAGGGATTGGGAATCGGATAAAGCCAGCTGGAGCTTGCTGGTCAATCGGTCTATACGCATTAGTCACCTTCCTTTTGAGCAGGCCGGAGCGATGGACACACCTAAATAGAGAAACCTGCCAGATGATTCCCTAGATGCGGTCGATTCTGGGAGATTCAAGCGTCAGCTGCTTGACGCAAGTCAGATTAGTCTAGCGCTCGAGCCAGACGAGGGAGGCGAAACGCCCGGTACGCGGATTGCGCCTATAGGAGAAGAAACGCGGGTCGCTGACAGTGCAGTAACCACCGCCATAAACAGCGGTGACTCCACGGGCCGCCAGCCGCAGGCGTGCCAACTGGTAGATATCGGCCATGAAACGCCCGGCATTGATGCTCGGGACAAAGGCCTGCCCGGCCTCGGCCAACTGGGTGACGAACGCCTCGCGCACTTCGGCGCCCACTTCGAAACGCTGTGGACCTATCGCCGGCCCCAGCCACACCAGGACCTGGTCGGCGGGCACGTCGAGGTGGTCGAGCGTGGCTTCCAGCACTCCGGCAGCCAGCCCGCGCCAACCGGCATGGGCGGCCGCGACCCGGGTCCCGGCACGGTTACAGAACAGCGCCGGCAGGCAGTCGGCGGTCATCACCGCGCAGGCAACGCCCGGCGTGGCGGACCAGCTGGCATCAGCGGTTGCAACCACGGCGGGATCGGCGTGGGCCACCGCGACCCCATGCACCTGCTGCAACCAGGCCGGAGCGATGGAGAACCGCTCGGTGAGGCGACGCCGGTTCTCGACGACCGCTTCGGGTTGGTCATCGACGTGATCACCGAGGTTGAGGCTGTCGAACGGCGCCAGGCTGGCGCCACCGCTGCGGGTGGTGACACAGGACTTGACCCCGGCCGGCGCGGGCCAGTCAGGAATCAGCCAGTCATTCATCCGATGAACGCCTCACGGTCTTGCTTGAGCAGCGACAGTAGCCAGACGAAGTCTTCCGGCAACGGCGACTCCCAGCTCATGCGCTTGCCGGTGGTCGGGTGGTCCAGCTCCAGGAAGCGCGCATGAAGCGCCTGGCGCGGGAAGTTCTTCAGCGAATCGACCATGGTCGGGCTGGCGGCCGGAGGGATACGGAAGCGACCGCCGTACGCCGGATCGCCCACCAACGGGAAATTGATGTGGGCCATGTGCACCCGAATCTGGTGGGTACGCCCGGTTTCCAGCTTGACCCGCACATGAGTATGGGAGCGGAAGCGCTCCAACACCCGGTAATGGCTGACGGCCGGCTTGCCACCTTCCATCACCGCCATGCGCTGGCGCTGCTGGCCATGGCGACCGATGGGGGCATTGATCTTGCCGCCTGCGGTCACCACGCCGATCACGATGCATTCATATATGCGGCTGACGGTGCGGCTCTGCAACTGAGCCACCAGTTGCGTCTGCGCCTGGATGGTCTTGGCCACCACCATCAGGCCGGTGGTGTCCTTGTCCAGACGATGGACAATGCCCGCCCGCGGCACATTGACGATGTCGGGAACATGATGCAGCAGCGCATTGAGCAAGGTGCCATCAGCATGGCCGGCAGCCGGGTGCACCACCAGGCCCGCCGGTTTGTTGATCACCAGGATGTCGTCGTCTTCGTAGACGATGTCCAGCTCGATGTCCTGGGCAACCCACTCACCTTGGGCTTCCTGTTCGGCGGTCAGCTCGAGGACGGAGCCACCATGCACAATGTCACGGGGACGCAGCACCGCTCCGTCCACCGTCAGGCGACCGTCCTTGATCCAGGCGGAAAGGCGCGAGCGTGAATGCTCGGCGAATAATTGGGCGGCGACTTGATCGAGGCGTTGACCGCCCAGTTCGGACGGCACCTCTGCGCGAAGTTCTATTTTATCGGACATGCTCGGACTGGGGGTCGGCACAGCCTTTGGTTTCGGCTGCACGCTTGTGGTTAAATACGGCGTCTTTTGCCCCGAGGCTCTCAACGGGGCGCTCATCATAACAGGACGGCCCCGCCCAAGACAGCGGCCGTCATAGGGACGCAAGCCGCTATGCAAGTGAAACACCTGCTGCTGATCGCCATCCTCGCACTGACCGCTGCTTGCTCATCGAAGGAAGTCGTTGACGAAAACCTGAGCGAAGTCGAGCTGTACCAGCAGGCGCAGACCGACCTGGACAACCATAGCTACACCAGCGCCACCGCCAAGCTCAAGGCCCTGGAATCGCGCTACCCCTTCGGTCGCTACGCCGACCAGGCACAGCTCGAGCTGATCTATGCCAACTACAAGAATGCCGAGCCGGAAGCCGCCAAGTCGGCTGCCGAGCGTTTCATTCGCTTGCACCCACAGCACCCGAACGTCGACTACGCCTACTACCTCAAGGGCTTGACCTCGTTCGACCAGGACGTCGGCCTGCTGGCGCGCTTCCTGCCGCTGGACATGACCAAGCGCGACCCGGGTGCCGCCCGCGACTCCTACAACGAATTCGCCCAGCTCACCAGCCGCTACCCGAACAGCCGCTACGCCCCGGATGCCAAGCAGCGCATGATCTACCTGCGCAACCTGCTGGCTTCCTATGAAATCCACGTAGCCGACTACTACCTCACCCGCCAGGCCTATGTCGCCGCCGCCAACCGTGGGCGCTACGTGGTGGAGAACTTCCAGGAAACCCCATCGGTAGGCGACGGCCTGGCGGTCATGACCGAGGCCTACCAGCGCCTGCACCTGGATGAACTGGCAGCCACCAGCCTGGAAACCCTCAAGCTCAACTACCCTGACCACCCCAGCCTGGTGGACGGCCAGTTCGTGCCGCGGGTAGCCGAGGCCGACAACCGCTCCTGGCTGAGCAAGGCCACCCTGGGCCTGATCGAATCCCGTCCGCCGCTGCCGCCGGGAGAAACCCGCGCCAACCAGGACATCATGAAGCAGTACCAGGATGCCAAGGATGCGATCCCCGAGGAGCTCAAGCCCAAGGACAGCAACGGCGAAGTGATCGAGGAAGAAAATCACCAAGCCGCAGGCAACAACGAAGACCGCTCCTGGTTCAGCTACATGACCTTCGGTGTATTCGACTGATCAGCAGCAGCCTATCCAAGAAAGGGAGACTTCAAGTCTCCCTTTTTCATGCCTGTAATCCTGGGGGCCTGTGCGGCCGGCGGGCGCTTGGCTAAACTGCCGCATCTTTCCTCAAGAAACTGGATGCCATGGTTCGTCTACTGTTCTGGATCGCCCTGATTGCCGCTGCGGTATGGTTCTGGCGCAAATTCAAACGCCCGGCCTCGGCTCCCCGCCCCTCCGCTGAGCCGGGTAGCACGCCCATGGTGCGCTGCGCTCACTGCGGCGTACACCTGCCCCAGGACCGGGCCCTGGGCCTGGCGCAGCAGTGGTATTGCAGCCAGGCCCACCTGGAACAAGGCCCCGGCAGCCAGAACCGCTGATCGCCCCCGCCCTGCGCCTGGCGGCACAGGGCAATCGCCCCATCGCCATAATTGGCGACAAAAAACCTCCGCCCTCCAAGCCGTTGGGCCAATCCCCCCAGCCCCCGGATCCAGTGGCTCTGCTGCCTCCCGAGCAGGCCCGAGCCCCGAACCGGCGCCACCACTTCCACCGCTGCCCTGCCGCTCTTGCCTAGCGGGCCTAGACTTCAACTCTCGGCCTGGCGATACGCCGGCTACCCATTCTTCATGGATGAAAGCGCACTGTCATGAATCCACCGCAAACGGTCCTGGTGGTCGATGGGGCCAAGGAAGTACGCGCCCTTGTGGAAATCACCCTTGGCCGGATGCGCCTGCACACCCGCAGCGCACGCACCTTGCAAGAAGCCCGCGACCACCTGAGGCACAATCGTTTCGACCTGTGCCTGACCAACCTGCATCTGCCGGACGGCAGCGGCCTGGAACTGCTGAAGCATATCCGCCAGGACCATTCCCGTATTCCCGTGGCCGTACTCAGTGACGACGCCAGCCAGCAGGCCGCTGCCAGCGCCTTGCAGGCCGGGGCCTGCGATCTGTTGCACAAACCCCTGGATCTCAAACATCTAAGAGAACTGGTCGGCAACCGACTCAAGCCACCTGTGCCCCGCGAAAACCCGGCAAGCAAGCAACTACTGGGCAACTCACCTCCCATGGCAGCCCTGCGCCGCCAGATCGCCAAGCTGGCGCCCAGCCAGGCAGCGGTCTACATCAGCGGCGAGTCCGGTAGCGGTAAGGAACGGGTCGCCCGCCTGATCCACGACCTGAGCCCCAGGGCCCGGCGACCATTCATTGCGGTCAACTGCGGAGCCATCCCTTCGGAGTTGATGGAAAGCGAATTCTTCGGGCACCGCAAAGGCAGTTTCAGTGGGGCCCTGGCGGACCAGCCCGGGCTGTTCCTGGCCGCACAGGGCGGTACCCTGTTCCTCGACGAAGTAGCCGAGCTGCCGCTGGCCATGCAGGTGAAACTCTTACGCGCCTTGCAGGAAAGGTCTGTGCGGGCGGTGGGCAGCCAGACAGAGGAAGCGGTGGACCTCAGGATTCTGTGCGCTACCCACCAGGACTTGAAGCAGCAGGTGGAGGCCGGGCGCTTCCGCCAGGATCTGTACTATCGCCTGAATGTCATCGAACTGCGGGTTCCGCCCCTGCGCGAGCGCCACGCCGATATCAGCCTGTTGGCCCGGCATATCCTGCAGCGCCTGGCCGTCGACAGCGGCCAGACGGTAGCCCAGCTGAGCTCGGAAGCGCTGCTGGCGCTGGAGGCCCACGATTTTCCCGGCAATGTGCGAGAACTGGAAAACCTGCTGGAACGGGCACAGATTTTCCGCGAAGGACAATGGATAGAAGTGGCAGACCTCGGCTTGCCCTGCGCCAGCCAAGCGGAAAGTTTCTTGCCCCCCGCCGCGATCGCGTTCGACCTGGCGCGGCACCTGCAACAGGTGGAACGCCAGTTGCTGCTCCAGGCACTGGAAGCATGCCGTTGGAACCGCACGGAGGCGGCTCGCCGGCTGGGCCTGTCGTTTCGCTCGATGCGTTATCGCTTGAAGAAACTGGGGCTGGACTAGAAGCGCGCCTCGATGCGTCTGGCAGGAGCATATGGCTGTGGATCGACGATCGGCTGGTTGCCCAACAACAGGTCGCAGAACAATTGACAGGAGGCCGGCGCCAACACCAGGCCGTTACGGTAATGCCCGCAGTTGAGCCACAAACCGTCGAATCCGGGAACCTGTCCGATGTAGGGAATGCCTTCGGGAGAGCCCGGGCGCAAGCCCGCCCAATGCCCAACCACCTCTGCATCCGCCAGGGCCGGGATCAGCTCGACGGCCGAGGCCTTGAGACTATCCAGGGCAGAAGCGGTCGGAGTCTTGTCGAAACCTTCATGCTCCAGGGTACTGCCCACCAGGATATGCCCATCACGCCGGGGAATCGCATAGCGTCCCTTGGCCAGGACCATGCAGGACAAGAAGTCGGCGGCGCACTTGTACAGGATCATCTGCCCCTTGACCGGTTCCACCGGCAACGCCAGCCCCAGGCTGGACAGCAACTCGCCGCTCCAGGCCCCGGCACAAAGCACCACCTGGTCCGCCCTCAACTCGCCCAGGGCGCTGTGCACGCCCACCACTCGCTGCCCATCCCGGATAAACCCCGTGACCTGGCATTGCTCGTCGATATGCACATTGGGCAGGGCCTGCAATGCCGCCTTGAGGGACTTGACCAGGCGCGGGTTACGCACATTGGCCACATTGGCCATGTAGATCGCCTGCTGATAGCCGCTCCCGAGCACCGGCACCGCATCATGTACGGCGCTGATGTCCACCTGGCTCAACGGGCGTCCTTCACGCCGCGCCCACTCCAGGGCCAGGGCCTGGTCTTCCAGGTCCAGCCAGTAGAGGCCGGTGGTATGCACCTCGGGGTCGATCCCGGTATCGCTGAACAGCTGCCTTGCAAGCTGCGGATAGAAATCCTGCGACCAGTGGGCCAGTGCGGTGACTGCTGGACTGTAACGCCAGGGATAGAGCGGGGAAACGATCCCGCCACCGGCCCAGGAAGACTCACGCCCCAGGTCAGAGCGCTCCAAGAGCCGCACTTGCTGCCCCTTGGAGGCCAGGTTGTAGGCGGTGAGCAGGCCGATCACTCCGCCTCCGATCACCAGCACTTGCTGTTGCTTAGCCATAGATGGTTCCAGTCAATGAGAAAGACAGTGGGCGCCTGGGCTCCCGAAGCAGGTACTCAGCGGCCCCAGCAGTCCTTGGTCGTCACCCCATCGGCCTGGCCTGCCAGGCCGATGGCACCGGCCTGGTCGAGGGTGAAGCTGCCGCACTTGTCGGTCGCCATCAGGCCATCGGCCTTGGGCACCGCCGTGAGCGAGAATCCGCTGTCGGTCAGGGTTGCGCTGAGGCTGTAGTAATCATTGCCCGTGCTCAGGCCGGATGCATTGCTGTAGAGCCCCGCCGTGGCATGATGGCGCTCGAGTAGCTGTGCCTGCTCGGTGAGCAGCACAGTGACCTCACTGCGGTGCGGCTTCCTCATGTACTCGGTGATGCTGGGAAGGCTCAAGGTGAGGACCAGACCGATGATCGCAATCACGATCATGATTTCGATCAGGGTAAGACCTTGGTTGGATCTGCGCATGGTCAAGAATCTCGCTTACTGGATTTGTCGCCACAGGATGCGCCGGCCACCGGCACCGGGGCGCTGCATAGGGAGCTCGATAGTGCCGTCCTCAGTCTCCTGGGAGAGGTTGTCAGAGGGGGCCGGCATCGGGGCGCCGAGCATCTTACCGCCGAATACAGGTGCATCGGGCAAATTCCCGCCATCGATATTGCCGCAGCAAGCCTCCGGTTCCTGGGGCGACAACAGCGTCATCCCTTGCGCCGTCACCAAGTCATCAGCCAGCGCCTGGATAGTAGTCGCTGGGCACAGCACCCACAGCAGGCCGCCCAGGGCCAGCAGGCTGCTGCGCCAACGTCCGCGATCCGCGTCAGTATTTGGCATAGATGCTTTCCAGCACGCTGCGTGCCTGGCCCGCCAGGCCGATGGCCGTCACTCGATACAGGGTGGCCGTGACCTCCTCGGGCAATCGGACCGCCCCCTTGACGAGCCCCAGGTTCTGCACCGCGTAGTAACCATCGACCGTTGCCACCCAACGCACTCCGGAAATTGCGTTCCAGCCAGCATCGACCACCCATGACGACTCGCCAGGGGGAGCGCACTGCACTGGCGTGGCACATGCCGGCCAGGAGATCCCCTTGCGCACTTGCGCCTCGCCCAGGCGCAATGCCGTCTCGGCGGCCTCAAAGGCACGATGCTGCTGGGCCAGGCTGGCGGCCATCCGCTCCTGCAGGGTGGCGTTCTGCATGGCTGACACACCGATCATCGTCAATAGCGACAGGAACAACAGGCTGGCCAGCAACGCCATGCCTCGTTCGAAGCGCAAACCGGGAAGCGATTGCATCAGGACAACCTGTTGCGCAAGGCCGCCACGAGGGTAAACCCCTGGGGCCGGACGGCACCACTCGGGTCGCCCAGGGTCAGGCGCAGCCGTACGCTGAGGATCAATGCGGGGTCGCCAGGCTGACGGCCATAGCCTGCCAGGGCACTGTCCGTAGCCGAGCGGGCCAGGCCAAAACCGATGTCGAAGGACTGGACGTTGTCCAGCAGCACCATCTGTTGTTGCTCGAGGCCGGTGCCGAACAGCAACTGCTGGTTCCTGAAGCGGTAGGACACCCGGCGCAAGGCGAACACCTGTTGCCCGTCCCCTGCTTTCCGAGCCCCCGAATAGACCACTGCCTCCTTCCGGCAGTCGGTGACCAGGCTCCAGGTCGGCGCGCCATCGACCTCTCCTGCATCGACGGTCACCAGGCTCAGTTTCTGCTCCGTGTCACTCCAGTGAATTGGCGTCGCCGCCAAGCGAGAAAAACTCCCACCCTCACTGGCATCGCGAACCCTCCTCAGGCAACCGGAGAATCCAGCCATGCGGATTTCCCGGAGCATCTTGCTCAGGACGAAACGCGCCTCCTCTTGCTGGTAGGCCGAGGCGCCCTGGCTGAGATAGGTCTGCTTGGCCGCCATGAACACCCGACTCGCCCCGAGCACCAACACCAGGCTCAACGACAGCGCCATCATTACTTCCACCAAGCCGAAACCCCGGCTCCAACGGTTCACGGCGTCCCATCCGAGGCTATTGCCACCCGGCTGCCAAGCATCAACTCACGCGGCCGCTCGCCGGAACCCGAGGCACGCGAGTCATCCCAAGTGATGTGAACGATGTAGAGGCCCTGGCCGACATCGACGCGGCCCCGGGCATCGACACCAGCGAAATTCGCAACCTCACTGGCGAAATCCGCCAGGTCCTGGGCTCGCAGGCTGCCTGAAGCCGCCTCCCCCGGCTTGGCCTGGAGAGCATCCGGCTGGATGCTGGTTCGAATCCGCTCGAGCATGCCATGGGCGATGAAGCTCGCCTGGGTACTCATCCGTGCGCTATCGGTGTACTGCAAGGCCTTGAGCTGTATCGCCGCGGCCCCCAGCAAGCCCAAGGCGAGGACCAGCAACGCCACCAGGACCTCGATCAGGGTCATGCCGAACTCGTTTCCTGCTCCTTTCATCCGAAGCTCCTCCGATCCGTGGAGAACGGCATACCAGGCCCGGTCAGCCTCGCCGCCTCTTGAGGTTAGCCGGCAATGGAGCGCAGTTCGCTATCTGGTACACCCGGCAACACATTGCTGGGGTCGGCCCGGGTCCAGGTGCCAGTGGTCGGCAATTCCTTGTATGCAAATTGACCATCTAGCCTGGGAACGCCCGGGCTATAACAAACGAGCCCTTGAATCACCAAGGGCCGTGCACGGATAGCGTGAAGTTGTGTTTCCAAGGAGGGAGACGCCATGCAACAGAGAGGTTTCAGCTTGCTAGAGCTCTTGATCACCCTGGCCCTGCTGGCGATCCTGCTGCCTCTGTCCGGCAGCGGGCTCGGCCAGTTGCTGCAATCGAATCGACAATTGGATGCTGCTCGAACCCTCGCCAGCGACCTGCGCAATGCTCGGGCGGCAGCCATCCTGCAACGTCACACGGCCCTGGTACACGGGCTGGACGGTGACTGGAGCAAGGGTTGGCGAATCATCCTGGATGCCAGCGGCAAGGGGCCTGACGACCCGCAGAATCCCCTGCTGGTAGAGCGCCGGCAGGCCGGGCACGTGCAGATAATCGGCAATCGTCCGGTGCAGCACTTCGTGCGCTTCGGCGTCCAGGGCAATCCGTTGTTGCCTACTGGCGCCTTCCAGGCCGGCACGCTGCATATCTGCCAGAGAGGCCAGGCAGACAGCCGTCACCAGGTGGTGCTGTCGCGTAGCGGGAGGATCAGCCTGCGCAGCGACATCGCCGAGCAGGCCCTGTGCATGAGTGCAGGATGATCAGAGCAGGGAGCGAACCCGCAGTTCCTTGGGCATGGAAAAGGTGATGTTCTCTTCACGGCCGGCCAACTCGTCGGCACCGGTGGCGCCCCAGGCTTGCAGCTGCTGGATCACGCCGCGCACCAGGACTTCCGGAGCCGAGGCGCCGGCGGTGATACCGATGCGCTCGACACCATCGAACCAGCTGCGTTGCAGGTCCTCGGCGCCATCGATGAGATAGGCCGGGGTGGACATGCGCTCGGCCAGCTCACGCAGGCGATTGGAGTTGGAACTGTTAGGGCTACCCACTACCAATACCACGTCGCACTCGTCGGCCAGTTGCTTGACGGCGTCCTGGCGATTTTGCGTGGCGTAGCAGATATCGTCCTTGCGCGGCCCGCCGATGGCCGGGAAGCGCGCACGCAAGGCGTCGATCACCCGGCTGGTGTCGTCCATGGACAAGGTGGTCTGGGTCACGAAGGCCAGCCGCTCGGGATTCCGTACCTGCAGCCTGGCCACGTCGTCTTCATCTTCCACCAGGTAGATGGCGCCGCCGTTGCTGGCGTCGTACTGGCCCATGGTGCCTTCGACCTCCGGGTGACCGGCGTGGCCGATGAGGATGCATTCCCGACCATCGCGGCTGTAACGCGCGACTTCGATATGCACCTTGGTCACCAATGGGCAGGTAGCGTCGAATACCTTGAGGCCGCGACCGGCGGCTTCGCTGCGTACAGCCTGGGACACGCCGTGGGCACTGAAGATGACGATGACATCGTCTGGCACCTGGTCCAGTTCCTCGACGAAGATCGCCCCGCGATTGCGCAGGTCCTCGACGACGAACTTGTTATGTACCACTTCGTGCCGGACATAGATCGGGGGCCCGAAGACCTCCAGGGCGCGATTGACGATTTCGATCGCCCGGTCCACACCGGCGCAGAAGCCACGGGGGTTGGCGAGTTTGATTTGCATGCTGTGCCTCGTGTCTTGCGCGCAAGGAATAATCATGGCAACCGCTTCGCGGTTGATCGCAAGCAAGCCCGCCCCGGCCAGAACACCGATGTTCTTGCCGGGGCGGGCTTGCCCGTGATGCGGTTAAAGCGCCTTGACGTCGATGATCTCGACATCGAAGGTCAGGGTCTTGCCGGCCAGCGGGTGGTTGAAGTCAACGGTGACCTGGGCATCATCGAAGCTTTTGACCACGCCGGGCAATTCGGTGTTCGCCGCATCGTTGAAAATCACCAGCAACCCCTCCGACAGCTCCATGTCCTGGAACTGCGAACGGGGGATCACCTGCACGTTCTGCGGGTTTGGCTGGCCAAAGGCGTTTTCCGGCTCGATGGTCAGGTTACGCTTGTCCCCTGCCTTGAAGCCAAACAGCGCCGCCTCGAACCCTGGGAGCAGGTTGCCATCGCCAACCTTGAAGGTCGCCGGGGCTTTGTCGAAAGTGCTGTCTACCGTGTCACCGTTCTCCAGGCGCAATGCGAAATGCAAGGTGACTTCGGTGTGCTGGCCGATACGTTGTCCAGCCATTACCTGTTCAGTCATGAACGGTTTCTCCGGTTTTCTTACTCTTGAACATATCCAGGGCCAGCATTACGGCACCGACGCTAATAGCGCTGTCGGCGAAGTTGAATGCCGGGAAGTACCAGCGGTTCTGCCAGTGCACCAGGATGAAATCGATCACATGACCCAGGACGATGCGGTCATACAGGTTGCCCAGGGCACCACCGAGCACCAGGGCCAGGGCGATGGCCAGCCAGGTTTCGTTACGCCCCAGGCGCTTGAGCCAGACCACCAGCACCGCACTGACCACGACGGCGATCAGGGCGAATAGCCAGCGCTGCCAGCCCGAACCATCGGCCAGGAAGCTGAAGGCGGCACCGGTGTTGTAGGCCAGGGTCCAGCTGAAGTAGTCGGGAATCACCACGATCTGCTGATACATGGTCAACGAGTTTTCGAAGTGCAGCTTGCTGGCCTGGTCGATGACCAGGACCAGCACGCTCAGCAACAGCCAGCCCAGACGACCGAAACGGCCTGCGGCATTAGGCATAGTGACGGACCTCGCCTTCACCGCTGATGTTATCTACGCAGCGACCGCAGATTTCAGGATGCTCAGGATGGACGCCGACGTCTTCGCGGCAGTGCCAGCAACGGGCGCACTTGGCGAAGCTCGACTTGACCACTTTCAGCTTGAGGCCGCTGACCTCGGTGGCTACCGCGTCCGCTGGAGCCTGCGCCAGGGGCGCGACACTGGCGGTGGAGGTGATCAGCACGAAGCGCAGTTCGTTACCCAGCTTGGCCAGGTCGGTCGACAGCGCGTCCTCGGCGTACAGCGTTACTTCGGCCTGCAGGTTGCCGCCCACCGCTTTAGCGGCACGCTGGTTCTCCAGCTCCTTGTTGACCGCGACCTTGACCGCCATGATCCGCTCCCAGTAGGCGCGATCCAGCTCGAAGCCTTCCGGCAGCTCGCTCAGCCCCTCGTACCAGGTGTTGAGCATCACCGACTCATTGCGCTCGCCCGGCAGGTACTGCCACAGCTCGTCGGCGGTGAAGGCCAGGATAGGCGCGATCCAGCGCACCAGCGCTTCGCTGATGTGGAACAGCGCGGTCTGGCAGGAGCGACGGGCCTTGCTGTTGGCGCCGGTGGTGTACTGGCGATCCTTGATGATGTCCAGGTAAAAGCTGCCCAGTTCCTGCACGCAGAAGTTGTGCACCTTGGAGTAGACGTTCCAGAAACGGTACTCACCGTAGTGCAATTCCAGCTCACGCTGCAGCAGCAAGGTACGGTCCACGGCCCAGCGGTCCAGGGCCAGCATGTCTTCGGCTGGCAGCAGATCGGTGGCGGGGTTGAAGCCGCTCAGGTTGGAGAGCAGGAAACGCGCAGTGTTGCGGATCCGCCGGTAGGCATCGGCACTACGTTGCAGGATCTGGTCGGATACCGCCATCTCGCCGGAATAGTCGGTGGCCGAGACCCACAGGCGCATGATATCGGCACCCAGGGTGTTGTTGACCTTCTCCGGCTCGATGGTATTGCCCAGCGACTTGGACATCTTGCGCCCGCTCTCGTCCACGGTGAAACCGTGGGTCAGCAATTCGCGGTACGGCGCGTGGCCGTCGATGGCGCAACCGGTGAGCAGGGAAGAGTGGAACCAGCCACGGTGCTGGTCGGAGCCTTCCAGGTACAAGTCGGCGCGCGGACCAGTGACGTGGCCGATATCGTGGGAGCCACGCAGCACATGCCAGTGGGTGGTGCCGGAATCGAACCAGACGTCCAGGGTGTCGGCGATCTTGTCGTACTGGCCAGCTTCGTCACCGATCAGCTCGGCGGCGTCCAGTTTGAACCAGGCCTCGATACCTTCTTTCTCGACGCGCTGAGCCACCTCCTCCATCAATTCGACAGTGCGTGGATGCAGCTCGCCGGTCTCCTTGTGCAGGAAGAACGGGATCGGCACGCCCCAGTTGCGTTGGCGGGAAATGCACCAGTCCGGACGGTTGGCGATCATCGAGTGCAGGCGGGCCTGGCCCCAGGCCGGCACGAACTGGGTGCTCTCGATAGCCTGCAGGGCACGCTCGCGCAAGGTGTCACCGGCCACTGGCTGCTTGTCCATGCCCACGAACCATTGCGCGGTGGCGCGATAGATCAGCGGCGTCTTGTGACGCCAACAGTGCATGTAGCTGTGGCTGATGGTCTCGGAGTGCAGCAGGGCACCGACTTCGCTCAGCTTATCGACGATGGCCGGGTTGGCCTTCCAGATGAACTGGCCGCCGAAGAACTCCAGGGAAGGCGCGTACACACCATTGCTCTGGACCGGGTTGAGGATGTCGTCGTTGACCATGCCGTAGCGTTTGCAGGTCACGAAGTCGTCTTCACCGTAGGCCGGCGCGGAGTGAACCACACCGGTACCGGCGCCCAGCTCCACGTAGTCGGCCAGGTATACCGGCGACAGGCGATCGTAGAACGGATGGCGGAAATTGATCAGTTCCAGGGCCGAACCCGGGGCAGTCGCGATCACCGAACCTTCCAGGCCGTAGCGGGCCAGGCAGGACGCCACCAGTTCCTCGGCCAGGACCAACAGGCGCTCGCCGGTGTCCACCAGGGCGTAGTTGAACTCCGGGTGGATGTTCAGCGCCTGGTTGGCCGGGATGGTCCACGGGGTGGTGGTCCAGATCACGATGGCTGCGGGCTTGGTCAGCTTGGCCAGGCCAAAGGCGGCGGCCAGCTTGTCTTCGTCAGCCACAGGGAAGGCCACGTCGATGGTGGCGGACTTCTTGTCCTGATACTCGACTTCCGCCTCGGCCAGGGCCGAACCGCAATCGAAGCACCAGTTCACTGGCTTGAGCCCCTTGAATACGAAGCCACCCTTGACCATTTCCGCCAGGGCGCGGATTTCGCCGGCCTCGTTGGCAAAGTTCATGGTCTTGTAGGGGTTGTCCCAGTCACCCAGAACACCCAGGCGGATGAACTCGGTCTTCTGGCCCTCGATCTGCTCGGAGGCGTAGGCACGGCACAGCTCGCGGGTCTGGTCCGAGGTCAGATTCTTGCCGTGGGTCACTTCGACCTTGTGCTCGATCGGCAGGCCATGGCAGTCCCAACCCGGTACGTAGGGCGCGTCGAAACCGGACAGGGTCTTGGAGCGAACGATCATGTCCTTGAGGATCTTGTTCAGCGCATGACCGATGTGAATCTTGCCATTGGCATAGGGAGGGCCGTCGTGCAGAACGAACTTGGGACGATCCTTGCCAATCTCGCGCAACTTTCCGTACAGGCCAATGCTGTCCCAACGCTGCAGAATCTGTGGTTCGCGCTGAGGCAGGCCGGCCTTCATTGGGAAGGCGGTGTCCGGAAGGTTTAACGTGGCTTTATAGTCGGTCATTTAAGGCTCTTCATTAGCGATTGGCGCTATGGATACGTGCAACTTGGGCACGGGCGGCGGCAACATCCGCATTGATCGCCGTCTTCAACGCCTCCAGGGAGGCGAAACGCTGCTCTTCACGCAGCTTTTGGTGGAAAACCACCGTCAAACGCCGGTCGTACAGGTCACCGGCAAAATCTAGAAGATGAATCTCCAGGTGGGCCTTGCCGTCACCTGCGACCGTGGGTCGGACGCCGATGTTGGCAACTCCGGGCCAGGCCTGGCCATCGATGTCGACACTGACCAGGTAAACCCCGGAAAGCGGTACACGACGGCGCTTCAACTGCACGTTGGCAGTGGGCGTACCCAGCTGGCGCGCCAGCTTCTGCCCATGCAGCACCCGACCGGCAATCCGGAAGGGGCGACCGAGCAGACGCTCGGCAAGATCGAAATCGGCAGCGGCCAGGGCATTGCGGACCTGGGTGCTGCTGATGCGCAACCCATCCATTTCCACAGTGCGGGCCGCTTCGACGGTAAATCCGTGGGTCGCACCGGCCTGCTGCAGGAACTCGAAGTCTCCGACCCGGTCGCAGCCGAAGCGGAAGTCGTCACCGACCTCCAGGTGCCGCACACCCAGGCCATCCACCAGGATTCGCTCGACGAACTCGCTGGCGCTGAGCTTGCCCAGGCGCTGGTTGAACGCCAGGCACAGAACCCGGTCGACCCCGGCTTGCGCCAGCAATTGCAGCTTGTCCCGCAGGCGGGTCAGGCGCGCTGGAGCGGTTTCGGGAGAAAAGAACTCACGCGGCTGCGGTTCGAAAATCACCACGCAGCTGGGTACGCCCAACTCGAGCGCACGCTCACGCAGCCGGTCCAGGATAGCCTGGTGACCACGGTGAACACCGTCGAAGTTGCCAATAGTGGCGACGCAGCCCCGATGCTGGGGGCGCAGATTGTGAAGGCCTCGAACCAGCTGCATAACGCGCTTCTTGCTCATAAAGTGGCCGATTATAACCACACCGGGCGGCTGACGACAGGCAGCACCGCAACCCAAAGTGATCGAACCGACAAAACCTGTGTCCACCCTGCTGCGACGACCGGATCCTCGTCAGCCCAGGGCCTTGCGATTGAAATCCCGCAGGCGGAAGCCCAGCAGGGCCAGCATGCCGAAATAAGCCACCACGCCGGCTACCACCAGAGCGCCCAGGCGCAGGAAACGCTGGAGCATATGCCCCTCATCCCAGGCTGGCATGTAGTGCATCGAGCCCAACAGCACCGCCGACATGACCAGCACCGCGGCCAGCAACTTGAGGATGAACATCCCCCACCCCGGCTGCGGCTGGAACATCCGCTGCTTGCGCAGCTGGTAGAACAGCAGGCCGGCGTTGATGCAAGCCCCGCCGCTGATGGCCAGGGCGAGCCCGGCATGTTTAAGGGGACCGATCAGCGCCAGGTTCAACAACTGGGTGACCACCAGGGTGAAGATGGCGATTTTCACCGGGGTCCGGATGTTCTGCTGGGCATAGAAGCCCGGAGCCAGCACCTTGATCATGATGATGCCCAGCAAGCCGATTGCGTAAGCCACCAGCGCCCGTTGGGTCATGGCTGCATCGAAGGCGCTGAACTCACCATACTGGAACAGCGACACCGTCAATGGCTCGGCCAGGATCCCCAGCGCCAAGGAACAAGGCAACACCAGAATAAAGCACAGCCGCAGCCCCCAATCGAGGATCCGCGAATACTCGTGGCGATCCTGGCTGGCATAGGTCTTGGCCAGGGTCGGCAGCAGGATGGTCCCCAACGCCACCCCCAATACTCCGGACGGCAGCTCCATGAGCCGGTCGGCGTAGTACATCCAGGAGACCGAGCCAGCCACCAGGAACGAGGCGAAGATCGTGTTGATGATCAGCGAAATCTGGCTCACGGACACCCCGAGGATCGCCGGCAGCATCTGTTTCAGGACTCGCCAGACCCCGGTATCACGCAGGTTAAGACGCGGCAGTACGAGCATGCCGATCTTCTTCAGGTGCGGCAGCTGGTACAGCAACTGTGCCAGGCCACCGGCCAACACCGCCCAGCCCAGGGCCATCACCGGCGGATCGAAATACGGCGTGAGGAACACCGCGAAGATGATCATGCTGACATTGAGCAGGGTCGGCACGAAGGCCGGTACCGAGAAACGGTTCCAGGTATTGAGGATCGCCCCGGCCAGGGACGAGAGGGATATCAGCAATATATAAGGAAAGGTCACCCGCAACAGGTCGGCAGTCAGGGCGAACTTTTCCGGGGAATCGACGAAACCCGGCGCCGTGCCCCAGATGACCCAAGGCGCAGCGATCATTCCCAGGGCCGTGACCAATGCCAGTACCAGGGTCAGCAAGCCGGATACGTAGGCGATGAAGGTACGCGTCGCCTCTTCGCCCTGCTGGGTCTTGTACTCCGCCAGAATCGGTACGAAAGCCTGGGAGAATGCCCCTTCGGCGAAGATCCGCCGCAGCAGGTTGGGCAGTTTGAAGGCGATGAAGAAGGCGTCCGTGGCCATGCCGGCACCGAAGGTACGCGCGATGATGGTGTCACGCACAAACCCCAGCACTCGGGAAAGCATCGTGATAGAGCTGACGGCGGCCAACGACTTGAGCAGGTTCATGAAAAGCTTTGTGCCTTGTAGATAAACAGCGGGCGAAAAGGCGCCCACTTGTGCGATACTCCGCGCCGCAACAGCACAGAGCCAAAGCTCGCGAGTTTACAGGTCAAGCGCCGGAAATAAATATCCCGCCACTTCCGATCGACCACTCAGCGGAACGCATCAGCTGCCCTTGACAACACACCAACTCATCGGCATGATTCGCGGCCTATTTTGTTTGCTATTTCCCAAAAAGTCTTTCGAGGAGCTCGACGGTGGCCAACTCACCTTCCGCCAAAAAACGTGCAAAACAGGCTGAGAAGCGTCGCAGCCACAACGCCAGCCTGCGTTCCATGGTTCGTACCTACATCAAGAACGTAGTTAAAGCCATCGACGCAAAAGACGCCGAAAAAGCGCAAGCCGCTTACGTTCTGGCCGTGCCAGTTATCGACCGCATGGCCGATAAAGGCATCATCCACAAGAACAAAGCTGCTCGCCATAAAGGCCGCCTGAATGGCCACATCAAGGCTCTGAAGCTCGCTGCTGCCGCCTAAGCGACACGCTTGTTGAAAAACCGACCCAAGGGTCGGTTTTTTATTGGCTGCAATTCAGCCCACCCGACGAGCCAGCCCAACACCCACAGGACCAACTCGCCAGCGATCAGATTATTGGTGCGACCAAGGCAGGATCGGAATCGCCGTCACCGCATTCTGCGGGCTACCCTCGATCAACCGATCGCTATAGACCAGGTACACCAGGGTATTGCGCTTCTTGTCGAGGAAACGCACCACCTGCATGGTCTTGAACACCAGCGAGGTACGCTCCTTGAATACCTCCTCACCATCCTTCAGGTCACCCTTGAAGGCAATCGGCCCCACCTGACGACAGGCAATGGAGGCCTCGGCTCGATCCTCCGCCAAACCCAGGCCACCCTTGAGCCCCCCTGTCTTGGCCCGCGACAGATAACAGGTCACGCCATCGACCTTGGGATCATCGAACGCCTCGACGACGATCCGATCATTCGGCCCGACGAACTTGAAGACCGTGGACACCCGACCAATTTCCTCGGCCGACGCCATGAGCGGCATCGCCAAGAACAAACCCAACAATCCCTTTGCCATGCGCATGCGTTTTTTCCTTATGCGACTCAAACCAGAATCAGATTGTCACGATGGACCAGCTCCGGCTCAGCCATGTAGCCCAGCACGCCGACAATTGCATCGGAAGGCCGACCCATGATCTTCTGTGCCTCCAAGGCGCTGTAGTTGGCCAAGCCGCGAGCGATCTCGCGCCCGTCAGGCGCCACACAGACCACCATTTCGCCGCGCCGGAAGCCACCCTGGACCTGCTTGACCCCCACCGGCAACAAGCTCTTGCGCCCCTCGGACAACGCGGACACTGCCCCCTCGTCCAGCACCAGGGTGCCACGGGTTTGCAAATGACCGGCCAGCCACTGCTTGCGCGCAGCCAGCATGCCGCGCTCCGGAGACAGCAAGGTACCGATGCGCTCACCCGCCTTCAGCCGATCCAGCACCCGCTCCAGGCGCCCACCGACGATGATGGTGTGCGCCCCGGAACGCGCCGCCAGCCGCGCCGCGCGCAGCTTGGTCTGCATACCGCCACGCCCCAGGGCACCGCCAGTACCGCCAGCCACCGCATCCAGGGCCGGATCATCGGCTCGCGCCTCGTAGATCAGCTGGGCGTCTGGATTGCTACGCGGGTCGGCATCGAACATGCCATCGCGATCGGTCAGGATCACCAGCAGATCAGCCTCCACCAGGTTGGCCACCAGCGCCGCCAGGGTATCGTTATCGCCAAAACGGATTTCATCGGTGACCACGGTGTCGTTCTCGTTGATCACCGGGATCACCTTGAGCTCGACCAATGCCCGCAGGGTACTGCGCGCATTGAGGTAACGCTTGCGATCCGACAGGTCATCATGAGTCAGGAGGATTTGCGCGGTATGCCGGCCATGCTCGGCGAAGCTCGACTCCCAAGCCTGCACCAAGCCCATCTGGCCAATGGCCGCGGCCGCCTGCAGCTCATGCATCGCACTCGGTCGTGCGGTCCAGCCCAGGCGACTCATGCCAGCAGCAACAGCACCGGAAGACACCAGCACCAACTCGACACCAGCCTCGTGCAAGGCCACCATCTGCTCGACCCACACTCCCATTGCCGCACGATCCAGCCCCTTGCCGTCCGCCGTCAGCAACGCGCTGCCGATCTTCACGACCCAGCGCTGCGCACCTGTCACCTTGCTCCGCATCTCATTCAACCTTTGCCAGCGAGCGGCACGACCGAGCGCCACTCATGGGGTTATTCGTATTTACGCCGCGCAGACACCAAAACGCCGCTCAGATGAGCGGCGCATTGAAAGCTGGCCCGGCAACGATGATAACACCGCGCCAAGCCAGATAAACCGTCTTCACGGGCATGCCCACCAACGACGAATCAGTCGCGGACGTAGATGATTTCCGGGCCATCCTCATCATCCACATCTTCCTCATCCCAGTCATCGTCGCCGATATCATGAACGCTCTTCACTCCACTGCGACGCAGGGCACGCTGGTCATCCAGGGCCTGCAGCTGGGCACGCGCCTCATCCTCGATACGCTGATCGAGCTCAGCCAACTCATCGGCAAAGACCGGGTCAGCCGCCAGACGATCGGCACGCTCTTCCAGGTAGCGCATGATGTCGCGACTCAGGCGCTCGGTACCAACCTTGGAGATAGCCGAAATCACATACACAGGACCGGTCCACTCCAGGCGATCGACGATCTCCTTGATTCGCTCCTCCTGCTCTTCCTCGAGAAGCATGTCGCTCTTGTTCAGCACCAGCCAGCGCTCACGCTCAGCCAGGGACGGACTGAACTTCATCAGCTCGTTGACGATCACCTCAGCGGCATCGGCAGGACTGCTCTCATCCAGCGGCGCCATGTCCACCAGGTGCAACAGGATGCGCGTACGCGCCAGGTGCTTGAGGAAGCGAATCCCCAGGCCAGCCCCATCGGAAGCACCCTCGATCAAACCAGGAATATCCGCGATCACAAAACTCTTCCAGCGATCGACGCTGACCACGCCCAGGTTCGGCACCAGGGTCGTGAACGGATAGTCGGCGACTTTCGGCTTGGCCGCGGAAACCGAACGGATAAAGGTACTCTTGCCAGCATTCGGCAAGCCCAGCAGACCAACGTCCGCCAGAACTTTCAACTCCAGCTTGAGGTCACGCTGCTCACCCGGCTTGCCTGGCGTGGTCTGGCGTGGCGCGCGGTTGGTACTGGACTTGAAGCGGGTATTACCCAGGCCGTGCCAACCACCCTGCACCACCATCAGGCGCTGCCCCGCCTTGGTCAGGTCCCCGATGACCTCCTGAGTACCAGCATCGATCACAGTGGTACCAACCGGAACCCGCAGCTCCAGGTCCTCACCTTTCTTGCCAGTGCAATCGGTACTGCCACCATTGGAGCCACGCTCAGCCTCGAAATGACGGGTATAGCGATAGTCCACCAGGGTATTGAGGTTTTCGTCGGCAACCATGAAGACCGAGCCACCATCACCACCATCACCACCGTTGGGACCACCGTTCTCGATGAACTTTTCCCGACGGAAACTCATGCAACCATTGCCGCCGTCGCCAGCCTTTACTCGGATCGAAACTTCATCAACAAACTTCATGATCAAACGCCTCTCGCCGCACGGGCGAGCTGAAGAAACCAAGACATAAGACTCTTGCAAAAATGAGCGCAGCGGCCTCAATCAACGACCGAAAATTCCAACGCTGGCAGCCCGTACAAACAGCTTTGCAAGAGACTCATCCCACAAACGAAAAAGCCCCGTCGCAAGACAGGGCTTTTCCAGCGATCGCGCAATTAAGCTGCGACGACGCTCACGTAACGACGACCGAAGGCGCCTTTTACTTCAAACTTGATCACGCCTTCGATTTTCGCGAACAGGGTGTGATCCTTGCCCATGCCAACGCCGTAGCCAGCGTGGAATTGGGTGCCGCGCTGACGCACGATGATGTTGCCGGCCTTGATGACCTGGCCGCCATACATCTTCACGCCAAGGCGTTTGGCTTCTGAGTCGCGACCGTTACGGGTACTACCACCAGCTTTTTTGTGTGCCATGAGTTCAATTCTCCTAGTGAGGAATTAGGCTGAAATTAAGCCTGAATACCGGTGATTTTGATCTCGGTGAACCACTGGCGGTGGCCCATACGCTTCATGTGATGCTTACGGCGACGGAACTTGATGATGCGGACTTTATCGTGACGACCTTGGGAGATCACTTCAGCCTTGACGGTTGCGCCAGCAACAACAGGTGCGCCGATGTTCACGTCGTCGCCATTGGCGACCAACAGAACGCGGTCAAAAGTCACGGATTCGCCAGTGGCGACTTCCAGTTTTTCGATCTTCAGGTATTCACCTTCAGCGACCTTGTATTGCTTACCGCCGGTAACGATTACTGCGTACATGGTATTTCTCCGATAATCCTGCTCACCCAGCTCTTAATAGGAAGAGGTATTGGCTGGCATGGCTGCTTGGGGCTGGAACGGCCCTGTGCAATTGCGTAAGGCAGGTGCTGCCCAGGAAGTTCAGGGTGCGCGATTGTACGCAAGGCACAATTGCCTTGCAAGTGCCGCTCAGGCGGCGCGGGGCGGAGTCACGCCCCCTCCGCAGACAGGAAGAACCACTGCCTGTGGTCAGGTTTTCATGGCAAACCATGACCATTAACCTAGTGTTCTACCCTGACAAATTACCGCCCGCCGGGGCTTTGGCCACCCGGGAAGGCGCCTTGACACCTGGGGACGCGGGTCCTAGCATGCCGCGCATCCCTTCTGGAGCACCTGTCACTGATGCAACCCCAAGCTTTCTACCGCGCGGTGGCGGAAGATTTTAACGCCGTCGACGGCATCATCAAGAAGCAACTGACGTCCCGCGTACCGCTGGTCTCGAAAATCGGCGACTACATTACGTCGGCCGGCGGCAAGCGCCTGCGCCCCTTGCTGGTGCTGCTGTGCGGCAAGGCCCTGGGCCGCGAAGGCGAAGAGTTGCGCCTGTTGGCCGCCACCATCGAATTCCTGCACACCGCAACCCTGCTGCATGACGACGTGGTCGACATGTCCGGCATGCGCCGCGGCCGCTCTACCGCCAATGCCATGTGGGGCAATGCGCCCAGCGTATTGGTGGGTGACTTCCTGTATTCCCGCTCCTTCGAAATGATGGTTGAGCTGGGCTCGATGCCAGTCATGCGCATCCTGTCCCAGGCCACCCGGGTCATCGCCGAGGGCGAAGTCCTGCAGCTGTCCAAGGTACGCGACGCCAGCACCACCGAAGAAACCTACATGGAAGTCATCCGCGGCAAGACCGCGATGCTCTTCGAAGCCTCGACCCACAGTGCCGCGGCCCTGGCCGGTGCCACACCGGAGCAGGCCGAGGCCCTGCGGACCTTCGGCGACCACCTGGGCGTGGCCTTCCAACTGGTCGACGACCTGCTGGATTATCGTGGTGACGCCGAGACCCTGGGCAAGAACGTCGGCGACGACTTGGCGGAAGGCAAGCCTACGCTGCCGCTGATCTACACCATGCGCGAAGGCACTCAGGAACAGGCCGCCCTGGTTCGCCAGGCGATCCAGAAAGGCGGGATCGAGGACCTGGAAAGCATCCGCAATGCCGTCGAAACCTCCGGTTCCCTGGACTACACCGCGCAACTGGCCCGCGACTACGTCGCTCGCGCCATCGCCTGCCTGGAAGCCCTGCCGGCAAGCGAGTACCGCGACGCCTTGGTGGAGCTCAGCGAATTCGCCGTCGCTCGTACCCACTGACAGGCTCCCGGCCCCTGCGGCAGCAGGGGCCGGCTCCGCTCCTTAGCCCTGCCCCCCTCTGCCAGGCAAAACCCTGTACAATGTGCGCCTTTAGCCATCCTGACCTTGAGGAGCTTAAGTGAGCACTTTGCCACCCTGCCCAAAATGCAATTCCGAATACACCTATGAGGACGGCATCCAGCTGATCTGCCCCGAGTGCGCCCATGAGTGGTCCGCCGGCGGCGAAGCCGAAGCCGTATCCGCTGAAACTGTGAAAAAGGATTCAGTGGGCAACGTGTTGCAAGACGGCGACACCATCACCGTGATCAAGGACCTCAAGGTCAAGGGCACCTCGCTGGTAGTCAAGGTCGGCACCAAGGTCAAGAATATCCGCCTGTGCGATGGCGACCATGACATCGACTGCAAGATCGACGGTATCGGTCCGATGAAGCTCAAGTCCGAGTTCGTCCGCAAAGTCTGAATCCTCTCCCTCTCGCGCCGCGCGCGAGAGGCCCCCCCCCCTCCTCCCCTTGAAGTAGCCTGCGAAAGCCAGCGCCATTACGCGACAGCACCGCTTGGGCAGAAAAACGCGGAAACCGCCAATAGGTACTTGCTATTCATTGAATAAGAATTATTCTCATTGAACCCCATTCAAGGAGATGAGAACCATGACTTATTTGATCGATGCCTGGCTGGACCGCCCACATCCCTACCTGCGAATCCTGCATCGGGAAACCGGGGAAGTCTGTGCAGTACTGGAAGAGGAAGCCCTGAACGAGCTGCAGGACCAGGGAGACCTGGACCTCAATGGCTTGAGCTCCAGCGAGCCACTGGTACTCAAGGAGTTGGTGCGTAACCTGTTTTTGTTCTGCTACGCCAGAGCCTTGCGACCGACCGGCACCGAAAGCCAGGGCCTGAGTGCAAGAATCCGCGTATGAAACCCAAGCCGATAAAGGAGCCTGCCTGCTGGCGATGAACCATCCGCGGCCAAGCCGCCATCGCCCGCAGGTCGGCTCCCCGGGGAATTACAAAACGTCCAGCAACTCGACGTCGAACACCAGGACGCTATGCGGCGGGATGCTACCTACGCCCTGTGCGCCGTAAGCCAGTTCGCTCGGCACGTACAGACGCCATTTGCTACCGGCGTTCATCAGTTGCAGCGCTTCAGTCCAGCCCGCGATCACGCCACCCACCGGGAACTCGGCAGGCTGGCCACGCTCGTAGGAGCTGTCGAACACGGTGCCGTCGATCAGGGTGCCGTGGTAGTGGGTACGCACGCTATCTTCACGGGTCGGCTTGGCGCCGTCGCCCTGGGTCAGCACTTCGAATTGCAGGCCGGAGGCCAGGGTGGTGATGCCTTCGCGCTTGGCATTTTCAGCCAGGAAAGCCAGACCAGCGCCGGCTGCGGCCTCAGCCTTGGCAGCGGCTTCAGCCTGCATGATTTCGCGGATGACCTTGAAGCTGGCGGACATTTCTTCCTGGCCCACACGGCTTGGCTTACCGGAGAACGCATCGGTGAGGCCAGCCAGGATCGCTTCCAGGCTCACACCTGGTGGTGGGTTGTCACGCAGTTGGTCGCCCAACTGGCGGCCAATGCCGTAGCTGACGCGGGTTTCGTCGGTGGACAGGTTTACTTCGGACATGACGCTGCTCCGCTGTGCGGACGGCTCGGGAAAGGCCGTGCAGACACAGCGCATTCCGGAGCGCCCGGAACCAAAAGGGCGAGCAGACTAGCACAGAAGGCCGGCGCGGATCATCGCCGCCCGGCCTCAACCACCGGAGTGCAGGACGATGGGAACCTTCAGATTGTCCTCGACAGTACCGGACAAGCCGCACATCTCATCATGCACCGAGGTATGGATCAGGTTGAAAGGCAAGTCGGGAAAGGCTTGCAGCACTTCGCGAGCATGCTCCACCGAACGCAGGTGGAACGTCTGGCCGTGGGCATCGCTCAAGGGGTAGGCCGTCCCGCGCATGCGCGCTTCGAGCAGGTAGATCCCGCCCTCCAGGGAGATCAGGTTCAGTTCGTCGAGTTTTCCGGCGATGGCATAGGCATTCATTTCCTGCAGGTTCATGAGCGCACCTCATGCATTGGCCCGTGACACTAAAGGGATATGCCCCGACCAGGAAAAGCACAAGCTACAAACGACGCCGCCCGTCCGTTTCACAACGGCCGGGCGGCTTACAGGCAATCCAGCGTTCTTCAGTGCTTGGTCAGCTTGTCCAGGTAGCCCATGGCAAACGCCGAGACCACGAAGGTCATGTGGATCACCACGTACCACAGCAGGTACTCCGTCGGAGTGTTCTTGGCATCCATGAACACCCGCAGCAGGTGGATCGAGGAAATCGCCACGATGGAGGCTGCCACTTTCATCTTCAGCGACGAGGAGTCCATCTTGCCCAGCCAGCTGAGCTTTTCCTTGTTTTCATCGATATCCAGCTGCGATACGAAGTTCTCGTAGCCGGAAATCATCACCATCACCAACAAGCCGCCCACCAGTGCCATGTCGATCAACGACAACAGGACCAGGATCAGCTCGGACTCAGCCATGGCGAACACGTTGGGAATGACGTGGAAAACTTCCTGGAAGAACTTCAATGCCAGCGCCAGCAGGCCCAATGACAGACCGAAGTAGATCGGCGCCAGCAGCCAGCGTGAGGCATACATTGTATTTTCGATAAAACGTTCCATTGGAATCTCGCAGCCGGTGTGAAAACGGCGGCGAGTATATCAGCGCCCCAAAACCCCATAAACCACAGGTCCACGGGTTTTTCCGGGCGCTTTTTCTGCTAGTGTCGAAGCCACTCCAACCGCCCATCGACCCTGGACAGGAAAACTGGAAAATGGATTTGCGATTGCCTTTGGCGAGCCTCGGCCTTGGTCTGGCCCTGCTGAGCAGCGGCGGCTGTTCGCCCAGCGATGAAAAGCAGGAGGCCAACCTCAAGGACGAGGCCGCGCAACTGGAAAAGTCCCTTGCGGCCATCCAGGACCCCAAGCTCAAGGATGCCTTCGCCGATCTTGGCGGTTCGCTGCTGTTGCTGGAACGAGCCCAACTCAAGCTCGCCAGCAAGCCCATCGAGATCGAGTACGGCGATGACAACCTCGCCGTGCTCAAGCATTACCCCAACCCGCAGGCCCTGGTGGATACCTATGTCAATGGCCTGTTCGTACTGCGCAAGCGTTCTAACTCGGATTACCTGACCGACCTGCAACCGATCTTTCCCTTCAGCTTCAGCGTTCCCGGGCATTTTCCCTTTCCCCATGGCCTGGAATGGCAGTCGGTCACCTTGAGCAACAAGAAAATCGTGGACTTCCAACCCGAGTGGTCGGAAACCGACCCGGGCATCCAGCTGAGCCCCTCCAGCTCGAACATCACCAACCCGGATGACCTGACCGTCGCCTACCCTTTCGTCGAAGGCCTGGAGATCGACAACAAGAGCCAACCGCAACCTGTCTCCCTGCAAGGCAAGCTCGAAGTGATAGCGCCCGGGCGAGTACTGATTTTCGAACTGGCCAAGGCCGACATCGGCAAGCCACACAAGGACGGCAACATCAGCCTGACACTGCTGGCACTGGAGAAAAACTTCGCCGAAATCGAGATGAACAACAATGCTCCATTGTCCGAAGAGGCCAGTGATGCGTCGGTCAACGCCCTGATGGTGCAGGCCCGGGATACCAGCGGCCAGGTTCTCTCCCGATCCGGTTCGATCAACGAGGATGCCGAGCAAATCGCCTTCTACCGGCGCCAGTTGGCTGCAATGCAGAAGCAGAGCGCATGGACCGATGCCTTCGAAAAGCAATTGGAAGATGAACAGCACGCCTTCGACCGCCAGCACACCCGACGCTACGCCAAGGTCTATTTCAACGGCATAGTGGACAAGCTGGAGGTCGCGGTACTGGATTTCTCCAACGCCCAGGTCACACGCAAGGACCTCGACTTGCCAGTGCGGCGCTTCGAACGCAACACCACCGACAAGGCCATCCAGGCACTACCGTTACCGGTGGTGGTCTACGACGACCAGGCGGCCAGTTACCTCAAGGGAGCGCAGATCGACGAGGAGTCGTTGAAGAAGTCGGTGACCATCAGCCAGTCGGTGGAGGACGCCAGTGATGCACGCATCGAGTTCAACCATCCGCGGACCTTCAACGACGAACTGCTGGACGGGCAGTTCAGCACAGGCGACACACCACTGACCTTCTTCACCCAGAACGACCAGGGCCAGCGCGGCGAGCCCATCGAATTGCCGGATGAGGCCTTCGAGATCGACGCCTTGCGCGGCTTGATCACCTATGACCTGAACCTGTTCCCGGAAACCCCCGCCTATGCCGTCGGCTCGATCCCGTTGTTCCTGGCCAATATCGAGAAACAAACCCTCGATGCACGGCAGTTGCCCAAGGGCCTGGAACTCAAGGGCAATGCCCTGATCGTCGACCAACAACTCTTTCCCTCGGATGCCTGGCGCTTCTACGCCAAGGATGGAAGCGGCCAGTACCTCAAGGAAATCCTCGCAGTCTCCCACAGCGCCCGGGAATACGGTCCGGCGCTATATGACGTGCATTATTTCTACGGCCAGCCAAGCCAGCTGGAAAGCTACAACCGCACTGAGCTGAACACCGTGGAGTATGGCTTCGAGGTCAAGCTCGACAAGGTCGACGCCGCGCCTGTCGCACCCTAGCCGGGCATTCGGCCCGGCCATCAGCGCTCGGGGTGGAACTGGCAGTCGCCACTGTTGCGCCCCCGCTCCCCATTGATCTGACGCAACTGGGCCTGCAGGTGCAAGCACCAGATCTGCGGGTCGTCAGCAAGTTGGTAGCCATGGGTCGTCAGGCTTTCAACGATGGAATCGAGAATGGACTCGGCCACCACCGGACCGCAGAACGGCCCCTGGGACTTGATTGCCGAGGGTTGTTCACCGGCCATTCCGGCGGCGAAGAGCAGGGTCCACATACCGTTGTCTCCCGCCAGGGGGCGGACGCAGCATTCGATACGGGTGACGAGGCCAAGGCATTGGCGAGTGAGGCAAAGGTTGCGCGACATGGCGGCGACCCTCGGGTAGATCCACTATTCAGCCTTCGGTCGAAGGCTGTTTCGATCCAGCGACGATTGTCGTTCTCCTTGCCCTGAGAATAGAAGAAAAGCCCGATAAACAAAGTTGACCGGTCCAACAGGCGCCGAATGGTCTACTTTGAAAAATTGGCGTCAGCGCATCGACGCCGATGGCGAGAGCCAGTGCCCTCGCCATCGTCCGTCATCAGGCCGGCTTGGTTTCCGCCAATGCCTCCTGCGCCGACTCCTTCTCCGCCTCCTTCAGGTCTTCCTCGCCGATCATCTCGGCGATCACCCGCAAGCGCTCCACCACCCGGGCATTCACGCTGCCCTCGGGAAACTGGCCATCGGCATCCGGCTCGCCGGCAGGTTCGCCCACCAGCAGGCTCAGGGCCTCGTCGGCCTGGCGCACCGCATACACATGGAACATCCCATCGCGCACTGCCTGCAGGACCTTCTCGTCGAGCATCAGGGTGGCGACGTTGGCCTGGGGAATGATCGCGCCCTGCTCACCGGTCAGCCCACGGGCTTCGCACAGGCGGAAGAAGCCTTCGATCTTCTCGTTGACCCCGCCGACCGCCTGTACTTCACCGAACTGGTTGATCGAGCCGGTGATGGCGAAGCATTGCTTGAGTGGCGTCCTCGACAGCGCCGAGATCAGCGTGCAGGCCTCGCCCAGCGAAGCACTGTCGCCATCCACATAACCGTAGGATTGTTCCAGGGCGATGCTCGCCGAGATCGCCAGGGGAAACTCCTGGGCATAACGGCTGCCCAGGTAGCCGGTCAGGATCATCACTCCCTTGGAGTGGATCGGCTGCCCCAGGTTGACCTCACGCTCGATGTCGACGATGCCACTGCCGCCGGGGTAGACCGTGGCGGAAATCCGCGCCGGCACGCCGAAAGCCGAATCGCCCACCTCCAGTACCGTCAGGCCGTTGCACTTGCCTACGGCCGCGCCATCGGTGTCGATGAGGATGATGCCGGCCAGCATGTCGTCGAGAATCCGCGCCGAGACCCGCCCGGTACGGGTGGCCTTGGCCTTGAGCGCACGTTCGATATGCCCGGCATCGGTCATTTCGTCCGAGGCCAGGTGGCGGATGAAGTCGGCCTCGCTGACCAGTTGGAACAGATCGCCGATCCGCGCCGACAAGCGTCCCTGGTGCTCGGCCAGGCGCGCGCTGTAGGTCGCCAGGCGCGCCACCGCATCCGCGGTCAGAGGTGCCATGCCCTCCTCCGAGGTACGGGTCTTGAGCAACTGGGCGAACTGCTCGAGGCTCTCGTCCACCATCGGGATGTCTTCGTCGAAGTCCACCAGCACGCGGAACATTTCCTGGAAGTCCGGATCCAGGTCCTGCAGCGTGTAGTACAGCTGGCGAGCACCGATGATGATCACCTTGACCTGCAGCGGGATCATCTGCGGCGTCAGGGTCACGGTAGCCAGGCGACCCATTTCCCCCAGCGGCGACTCCATCTTCAGCTTGCGCGACTGCAAGGCACGCTTGAGGGCATCCCAGACGAAGGGTTCGCTGAGCATCTTCTCGGCTTCCAGGATCAGGAAACCGCCGTTGGCCCGATGCAATGCCCCAGGGCGCAACTGTCGATAGGTGGTGTAGAGCGCGCCCTGGTCAGTGCTGTACTCGATCCGCCCGAACAGGTTGTCGTAGGTCGGATGGGGCTCGAACACCACCGGGGCACCACCGCTGGCGGGATGACCGACCACCAGGCTCGGGCAGTACTGCTCCTCCAACAGCTTGCGCGCCACGGCGTCGGTCTTGCTGTCGTCCACCAGCTGCTCGACCACGGTTTTCAGCAGGTAGACCTGCATGGCCTGCAGGTAGCCACAGACCCCGGCGTTCTCCGCGTATTTCTCCGACAATGGCGCCAGCAACGGCTGCAGGGCCAGGGTGATGGTTTCCTCATTGAGCTGGCGCAGCTGGTTGCTCGATTCGCGCTTCCACTGCGGCAGGCTCGCCAGTTCTTCGTTGAGGCGTTCTTCAAGGGCGGAAATGTCCTCGTGGAAACGCTCGCGATCAGCCTCCGGCAACTGGGCGAACTCGGCCTCGTCCAACGCCTTGCCTTCGTACATCGGAGTGAAGGCGATATTGCTGCTATCGCGATACAGCGCCACGTCCTTCTCCAGGGCCAGGCGCTCGATCACATCCAGGGCACGGTCATAGCGCTGGTTGAAGGCCCGGTCGATGGCGCTCTTCTTCTGCTGGTAGGACGGGTGTTCGAAGACCGCCGGAAAGGTTGCCAGCAGGTTGTCGATCAGGCCGTTGATATCGGCGATGAAGCTGCCCGCGGCCCCCGCCGCCAGTTCCAGCGCCCGGGGCTCGCGCGGTTCGTCGAAATTGTTGACGTAGACCCAGTCCGATGGCGTGTGCAGGCGCTTGCCCTCGGCCTTCAGGTAGCGCTTGACGAAGGAAAAGCGCCCGGTGCCCGGTTCGCCCATGACGAATACGTTGTAACCGGGGCGCGGCATGGCCACGCCGAACTGCAAGGCCTCCACTGCGCGTTCCTGGCCAAGCACACCGCGAAAGGGCTCCAGATCATTGGTGGTCGAGAAGCTGAACTGCTCAGCGGAGAACGGGCGGGTCAAGGCCTCAGGCGCGAGACGCAGGCTGGCGGCAACAGGATCAGGCATCGGACTTCCTTACATCAGGCGGGGCGGATGGCGGCATTCTGGCGCTGGCCAGGCCCGGCTGGCAAGGCGCGCCTGCTGGCCGAACTGGGACGGACCGCAGCCTGTCCCCCCATGCCAGGGGCCACCTGGCATATCCAGTATCGCGTTGTAAATACTTACGGAACCGATGGATTCTGCCTAAACTCCAACCTGCGCGACCGGATAAATAACCGGTCCCCTGGTGCCTGCACGGACCAACCTCCCTGTCCATTATTGGTATGCACAAAGAGAACAACGCTATGAAACGGATTCTTCTCGGTACTCTCTTCACCGCCGTCTCCCTGAACGCCATGGCCCAAGCGCCAGGTGGCCCAGACTGCGGTTGGGGTAACATGCTGTTCAAAGGCCAGCGCGGCACTCCTGCCCACTTCCTGGCTTCCACCACCAACGGTACCTCCGGCAACGCCACCTTCGGCATGACCTCCGGCACCAACGGCTGCTCCACCAACGCCGCCCTGACCTACGGTGGCAAATCCTGGTTCGCCATGAACGGCATGATGAACGAGCTGTCCGAAGACATGGCCAAGGGCCAGGGCGAAGCCCTGACCACCTACGCCGTCGTCCTGGGCGTAGCTCCCGAAGACCGTGCGCACTTCGCCGCGGTTACCCATGAACACTTCCAGCAGATCTTCAGCAAGGCCGACGTGACCGCCGAAGACGTGCATGCCAACACCCTGGCCGTACTCAAAGGCGATGCTCGCCTGGCCAAGTACGCCACTCCAGCCTAAGCCGGCCCCCGCCCGCTCCTTTCGGGGAGCGGGTTTTTCTTTCTGGTCCTGCCCCTTCCGGGCTTTTGTATTTCCGACTCAAGTTGCCCACCATGCTCAAACGCCTTGCCTACCTGGCGCTCTGTGCCTGCGCCCCGCTGTACGCCGCGCCCCACATTGACTCACAACGTTTGCAGCAACTGGCCAACGATCCCTTCTGGATCTCCATCGGCCACTACGAGACCGCCAAGCTTGGCGGCTGGCGCAGCTACGTCAGCGATCCGCGCTTCTTCCTCGCCGCCGACGGCGCCCATCATCCCGATGCCGAGCTGAGCGCGACCCTCGATGCGCTCTATGCTCCGGCCAGCGTCGGCGAACGCCATGCCCAGTGCGTCTACCCGGCCCGCACCCGCTGGCTCAAGGCCCAGCTGGGGCTCAACGACCTGCCTGCGGTCCAGTGCAACGAGTTCAGCCAATGGTTCAAGGACGTCGCCCCCCACAGCACGGTGATGATCTTCCCGGCGGCCTACCTCAACAGCCCTTCGTCGATGTTCGGCCACACCCTGCTGCGTATCGACCAGGCAGACGTGCAGAGCAACCACACGGCCCTGCTCAGCTACGCGATCAACTTCGGCGCCTATATCGAAGGTTCGGACAACAGCATCCTCTATGCCTGGAAAGGCCTGATGGGCGGCTATCCCGGGCTGTTTGCCCTGGTCCCCTATCAGGAGAAGCTGGCGGAGTACCGCAGCCTGGAGAACCGCGACCTGTGGGAGTACCGGCTGAACCTGACCCAGGAAGAAACCGAGCGCATGGTGGAGCATGTCTGGGAACTGAAGCAGATCAAGTTCGACTACTTCTTCTTCGACGAAAACTGCTCCTACCGCTTGCTGGAACTGCTCCAGGTCGCCCGCCCGAGCCTGCGCCTGACCGGCCAGTTCCCGCTCACCGCGATCCCCACCGACACGGTCAAGGCTGTCAAGGACGCCGGGCTGGTGGAGCGCATCGACTACCGTCCGTCCCGCGAGCGCGAGCTGCTCAGCCGCGCCCAGCCCTTGAGCCATGAAGAACAGCAATGGGTGCTCAAGGTCAGCGCCGACCAGAAACAATTGCAAGACCCCGGGTTCAAGGCCCTGCCCCGGGATCGCCAGGCCCTGGTCGTCGATGCGGCCTACCGCCTGGAGCGCTATCGGGCCAACGGCCTGGAGCGCGACGCCGAACGTTCGCAGCGCAGCTTCGAGCTGCTCAAGGCCATCAACCAGAACCCGGCGCCCGAGCTGCAGATCCAACGCCCGGGCCTGCCGGAAGACGGCCACCAGTCGCGAACCTGGCAGCTTGGCGTCGGCACGCGGGAGGACAAGGCCTTCGCCGAATACGGCCTGCGCATGGCCTATCACGATCTCAACGACAACGCCGAAGGTTTCCCCCTCGGGGCGCAGATCGAGATCCTGCAGATGAAACTGCGCCAGTACGAAGGCAACCGCTGGCAGTTGCAACAGCTGGACCTGGCGACCATCCGCTCCCTGACCCCACGCAACGAGCTGCTGCAGCCGTGGTCCTGGCAAGTCACCGGCGGCCTGGAGCGAGTACCGGGCAAGCATGACGACGAAACCCTGGTCAGCCACGTCAATGGCGGTGCCGGCGGCACCTGGCAATTGGGCGAGGACACCCTGGGCTTTGCGCTGGGCACGGTTCGGGTGGAACACAATGCCGACTTCGCCGGCTTCATCGCTCCGGCGGCCGGCTTCGATTCCGGCATCCTCTGGAAAAACCCCTTGGGCAATTTCAGCCTCGAAGCCAAGGGCGACTACTTCACCAACGGCGAAGTGCGCCGCAGCCTGAGCCTCAACCAGCAATGGGAGCTGTCACGCAACCTGGGCCTGCGCCTGAGCGCCCAGCGCGAGTTCAGCCAGCTGGCCAGCCCGGTCAATGAAGTCATGCTCGAACTCAAGTGGTACCACTATTAACGGCAGCTGCTAGCGTCAAGCGCCTAGCGACAAGGTTTTCACGCGTCGCCGACAAATGCCCTTCTAGACTTCACTCATGTGAAGTCTGGGAGCTCCTCGATGTGGCGTTACGCTTGGGCATTGCTGGCACTGGCCCTGATCGGTGGTTGTGAGTCGAACCACGAGTATTTGCTCAAGCAGGGTTATCCACCGGCCTTTGCCGATGGTTTCGACGACGGCTGTGTCAGTGGCCGACAGGCAGCCGGCTCCATCAGTGGAGAGTTTCGCAAGGACGTCCCCCGCTATCTCAAGGATGCGCAATACACCGAGGGCTGGAGCGACGGCTTTCGCCAGTGCCAGGCCATGCTGGAGAACCAGGACCGCGAACAGTATCGCCAGCGCCACTGGGATGAGCGTGAGCGGGCCTGGCAGCAGGAGAAGGATCGCGATGCCGCCCGAGCCTATCGTTCGCAATAGGTCGCTTTCAGGCATTGCTCCAGGCCTGGGACCTGCCACCATGGCCAACCCCAACCAGGGAGAACCGCCATGAGTCGTGCTTTCGTCAACGAAGACCAGGCCGCCGCCCAAGCCGCACAGCCGGTGGAGCGCCAGGTCAGCAGCCAGCCCAACTACGTTACGCCACAGGGGCTGGTGGAGCTGCAGGACAGGGTTGCGCAGCTACAGCAGCAGCGCGGATTGCAAGATGCCGGCGATCCCCAGCGCCTGGCGGAGCTGGAACGGGACCTGCGCTACTTCACCCAGCGCCTGCACAGCGCCCAGGTGGTACAAGCGAGCGCCAGCGACCGGGTACAGATCGGCAGCCGGGTGACTTATGTGGACGAAGCAGGCGACCCAAAGAGTGTGCAACTGGTCGGCGAGGACCAGGCCGATGTCGCCAGGGGCCTGGTGAACTGGGCCTCGCCCCTGGGCCGCGCCTTGCTGGGCGCGCGTCTCGGGGACGAGGTCTGGTGGCAGCGGCCGGCGGGCGACCGCTTGATCGAGGTCATCGGCATCGAACCGGCCTGAACCGATTCAGACCACGCCCTGGGCCAGCATGGCATCGGCCACCTTGACGAACCCGGCGATGTTGGCGCCCTTGACGTAGTTGATCCGGCCGTTTTCTTCACCGTAGTGCACGCAGGCATGGTGGATCGACTGCATGATGGCGTGCAGCTTGCTGTCCACTTCGCCGGCGGTCCACAGCAGGCGCATGGCGTTCTGCGACATTTCCAGCCCGCTCACCGCCACCCCACCAGCGTTGGAGGCCTTGCCCGGGGCGAACAGGATGCCAGCGTCGATGAAGATATCCACAGCCTCCAGGGTAGTGGGCATGTTGGCGCCCTCGGCGACACAGATGCAGCCATTGCGCAGCAGCGTGCGGGCCGCCTCGGCGTCCAGCTCGTTCTGGGTGGCACAAGGCAGTGCGATATCGCAAGGCAGGTCCCATGGTGTCTTGCCGGCACGGAACTCCAGGCCGAAGCGGCTGGCCAGCTCGCTGATGCGCCCACGCTGGACGTTCTTGAGCTCCAGCACCGCTTGCCATTGCTCTTCGCTCAGGCCGGACTCGCAGTACAGGGTGCCTTCGGAGTCCGACAACGAGATCACCTTGCCCCCCAGGTCCATGACCTTGCGGGCAGCGTATTGCGCCACGTTGCCGGAGCCGGAGATCGCCACGCGCTTGCCTTCGACCCGGTCGTCACGCCGCTTGAGCATTTCCTCGGCGAAGTACACGCAGCCAAAGCCCGTGGCCTCCGGGCGAATCAGGCTGCCGCCGTAACTCATGCCCTTGCCGGTGAGCACCGAGGTGAACTGGTTGCTCAGGCGCTTGTACTGGCCGAACAGGAAGCCGATTTCCCGGGCACCGACACCGATATCCCCGGCCGGCACGTCCACGTCCGCACCGATGTGCCGGTACAGCTCGCTCATGAAGGCCTGGCAGAAGCGCATGACTTCGGCATCGCTCTTGCCCTTGGGGTTGAAGTCCGAGCCACCCTTGCCGCCGCCCATGGGCAGGGAAGTGAGGGAGTTCTTGAAGGTCTGCTCGAAAGCCAGGAACTTCAGCACGCCCATGTTCACCGACGGATGGAAGCGCAGGCCGCCCTTGTAGGGACCGATGGCGCTGTTCATCTGGATGCGGAAACCACGGTTGACCCGGACCTTGCCCTGGTCGTCGACCCAGGACACACGAAACACCACGGCACGTTCCGGCTCGCAAATCCGTTCGAGAATCCCGGACTCCAGGTAATGCGGGTTGGCTTCCAGAAACGGCCATAGGCTACGCAGCACCTCTTCCACCGCCTGGTGGAATTCTGGCTGGTCCGGATCGCGCTTTTTCAGGCGGGCGAGGAAGTCTTCGACGGATTCGATCATGGAAAGTCTCGGCGGATTTATTGTCGTTAAGGGGGAGATTTGCCAGGGACTTTAGCAATTCAATCTGCACTGGGACAGAGCAAAATGTCGCAGTTATGAATTTAAATGGTGCAAAAAATATAAATAGACCCAACCTTCAGGCCTCATACGCACTGGATTGGTGACAAAACGCCGCAGCTTTGCACTCACTTTGAACGTCCTCCAAAACCGGCAAATTAGCCCGCCGATCAGTTCTCCAGGCATAAAAAACGGAGCCCAGTGGGCTCCGTTCGTTTCCAGCAGCGAGCCGATCAGGCCAGCTTCTTGTGCCGTACACGGTGCGGTTGCGCCGCGGCTTCGCCCAGGCGCTTCTTGCGGTCGGCTTCGTACTCGGTGTAGTTGCCTTCGAAGAATACCGCCTGGGAATCGTCCTCGTAGGCCAGGATGTGGGTGGCCACGCGGTCCAGGAACCAGCGATCGTGGGAAATCACGATGGCGGCGCCAGGGAAGTCCAGCAGGGCTTCCTCCAGGGAACGCAGGGTCTCGACGTCGAGGTCGTTGGACGGTTCGTCGAGCAGCAGGACGTTGCCGCCCTCCTTCAGGGTCAGGGCCAGGTGCAGGCGGCCACGTTCACCGCCGGAGAGGTCCTTGACGAACTTCTGCTGGTCGCCGCCCTTGAAGTTGAAGCGGCCGACATAGGTGCGCGACGGGATCTCGTAGTTGCCGATGCGGATCTGGTCGGAACCGTCGGAAATCTGCTGGAACACGGTCTTGCTGCCATCCAGGTCCTCGCGGCTCTGGTCCACACAGGCCAGTTGCACGGTTTCGCCGATCTCGATGCTGCCCGAGTCCGGCTGCTCCTTGCCCATGATCATGCGGAACAGGGTCGATTTACCGGCGCCGTTACCGCCGATCACGCCGACGATGGCGCCCTTGGGCATGGAGAACGACAGGTTGTCGATCAGCACGCGGTCGCCATAACCCTTGGTGACGTTCTTGAACTCGATGACCTTGTCGCCCAGGCGCGGACCGGCCGGAATGTAGATCTCGTTGGTCTCGCTGCGCTTCTGGAATTCCTGGGACTGCATTTCCTCGAAACGCTGCAGGCGGGCCTTGGACTTGGACTGGCGGGCCTTGGCGCCTTTGCGCACCCATTCCAGCTCTTCCTTCATGGCCTTCTCGTGGGCCGACTGCTGCTTGGATTCCTGGGCCAGGCGCGCCGACTTGGCCTCCAGCCAGCCGGAGTAGTTGCCTTCGTACGGGATGCCCGCGCCGCGGTCCAGTTCCAGGATCCAGCCGGCGACGTTGTCGAGGAAGTAACGGTCGTGAGTAATGGCTACCACGGTGCCCGGGAAGTCGTGCAGGAAGTGCTCCAGCCAGGCCACCGAGTCGGCGTCCAGGTGGTTGGTCGGTTCGTCGAGCAGCAGCATGTCGGGGGCCGATAGCAGCAGGCGGCACAGGGCCACGCGGCGTTTCTCGCCACCGGACAGGTGCTCGACGCGGGCGTCCCAGGCCGGCAGGCGCAGGGCATCGGCGGCGACTTCCAGCTGGCGCTCCAGGTTGTGGCCGTCGCTGGCCTGCAGGATGGCTTCCAGCTTGGCCTGCTCGGCGGCCAGCTTGTCGAAGTCGGCATCAGGGTCGGCGTAGGCGGCATAGACCTCGTCCAGGCGGGCCTGGGCGTCCTTGATCACGCTGACCGCCTCCTCGACCACCTCCCGCACGCTCTTGGTCGGGTCCAGCTGCGGCTCCTGGGGCAGGTAGCCGATGTTCAGCTCCGGCATCGGCCGTGCTTCACCTTCGAACTCGGTATCGACGCCAGCCATGATCTTCAGCAGCGTGGACTTACCCGAACCGTTGAGGCCCAGTACGCCGATCTTGGCTCCGGGGAAGAAGGACAGGGAGATGTTTTTCAGGATTTCCCGCTTCGGCGGAACGACCTTGCCCAGCCGATGCATGGTGAAAACGTATTGAGCCAAAATATGGACCTCGTGAAAAAGGTGAAAACAGGCCTGCTAAGCCTCGTGGTGCGATACACAGCACTCCCAACCTTCAAGGTTAACCTAACTGAGCGACGGCGGGCAGACCGCCGGGAGCTTCAGCCGCGCTTTTTCTTGCTGCAGCCCTTGTGGCACAAGGCCCCCGTCAATAGCCCGAGAACCTGTAGAAGCAAGACCTTGGTCACTCACAAACAAGGCCATGGGCAAGCTCGGGCATGAGCCTGCCATCGGGCCACTACCCGGCCGGCGGTCAGTTTTCCTCGAAAGCGCTCTTCAATGCTTCTACGCTACCTTTCGCCCCTCCCCATGGAACAAGACAGACAAGCCATATGGAACGTGCCTTCTGGAGTACTCCCTATCTCACCTCCCTGGATGCTCGCGTGCTGAGTATCGAAGGGTGCGACGTGACGATCAGCACGACGATCTTCTTCGCCGAATCCGGTGGCCAGGAGTCGGACCACGGCACCATCAACCGAATCGAGGTTGCCCAAGCCAGGGTGGTCGACGACCGGATCGTCTATCGCCTGGCAGCCGAGCCGGACTTCGCCGTGGGCGACCTGGTCAACGTGCGGATCGATTGGACCCGGCGCTATGCCCTGATGCACCTGCACTTCGCCGCCGAAATCGTCCTTGAGCTGTTCTACAAGAAATTTCCCGGGCTGGAGAAAGTCGGCGCCCACATCAGCCAGGACAAGGCTCGCATCGACTTTGTAATGGAGGACAACGTCAGCCAGTACTTCCCTGAGATCCTCGAGCAGGTCGAACGCTTGGTGGCCGCCGACCTGCCGATCGAAAGCCGCTTCACCAACGCCGAACATCTGCGCCGCTGCTGGCACATCGAGGGGTTCTCCCAGGTGCCCTGCGGCGGCACGCACCTGCGCAAGACCGGCGAAGTCGGACGGCTTCGCCTCAAGCGCAACAACATCGGGGCGCACAAGGAGCGCGTCGAGATCTATCTAGTGGACTAGCCAGCGCCTGTTGATCGTGGCCCGGCGTGTTTCAGGAGACCGCCTGCATGCTGAACATCATGTCTGCACTTGGATTGCTGCTGTTGATGCCGGGCCCGACCAACACGCTGTTGTTGCGCTCAGGCGTACTCAGCGGCTTCAGGCGTGCCTGGCCCTTGAGCCTGCTGGAATGCCTGGCCTACCTGCTGCAGATCTCCTTCTGGGGGTATCTGCTGGGACACATCGGTGATGGCGCCCCCTGGTGCCTGAAGCTGATGCAATTCGCTTCGGTCTGCTACCTGGCCAAGACCTCGTACCTGCTCTGGGGTCGGTCCGGCAACAGGCCGCAGGCCTCACCGGAAGGCCAGGTATCCCGACGGCATTTCTTCCTCCTGACCCTGATCAATCCCAAGGGCTTGCTGGTGGTGTCATTCATCGTCCCACTGCAGACGTTCGCCGACGCCGAGCTCTACCTGCATTTCGTCTTGCAGTTCACCACGGTGGTGATCCCTGTGGGCTGCGCCTGGGTGCTGTTCGGCGCCCGGATCAAGCGCAGTGGCCATGCCTGGCTGACACCCCACGCCATCAATCGCACGGCCTCGGTGGTGATCTGCTGCTTCGCCGTAGCCATTCTTTCGCGGCTGGCGAATTCCCTGCTCGAGAGCGGGCTGACCCTCTAGTCGGCCAGACGGGTCTGGCACTTTGCCACAACTCAAGGCATGCTAGCCGCCCTTCGGGCGTCCGGCTTATAGTGCACGTCGCGCCAGCCCAGCCAAACCGCAGGATCAAAGCTTGTCCAACGTTACTTCGCCACAGCCAGCGCGCGCTAAAGCCCCTGTGTCGGCCCCTCCTTTGCGCGGCACCCTCAAAGGCGCATTGGCGACCCTGGTGCTACTGCTCCTGGCCCTGCTGTTCTGGCAGTTGCTCGACCAACTGCAACAGGCTCGCCGCGACCAGCGCCAGCATGCCATCGACTACAGTGCCGACCTCGCCGACCACCTGAGCCTGAACCTGGCGCTCAATGCGCAAATCGCCCTCAACCTGCTGCCAATCGTCGAAGTCCCCCAGAACAGCCAGCAACAACAGCAACTGCTGGAGAAACTCCAGCGCTCCCTGCCGGATGTACGCAGCTTCGCCCTGCTCGATGCCCAGGGCGCAATCATCAGCGATACCGCCGAGGGCAGCCAGGATGCCGTATGGCTCGCCGAGCTGGTGCAGCGCAGCCGCTCGCAGCGCTTCTACTACAGCAACCCCGCCGACGGCTCGGTGGTGCACGTACTGCTGCACCAGGCCAGCGGCTCGACCCGTGGCTACTGGGTCCTGCGGATGGCGCCAAGCTTCCTGCAGAGCCTGGTGCGCCAGAGCGAGGACAGCTTCAAGCCCAGCTGGGTGATCGAGAACCGCCTGAGCCGCCAGGTGATCAAGCGTGACGAGCGCAGCACCCCGACCCCGGGCATGCTCAACCCCGACGAAATGGCCAGCAGCGTGCTGCTGTCGCCCCTGGGCAACAGCGACTGGCAACTGCGCGGCTTGTTCGACCAGCGCGCGGTACTCGAGGAACTGCTGCCGGCCTTCATCGGCAAGTGCCTGCTGGGGCTGGCCTTTTCCCTGCTGCCGGTGATCGCCCTCCTCAACATCCGCCGACGCCAGCGCCAACTGCACGAAGGCCGGCGCCGCTACCAGGACATTTTCGAGGGCACTGGCGTGGCCCTCTGCGTGCTGGACATCTCCGGTCTGCCAAGCCTGCTGGAGAAACACCACCTGCATTCGCTCAACCAGCTCAAGCGCTGGCAGGACGGCCATCCGGAGCAGTACCGCCAATTGCTCCAGGAACTGCGCATCACCGAAGTCAACCAGGTCGCCCTGAGCTTGCTCAACGTCCAGTCCGGCGACGAGGCCTGGCAATTGCTGATCGAAGGCAGCCCGAACCCCGGCAGCGCCATCGGCGGCCAGCTGCTCGAAGCGCTGGTCAATCAGCACAAGCAGCTGGAACTGGAAATCAAGCTCAGCGATGCCCAGGGCAACGACCAGCACCTATGGCTGGTGATGCGCCTGCCGGAACAACCCGACGACTTCAGGGCGGTGATCCTCAGCATCAGCGATATCACCAGTCGCAAGCTGATCGAACTGTCGCTGCTGGAGCGCGAGGGTTTCTGGTCGGACGTGGTGCGGACCGTGCCCGATCACCTGTACGTGCAGGATGTGATCAGCCAGCGGATGATCTTCAGCAACCACCATCTCGGGCAGACCCTGGGCTACAACCAGACCGAACTGCAGCAGATGGGCGAGTACTTCTGGGAGATCCTGCTCCACCCCGAGGACGCCGACCTTTATCACCAACTGCGCCAGGACCAGCGGCATTCCGGGTATGCCCAGCTCCTGCAGTGCCAGTTGCGCTTCCGCCATCGCAGCGGCCAATGGCGGCGCTTCGAAATCCGCGAACAGGCCCTGGCCCGTGATCGCTACGACCAGGTGACGCGCATCATCGGCGTGGCCAAGGACATCACCGACCAGATCGAGGCCAGCGAGTCCCTGCGCGACAGCGAACAGCGCTACCGCATGCTCGCCGAAAGCATCAGCGACGTGATCTTCTCCACCGACAACAAGCTCTCGCTGAACTACGTCAGCCCATCGGTGCAGTCGGTGCTCGGCTACGACGTGGAGTGGGTGTTCCAGAACGGCTGGCAGTCGACCATCGCCAACCCGCAGCAGTTGACCGGCATCTATGTGCTGATGGACCGGGTCAGCAAGGCCCTGGACAAGCCCGAGCAACTGGCACAATTGCGCAGCCAGGTGCAGACCCAGCTGTTCCTGTTCGACTGCCTGCGGGCCGATGGCCGCAAGATCCCCATCGAACTGCGCCTGGTGCTGGTCTGGGACGAACACGGTGCCTTCGAAGGCGTGCTCGGGGTCGGCCGCGATATCAGCCAGCAACGCCGGGCGGAAAAAGACCTGCGCATGGCGGCCACGGTATTCGAGCACTCGACCTCGGCGATTCTCATCACCGACCCGGCAGGCTACATCGTGCAGGCCAACGAGGCCTTCAGCCGGGTCAGCGGCTACGCCGTATCCCAAGTGCTGGACCAACTGCCGAACATGCTCACCGTGGATGAACAGCAGGAAGCCCACCTGCGCTACGTGATCAAGCAGTTGAACCAGCACAGCACCTGGGAAGGCGAGGTCTGGCTCAAGCGTCGCAATGGCGAGCACTATCCAGCCTGGGTCGGGATCACCGCGGTGCTCGACGACGAAGGCGACCTGGCCAGCTACGTGTGCTTCTTCAGCGACATCAGCGAACGCAAGGCCAGCGAACAACGGATCCACCGCCTGGCCTACTACGATGCCCTGACCCACCTGCCCAACCGCACACTGTTCCAGGACCGCCTGCACACCGCGCTGCAATCGGCGGAACGGCAGAAGTCCTGGGTGGTGCTGATGTTCCTCGACCTCGATCGCTTCAAGCCGATCAACGACTCCCTGGGCCATGCTGCCGGCGACCGCATGCTCAAGGAGATGGCCGTCCGCCTGCTGGGTTGCGTCGACGATGACGATACCGTGGCGCGGATGGGCGGCGACGAGTTCACCCTGCTGCTGCAACCGCGCGCCAGTCGGGAAATTGCCCTGAACCGGGCGATCCACGTCGCCGAGCAGATCCTCGCCAGCCTGGTCAAACCTTTCGTCCTCGAAGGCCGGGAATTCTTCGTCACCGCCAGTATCGGCATCGCCCTGAGCCCCCAGGACGGCAACGAACTGAGCCAGTTGATGAAGAACGCCGACACCGCGATGTACCACGCCAAGGAACGCGGCAAGAACAACTTCCAGTTCTACCAGGCGGACATGAACGCCAGTGCCCTGGAACGCCTGGAACTGGAAAGCGACCTGCGCCATGCCCTGGAGCAGCAGGAGTTCGTGCTCTACTACCAACCGCAGTTCAGCGGCGACGGCAAGCGCCTGACCGGGGCCGAGGCCCTGCTGCGCTGGCGCCATCCACGCCGCGGCCTGGTGCCGCCGGGCGACTTCATTCCGGTGTTGGAAGAACTGGGGCTGGTGGTGGATGTCGGCGATTGGGTGATCAGCGAAGCCTGTCGCCAACTCAAGGCCTGGCACGTGGCCAAGGTGCGGGTACCGAAGGTTTCGGTGAACATTTCGGCCCGACAATTCTCCGACGGCCAGCTGGGCATGCGCATTGCCACCATTCTCCGGGACACCGGCCTGCCGCCGGCATGCCTGGAGCTGGAGTTGACCGAAAGCATCCTGATGCGCGAGGTCAGCGAAGCGATGCAGATACTCGACGGCCTGAAGAACCTGGGGCTGAGCATCGCGGTGGACGACTTCGGCACTGGCTACTCGTCACTGAACTACCTCAAGCAGTTCCCCATCGACGTGCTGAAGATCGACCGCACCTTCGTCGACGGCCTGCCGTCCGGCGAGCAGGACGCGCAGATCGCCCGCGCCATCATCGCCATGGCCCACAGCCTGAACCTGGCGGTGATCGCCGAAGGGGTGGAGACCCACGAACAGCTGGACTTCCTGCGCGAACACGGCTGCGACGAGGTCCAGGGCTACCTGTTCGGGCGGCCGATGCCGGCCAACCGTTTCGAAGCGCAATTCAGCAACGACGCCTTGTTCATGTTCGACTAGAAGCAGCGGCAGGCTTCAAGCAGACAAGCTGCAAGAGAAAAGCGATCCGCTTCAGCTTGCAGCCCGTCACTTGAAGCTGTTTTGCGTGCGACATGATGTCCTTTCATATGCCATCCAAAACCCATTGGGTTAGAATGCTTGCCTTTTCTGCCCCCCCGATCCTTGAGGACCGCCATGTTCAGCCGTGATTTGACTATTGCCAAGTACGACGCCGATCTCTTTGCCGCCATGGAGCAAGAAGCTCAGCGCCAGGAAGAGCACATTGAGCTGATCGCTTCGGAAAACTACACCAGCCCAGCGGTGATGGAAGCTCAAGGCTCGGTACTGACCAACAAGTACGCCGAAGGCTACCCAGGCAAGCGCTACTACGGTGGTTGCGAGTACGTCGACGTGGTCGAGCAGCTTGCAATCGATCGCGCCAAGGAACTGTTCGGCGCCGACTACGCCAACGTCCAGCCCCACGCCGGCTCCCAGGCCAACGCCGCGGTCTACCTGGCCCTGCTGCAAGGCGGCGACACCATCCTGGGCATGAGCCTGGCCCACGGCGGCCACCTGACCCACGGTGCGGCCGTTTCCTCCTCCGGCAAGCTGTATAACGCCGTGCAGTACGGCATCGACGCCAACGGCCTGATCGACTACGACGAAGTCGAGCGCCTGGCGGTCGAGCACAAGCCGAAAATGATCGTCGCCGGTTTCTCCGCCTACTCGCAGATCCTGGACTTCCCACGCTTTCGCGAAATCGCCGACAAGGTCGGTGCCTACCTGTTCGTCGACATGGCCCACGTGGCCGGCCTGGTAGCCGCTGGCGTATACCCGAACCCGGTGCCATTCGCCGACGTGGTCACCACCACTACCCACAAGACCCTGCGTGGTCCACGTGGCGGCCTGATCCTGGCTCGCGCCAACGCCGACATCGAGAAGAAGCTCAACTCCGCCGTATTCCCTGGCGCCCAGGGCGGCCCGCTGGAGCACGTGATCGCCGCCAAGGCCATCTGCTTCAAGGAAGCCCTGCAACCTGAGTTCAAGGCCTACCAGCAGCAAGTGGTGAAGAACGCCCAGGCCATGGCCGAAGTGTTCATCGAGCGCGGTTTCGACGTGGTTTCCGGCGGTACCCAGAACCACCTGTTCCTGCTGTCCCTGATCAAGCAGGACATCTCCGGTAAGGACGCCGACGCCGCTCTGGGCAAGGCCTTCATCACCGTGAACAAGAACTCGGTGCCAAACGACCCACGCTCGCCGTTCGTCACCTCGGGCCTGCGCTTCGGTACTCCAGCCGTGACCACCCGCGGCTTCAAGGAAGCCGAGTGCCGCGAGCTGGCCGGCTGGATCTGCGACATCCTGGCAGACCTGAACAACGAAGCGGTGATCGACGCCGTACGCGAGAAGGTCAAGGCCATCTGCAAGAAGCTGCCGGTGTACGGCGCTTAATCGGCACCGCACCGCAATAGAAAAGCCCGGCCTGGCGCCGGGCTTTTTCATGTCCCCAAAAAACTCCCTCTAGCAGCTACTGCAAGCGGCGACGCGCCCCGCAGGAACCTCCAAGGCTCTGCGACGGCCCTTGCACGTCCCCCGAATACCACAAGACCGAAAGCCTGGATCGGCAGCACAAAACCACTGGTCAGACCGGTAAAGCCAATTTGCCCGATTCCTCTTGTAAACCCAAAAAACCCGGGCGTAGACTGCGCCTGCACTGGACAAACCGGTAAGACCACAATAATTAAGTCCGTCATCCGCCGCGTCTCGAATGCCCGGCAGGCCGGACACCGACCAGGATTCCTCCCATGCTCAAATGGTGCTCGCGTTCGATCTTCCTCCAAGTGGTGCTCGGGCTGTTGCTCGGCATCGTGTGCGGTCTCACCCTCCCCGAATACTCCTCGCAACTCAAACCCCTGGGCGATGCCTTCATCAAGCTGATCAAGATGCTCATCGGCCTCATCGTGTTCTGCGTGGTGGTCAGCGGCATCTGCGGCGCCGGCGACCTGAAGAAGGTCGGCCGCATCGGCCTGAAATCGGTGATCTACTTCGAAATCCTAACCACCCTGGCCCTGGTCATCGGCCTGGTCATGGCCTTCAGCACCGGCATCGGCAGCGGCGCCAACATCCACCTGGAGCAGCTGTCTTCCGCTGACATGGGCGACATCGCCCAGCGCAGCGAGCATATGCACACCACCAGCCAGTTCCTCATGGGCCTGATCCCCTCCTCGGTGCTCGGTGCCTTCGCCGAGAACAACATCCTCCAGGTGCTGCTGTTCTCGGTACTGTTCGGTAGCGCGCTGAACCTGGTGGGCGAAGCGGCCTCCGGGATCTCGCGCTTGATCAACGAACTGAGCCACGTGATCTTCCGCATCATGGGCATGATCGTCCACCTGGCGCCCATCGGGGTGTTCGGCGCCATTGCCTTCACGACCAGCAAGTACGGCCTGGACTCGCTACAGCACCTGGGCAGCCTGGTGGGCGTGTTCTACCTGACCTGCAGCGCTTTCGTCGCGCTGATCCTGGGCCTGGTGATGCGCCTGTCGGGCCTGCGCATGCTGCCTTTGCTCAAGTACCTGCGCGAGGAGTTGCTGATCGTGCTCGGCACCGCCTCTTCGGACGCGGTACTGCCACAGGTCATGCGTAAGCTGGAACACTTGGGGATCGGCAGTTCCACCGTGGGCCTGGTGATTCCTACCGGTTATTCGTTCAACCTCGACGGTTTCTCCATCTACCTGACCCTGGCTATCGTCTTCATCGCCAATGCCACCGGCACGCCGCTGTCCATGGCAGACCTGCTGACCATCCTGCTGGTATCGCTGATCACCTCCAAGGGTGCCCACGGCATTCCCGGTTCGGCCTTGGTGATCCTGGCGGCGACCCTGACCGCGATCCCGGCGATCCCGGTGGTGGGCCTGGTCCTGGTGCTGGCGGTGGACTGGTTCATGGGCATCGGCCGGGCCCTGACCAACCTGATCGGCAATTGCGTGGCTACGGTCGCCATCGCCCGCTGGGAACAGGACATCGATCTACAGCGGGCCGGCAAGGTGCTCAGCGGCCAGCAAGGCTATGGTTTCCAGGCCCGCAAGGCTGCGAGCGGGAGCCAGCAGGAATTCTGATCCATCCTTGTGCCGGCCCGCGCCAGGCACAGCAATCAGCGCGCGACAACGCGCGCCCCTTACATGGAGTCGACAGTGATCAGCTCGTCAACGGTTGTGAACTCAGTGGTAGAAAAGCTGCGGGCCGCCCTGGCCCGCGGCCAGTGGCGCTCCGGCGACATGCTGCCCGGACAGCGTGAACTGGCCGAACAGCTGGGGATCAGCCGGCCCAGCCTGCGTGAAGCGGTGATCGTCCTGGAAACCCTGGGCCTGGTGCGTTCCATGCCCGGCAAGGGCGTGCTGGTGCTCGAGGCCCCCCTGGACGAGCTCCAGGGCCCGGAAGCCACGCTGGCCGGCGCCAGCCTGGAGGACGTGTTGCAGCTGCGCTATACCCTGGAGCCCTTCATCGTCGGCCTGGTGGCGCAATCCATCAGCAGCCGGGAGATCGGCCAGCTACGCCTGACCCTGATGGACATGCGCGAAGCCCTGGAAGCCAGCGACGCCGAGGCCGGGGCCAATGCCTACATCGCTTTCCATGAAGAACTGTTCACCCTGACCAGCAACCCGATCTTCCAGAACGTGGTGCAGCAGACCAGCAACGCCCTCAGGCAGAGCGCGCGGATCCTGCGCGAATCTCCCCAGCACCTGGCCGAACGCCTGGAGGAAAACGAAGCGGTGGTCCGAGCGATCCGCAACCGCAACAGCGCCCAGGCCAGCGCCGAGATGCGCCGGCATATCCTCCAGGAGGGCCAGCGCATGGGCATCGAACTGAATATCCCGGACGACCACCTGGGCCCGGACGCCCGGTAACCCATCCCGTATCGGCAACTGGACCGGAGACCGGCCATGGCCAGCCACGCCCAGGAAAACCCTCGCTTCACCCCGCTGGCCAACCTGCATCGACGTGGTGCGAAGAAGCTGTTGGTAGACGATGTCTACCCGCAGATCTTCGATGCCATCCTCGAGCAGCGCATCGCCCCCGGCAGCCGCTTCACCGAGGACAGCCTGGGCCAGGCCTTTGGCATCAGCCGCAGTATCGTGCGTCAGGTACTGGCGCGCCTGTCCCACCAGCAGGTAGTGATCCTGCGGCCCAACCACCGGCCCCGGGTGGCGGCACCGGACCTGGAGCAGACCCGGCAGATCCTCCACGCCCGGCGCCTGGCGGAAATCGCCCTGGTGCGCCTGGCCTGCCAGCAGCCGCGCAAGCGCTTGCAGCCCTTGCACCAACTGGTCGCCCGCGAGCGCGAGGCCATCGAACGCGGCTGGCATGGCCCGGCCATCCGCCTGTCAGGGGAGTTCCACCTGCAACTGGCGCAACTGGCCGGCAATGCGCCCCTGGCCCACTTCCTCGGCAGCCTGGTGCCCCTGACCTCCCTGGCCATCGCCCAACTGGCGGGCCAGGCCTTGCAGCATTGCGCCTGGCAGGAACACGCCGCCATCGTCGACGCGTTGCAGGAGGCCAACGCCACGCTGGCCGAGGCGTTGATGCAGCAGCACCTGGAACACCTGCAACTGCTCTTGCTCAGGGGCCTGGAGGAGCAGGCTGCGCAACGCGGTGTCAGCCGGCCAGCATCCGCGCGAAGCCCTGGCGAATCTTCTCTTCCGGCAGGTCATCGGCGATGAACACCATCACGCTCTCGCGAACTTCGTCTGCAGCCCACTCGCTGTCCCAGTCGAAGCCGTAGAGCTTGAGCACGCCCTGGAACACCATGCGCCGGGGTTCGTCGATGACGTTCAGCACGCCCTTGTAGCGCAGCAACTGCTTGCCGTGCTCTTCCAGCAGCTCATTCATGAATTCGCTCAGGCGCGCAAGGTCCAGTGCCTGCTCGGTACGCAACACCAGGCTGGCGATGCGATCCACCGAAGGTGCCTTGCTCACCGGACGCAGGCTGATGCCGCCACCCAGGTCGGCATTGAGATTGAAGCCGCGCACATCCAGCAGCTGCGCCAGCTCGATATTGCCGTGATCCACCACATGGATCGGCGCCCGGCGGTTGATCCGCGTCAGGCGCTGGCAGAGGGCCTCGAAGCTGTCCTGGTCCACCAGGTCGCGCTTGCTCACCAGCAAGCGGTCGGCAAAGCCGATCTGCGCCTGGGCGATGGTCTGGGTCAGGTGGAACTCGGCGTGCCTGGCATCCACCAGGGTGATGATGCCGTCGAGGATATAGCGCTCGCGCAGCTCTTCATCGATAAAGAAGGTCTGCGCCACCGGCGCCGGATCCGCCAGGCCAGTGCACTCGATCACCAGCCGGTCGAAGGCGATCTCGCCGCTGTCCAGGCGCTCCAACAACAAGTACAGGGCCTTGCTCAGGTCGGTGTGGATGGTGCAGCAGACACAACCATTGGACAGGGTCATGACTTGAACCGGCTCGCTGCCCAGCAATTGGCTGTCGATACCGGCGTCGCTGAATTCATTTTCGATCACGGCGATCTTCAAGCCGTGCTCGGCCTTGAGCAGGTGGCGCAACAAGGTGGTCTTGCCGGCGCCGAGAAAACCGCTGAGAACGGTGACGGGAACAGGATTGTGCAAAACAGGGTCTCCCATGCCTGAAAACGCAGGAGCCGGCGGACCTGGCGATAGCGCTCCTTGGAACGCCATCGCCGGGCCCGCCGGCTCCTGCCGGGGTATTGCCTAAACGCAGTGCCTCAACAGCACTTCGGACCACCCTTGCCGCCGTAGCGTGCCTCCTGGCGTTCGCGGAAGAACGCCTCGTACGACATCACCGGCTTGTCCGGGTGCTTGGTTTGCATGTGTTCGACATAGTTGTCGTAGTCGGGCATGCCGACCATCAGGCGCGCGGCCTGACCGAGGTATTTACCGAGGCGACTCAGGTCATTGAACATCGTTGCAATCCTCGGGTCAGGCGTCCGGTACCGCCTGGTACGGCGATTCCTTGTCCGTGCGCTCCTTGCTGCCCCAGGCGGCGACGCCGACCTTGAGCGCGTAGAACAGGACACTGAATACCACCAGCAGGAACAGGCCGGTCAGGGCCGCGTTGGTATAGGCGTTGAAGATCACGTGCTGCATCTGCGTGATGTCCTTGGCCGGGGCGAGGATCTGGCCGTTGGCCAGGGCATCGCTGTACTTCTTGGCCAGGGACAGGAAGCCGATCGCCGGGTTGGCGTCGAACAGCTTGATGAAGCCCGCGGTGGTGGTGCAGATCAGCAGCCACACAGCTGGCAGCAGGGTGACCCAGATGTAGCGCTGGCGCTTCATCTTGATCAGGATCACGGTGCCGAGCATCAGGGCGATACCGGCCAGCATCTGGTTGGAGATGCCGAACAGCGGCCACAGGGTGTTGATACCACCCAGCGGATCGATCACGCCCTGGTACAGCAGGTAGCCCCAGAGGGCCACGCAACCGGCGGTGGCGATCAGGTTGGCGCCCCAGGATTCGGTGCGCTTGAGCGCGGGAACGAAGGAGCCCAGCAGGTCCTGGAGCATGAAGCGCCCGGCCCGGGTACCGGCATCCACTGCGGTAAGGATGAACAGCGCTTCGAACAGGATCGCGAAGTGGTACCAGAACGCCATGGTGTTCTCGCCCGGCAGCACATGATGGAGGATCTGCGCGATCCCCACCGCCAGGGTCGGGGCACCACCGGCACGGGCCAGGATGGTGTTCTCGCCGATGTCCTTGGCCACCGCCTGCAGTTGCTCGGGACTGATGACGAAGCCCCAACTGCTGACGGTCTGGGCGACCGCGGCCACGTCACCCCCGACGATGGCCGCCGGGCTGTTCATGGCGAAGTACACGCCAGGCTCGATCACCGAGGCCGCGACCATGGCCATGATCGCCACGAAGGACTCCATGAGCATGCCGCCGTAGCCGATGTAGCGAGCGTTGGTCTCGTTATCCAGCAGCTTGGGCGTGGTCCCCGAGGAGATCAGCGCATGGAAGCCGGATACCGCGCCACAGGCGATGGTGATGAACAGGAACGGGAACAGGCCGCCTTTCCACACCGGGCCGGTGCCGTCGGTGAACTGGGTCAGGGCCGGCATCTTCAGTTCGGGCATGGTGATCAGGATGCCGATCGCCAGGGCGATGATGGTGCCGATCTTGAGGAAGGTCGACAGGTAGTCCCGTGGCGCCAGGATCAGCCAGACCGGCAGCACCGCAGCGACGAAACCGTAGCCGATCAGCATCCAGGTGATCTGCACGCCGGTGAAGGTGAACATCTTGCTCCAGACCGGATCGGCCGCCACTTGGCCACCGAGCCAGATGGAAGCGAGCAGCAGGATCACGCCGATCAGCGAGATCTCGCCGATGCGACCCGGGCGGATGTAGCGCATGTACACGCCCATGAACACCGCGATCGGGATGGTCGCCATCACCGTGAAGATGCCCCAAGGGCTCTCGGCCAGGGCCTTGACCACGATCAGCGCCAGCACCGCGAGGATGATGATCATGATCAGGAAGCAGCCGAACAGGGCGATGGTCCCGGGAATGCGCCCCATCTCCTCGCGGACCATGTCGCCCAGGGAGCGACCGTTACGCCGGGTGGACAGGAACAGCACCATGAAGTCCTGCACCGCGCCGGCCAGGACCACACCGGCGATCAGCCACAGGGTACCGGGCAGGTAGCCCATCTGCGCCGCCAGGACCGGGCCCACCAGGGGACCTGCGCCAGCGATGGCCGCGAAGTGGTGGCCGAACAGGATGTGCTTGTTGGTCGGCACATAGTCCAGACCGTCATTGTTGAGTACGGCGGGGGTGGCGCGGCTCGAATCCAGCTGCATCACGTTGTTGGCGATGAACAGGCTGTAGTAGCGGTACGCCACTAGGTAGATGGCCACTGCCGCGACCACGATCCACAAGGCGTTGATCGCCTCCCCTCGACGCAATGCGACTACGCCCAGGGCGCATGCTCCTACGATTGCCAGCAGCAGCCAGGGCAGGTGGCGTAGCGGGCTATTATTGTTTTTCATTTTTATATTCCAGCCAGGTGGACAGAAAGATAGCGCTTGCGAGTGTAGCGCTACTCCACCCAAAGGCCAGCCCCCACATTGGTCTAGAGCATTCTTTCTCGCTGCGCGGCAGCTTCGCGGGCCGGCTTCGCGCTGGCGGCGAATGTCTCCCGGGCAGCGCTTACGGCGACTGCTTCGCAAGGCGCGACATGGGTTGTAGCGGCGGGCCGGTGCCGGGGTCTATAGTCAGTGCACCACGCAGAGGGCCAGTCCATGAGCGAGCAACACGACGACCGCCGACGCTTCAAACGTATCGCCTTCGATGCCAAGACCGAACTCAGCCAGGGCACCCACCGCTGGCCGGTGCAACTGCTGGACCTGTCCCTCAAGGGCTTGCTGATCGAGCGCCCCACTCCCTGGCTGGGAGATCCCAAGCGCCCCTTCGAAGCCGATATCCACCTGGGCCAGGACGCCGATGTGCGCATGGACGTGCAATTGGCCCATGACAACAACGGCCAGCTGGGTTTCGTCTGCCTGCATATCGGCCTGGAGTCCATCGAGCACCTACGGCGCCTGATCGAGCTGAACCTGGGCGACCCCGAGGAGCTGGAGCGGGAGCTGGGCGCGCTGATCGATATCTGACCTGCCGCATCCAGTCAGGGAAACAGCGCGGGCTCGGGGAAGTCCTGCTCCAGGTCCCAGTAGCCCGGCTGTTGTCGGGAAACCGCCGTCCACTGTCCATCGACATAGCGGAAGGTGCGATAGGTGGTGATGAACTCATCGTCCACCATGGTCGAGGCCGACGAGACCTGCTGGATGGTTTCGGTCCCGCCGCCGCTGGCGGGCACTATCTGCCAGGCCGCCTTGCCGGTATGGCTGAACATCAGCGGCCGCTTCTCGCCACTCTCGTCCTGGCATGGCACCGGGTCCAGGCGATTCTGCGCCGGTACCAGCACCTCGGTGAGCGGACCGCTGTAGCTGCCCAGGGGCGCGGTCTGGTCGATGGACAAAAAGAAGGCCGGCGATGGCAGGCCGCTGAGCGGGGCCTTCTTCACATTGGCCAGGGGATAACCCAGGGCCCGCTGCGCCAACACCTGGCCACTGTCCGAAACCAGGCGCGCCTGGGCCTCCAACGGCTCCGCCGGCTGGCCGTCCGCGGCCTCTGGGAGATTGTCCGCGTCCATGCCGCTGCCCCAGTTTTCGTCATGGACCTCCTGGGTGATGCGTTGGTCTTCCAGCACCTGCAGCGTCGTGCCATCCCCCACCGGCAGTTGTTGCGCGATCCAGTAGCCTGGCGGCGCCTCGGCCTGCTGGGCCAGGGCCAGGCTGCAACCACAGAGCAAGCCGATCCCCAGCAACCAGTCCTTCATGTTTGTCATGCCCATATCGTGTGCGTCCTTTCAGTAACAGCCCGAGTTATTCGAAAAGTGCGTCCAGCGCCTGCTCCAGACGGGTCACGGCGATGATCTTCAGCCCTGCCGGCGGCTCCTTCGGCGCGTTGCCCTTGGGCACGATGGCCCGCTTGAAGCCATGCTTGGCCGCTTCCTTCAAGCGTTCCTGGCCACTGGGCACCGGGCGCACCTCGCCGGACAGGCCCACCTCGCCGAACACCAGCAGGTCATGGGGCAACGGCCGGTTGCGCAGGCTCGACATCACCGCCGCCATCAACGCCAGGTCGGAGGCGGTCTCCAGCACCTTGACCCCACCCACCACGTTGAGGAACACATCCTGGTCGTGGGTCGGGATGCCGCCGTGCCGGTGCAGCACCGCCAGCAGCATGGACAAGCGGTTCTGATCCAGGCCCAGGGTGACCCGGCGCGGGTTGGCCAGGTGGCTGTCATCCACCAGCGCCTGGACCTCCACCAGCATCGGCCGGGTGCCTTCCCAGGTGGCCATGACCACGCTGCCCGGCACTTCCTCCTGGGCCCGGGTGAGGAAGATCGCCGACGGGTTGGAGACCTCCTTCAGCCCACGATCGGTCATGCCGAACACGCCAAGCTCGTTGACCGCGCCGAAGCGGTTCTTCACCGCCCGCAGCAGGCGCAGGCGGCCATCGGATTCCCCCTCGAAATACAGCACGGTGTCCACCATGTGCTCCAGTACCCGCGGGCCGGCCAGGGCGCCTTCCTTGGTCACGTGGCCGACCAGGAAGATCGCCGTGCCGCTCTGCTTGGCATAGCGCACCAGCAAGGCGGCGCTCTCGCGCACCTGGGACACGCCGCCCGGAGCCGATTGCAGTTGCTCGGTGAAGATGGTCTGGATGGAGTCGATCACCATGACCTTGGGCTTTTCTACCCGGGCCGTGGCGATGATGGTCTCGATGCAGGTCTCGGTCATTACCCGCAACTGGTCCTGGGGCAGGCCCAGGCGCCGGGCGCGCATCGCTACCTGCTGCTGGGACTCCTCGCCGGTGACGTACAACGCCGGCATGCGCGTGGCGATGTTGCACAAGGTCTGCAGCAGGATGGTCGACTTGCCGATCCCCGGATCACCGCCGATCAGCACCACCGAGCCATCCACCAGGCCACCACCGAGCACTCGGTCGAGCTCGCCGGAAGCGGTGGAGAAACGCGGGATCTCCTCGACGCTGACCTCGGCCAGGGTCTTGATCTGCGCCTGCTGCCCGGCCCAGCCGGTACGCCCGGCGGGTGCCGCGGCACCGCCGCTTTCGATCATGGTCTCGACCAGGGTGTTCCAGGCGCCGCATTCACCGCATTGCCCGGCCCATTTGGGAAAGGTGGAACCGCACTCGGTGCAGCCGTACATGCGCTTGGCCTTGGCCATCTGAACCCCCGGCAAAAACCGCGATGATAGCTCAGCTGGCGCCGATCAGCGCGGCGCGGCGGTGCGGATCTGCCCGCTGGCCAGGCGCGTGGGGCTATTGCCCAGCGGATCCTCGGCCTCAAGATCGGCGCCCTTGGCCGCCAGGGCCTGGAGCAACTCGGTACGCTTGAACAGGCCGGCGTACATGGCCGCCGTCTGGCCAGCGGCATTGCGCTGGTCGGGACTGCAATCGGCCGCCATCAGGCGCCGGGCAATCCGTACCTCGCCCTTGAAGATCGCCCCCATCAACGCGGTATTACCGCGCTCATCCTGGGCGCAAGCATCGGCGCCGGCGGCCAGCAGGCGCTCCACCGCCGCCCCGTGGCCGTGATAGGCGGCCAGGATCAGCGCGGTATAGCCCTTCTCGTCGCGGGTATCGAGGGAGTAGCCGGCCTCGATGAAGGTGTCGAGGATCTCGATATCACCGCGGCGGGCGGCATCGAAATAGTAGTTGGCCAGCTGGGCCTTGACCGCTACCGGGTCGGCGGGGATCGGTTGCTCCGCATAGGCCTCCAGAGAGCAGACGGCCAGCAGCAGTGAAATGAACAGGCGCATGGTACGACTCCCGTTGTCTCAAGAAACTCCGTAAGCGCGAGCCTTGCCCGCGATGGCTCCAGCCCGGGTCACAGGGCTCCAGGCAGAACCGGTATCGGGGCCGCTACGCGACCCATCGCGGGCAAGCCTCGCTCCTACAAAGAAAGGCGCGTCACGCCCGGGGCGTCACGCGGGTCGAGGTCAATCCGCCAGCTTGGCGGCCAGGGCCTTGACCCGGGCCAGGTCGCCCTTGGCCACCTTGGCCACGCCAGTGCCGTACTCGGGATCGGCCTTGTAGAGGAACGACAGCATGATGTGCTTGCTCTGGTCGTCAGTGTCGGCCAGGGATTGGCCGAAGCTCTCGATCAGGTCCTGGCGCTCCTTCTGGCTGTAGGAGCGGTACAGGTCGCCGGCCTGCTTGAAGTTCTGCTCACGCTGGATCTTCGCCTGCTGGGTGCTGCCCGCCAGCGCCAATTGGCTGTAGCGCGCCGCCGCGGGCTCTTCGCGTGGCTCAAGACGGCTCGGCTGGTAGTTGACCCCGCTCTGGGTGTGCCCCAGGTTCATGGCGCCGTCCTGGTTGCCATTGTTCACCGCGACCTTCGGCGCATTGATCGGCAGTTGCAGGGCGTTGGCCCCCAGGCGGTACATCTGGGTGTCGGCGTAGGAGAACACCCGGCCTTGCAGCAGGCGGTCCTCGGAGGGCTCGATACCCGGCACCAGGTTGGCCGGAGCCATGGCCACCTGCTCGGTTTCCTGGAAGACATTGGCCGGATTGCGGTTCAACACCATCTGCCCGACCTTGCGCTCGGGAACACCGGGCCAGATCTTGGTGGCATCCAGTGGATCGAACTCAAACTTGGCCAGGTCCTCGGGCTTCAATACCTGGACATACAAGTCCCACTTGGGAAAGTCCCCTTTATTAATATGGGATACCAAGTCATGGGTCATATGGCTGTAGTCGCGCCCCTGGACCTCGACCACTTGTTTAGGATCGAGATTCTTCACGCCCTGCAAACTCTTCCAGTGGAACTTCACGTAGTGCACTTCGCCCTTGGCGTTGATCAACTTGTAGGCGTGCACGCCATTCCCGTCCATTTCCCGATAACTGGCCGGAGTCCCGGAATTGGAATACAGCTCGGTCAAAGTGCGAGTGGCTTCGGGAACATGGGAGAAGAAATCGAAACGCCGCGAATCATCGTCCAGGTTGGTACGCGGATCGGGCTTGAAAGCATGGACCATGTCCGGGAACTTGATGGCATCACGGATGAAAAAGGTCGGGAAGTTGTTGCCCACCAAGTCCCAGTTGCCATCCGCGGTGTAGAACTTGGTGGCGAAACCCCGCGGATCGCGCAGGGTTTCCGGGGAATGGTTGCCATGCACCACCGCCGAGAAGCGCACGAACACCGGGGTTACCTCGCCAGCGGCGAAGACCTTGGCCCGGGTCAGGTCGGTAAGGTTGTCGGTGACGGTGAAGGTGCCGTGGGCGCCGGTGCCGCGCGCATGCACCACCCGCTCTGGGATACGCTCGCGATCGAAACGCTGGAGCTTCTGGATCAGTTGCACATCTTGCAGCAACACCGGTCCAGTGGCGCCCGCGGTCTGCGAGTTCTGGTTGTCGCCTACCGCCGCGCCGTTGTCGCGGGTCAGTGTGGCGGCCTGTACGGAAAGGGACAGCATACTGGCGGCAAGCACGCCCAGTACGCCGCGCGGGGAAAGACTCCCCAGGCCGATAGAAACAGTCATGTCGGATTCCTCTAGTTATATAGGGCGTATCTCGATACGCCTGCCAGAGGCTAGTGGCTAAACATTTGAAAGCTAAATAGAAAGCCCGCAAGCGCTTGATTGACAGAATGTTGTGGTTATACCGGCGATGGCGAGGTATATCGCGCGCGAAAAATGATGGCACTTTGATTAAACTCTTCGCCGATATATCGGTCATACGCCGCGAGCTGTAGAAAGTTGAGTCGGCAAAACGCTTTTTGCTGACTTACACTGCTGTAACCAACCTCATCTGCAACAAGGAAATAACCTATGGGCGTGTTAAGTGAGTTCAAGGCCTTCGCGGTCAAAGGTAATGTGGTCGACATGGCCGTCGGTATCATCATCGGCGCTGCATTCGGCAAGATCGTCTCGTCCTTCGTCGGGGACGTGGTCATGCCACCAATCGGCCTGCTGATCGGCGGCGTGGATTTCGCCGACCTGGCCATCACCCTCAAGGCGGCCGTGGGCGACACGCCAGCGGTGGTCCTGGCCTATGGCAAGTTCATCCAGAGCATCATCGACTTCATCATCATCGCCTTCGCCATCTTCATGGGCGTGAAGGTGATCAACCGCCTCAAGCGCGAAGAAGCCGTGGCGCCAGCGGAACCGCCAGTTCCGACCAAGGAAGAAGTGCTGCTGACCGAGATCCGCGACCTGCTCAAGGCCCAGAACGACAAGTCCTGAGGCACGCCGTAGCGACCCGTGGCCGCGAAGCAGCGGCCACGGGGCTTTTCCCCTACCAATAGGTTTCCACTGCCACCTGTCCCGGGCGTCGGCTCAGGCTCAGGTTCAGGCCCCGCTGCTTGAGCAGGGCCCGGGTGTCGTCGATCATCTGCGGGTTGCCGCAGAGCATCACCCGCGAGTGTTCAGGACTCAGCTCCAGACCCGCCACGCGCTCCAACTCACCGCTTTCGATCAACTGGGTAATGCGCCCGTTGAGGCTGCCCGGATGCTGTTCGCGGGTAACGGTGCTGATGAACTGCAGCTTGTGGGCAACTTCGGCCAGGTATTCCCGCTGGGGCAACTCGGCGAGCAATTGCTGGTAGGCCAGCTCCCTGGCCTCGCGCACGCTGTAGACCAGGATGATGCGCTCGAATCTCTCCCACACCTCGAAGTCCTGGAGAATCGACAGGAATGGCGCAATGCCGGTGCCTGTGGATAACAACCAGAGGTCGCGCCCATCGACGAAACGGTCCAGGGTCAGGTAACCGAAGGCCTGGCGATCCACCAGCAGGCTGTCGCCTTCTCGCAGGCGGCTCAGCTCACTGGTGAACTCGCCGTCGGGCACGACGATGGAAAAGAACTCGAGGAACTCGTCGAACGGCGAAGACACCATGGAATAGGCACGCCACACCGTACTGCCGTCGGCCCGGGTCACCCCGAGGCGGGCGAACTGGCCGGAACGGAAGCGAAAACCCGGGTCCCGGGTGGTACGCAGGGTGAACAGGCTGGGGGTCAGCGGCTGGACATCGAGCAGGGTCTGGCGGGTGTACTTTTCTTCACTGGCAGTCATGACGAACTCCACAAAACCGATGTTCCTAGTGTCCCGCAAAGCGTCGTGCACAAACACCGGTGGTTTGTAGTGGCATAGACGGCGGGCAATCACCGGCGAAAAAACGTAAAATCGCCGCATTTGCACAAGCCCGCCCGCGCATTGCAACAGCGCTGCCCGAAGGCTCCTGTCCGCCACGCTCCCGCGCCGACAGGCCCACCTATTACCTAGAGTCCGCCCATGCCCCTGCTTGCCAGCCCCTTCGCCCAGCTCGACCTGATCCGCCAGCCCGAACAGCAGAACGAGCCGCTGCAAGCCTTCGACGCCGCGGACGAATACCTGCTCAACCACCTGGCCGAGCAGCAACCAGCCGAGGAAAGCCGCGTGCTGGTGCTCAACGACAGCTTCGGTGCCCTGGCCGCGAGCCTGCTGGGCAAGGTCCGGATCACCAGCAGCGGCGACTCCTACCTCGGCGCCCTGGCCCTGGAAAAGAACCTGGCACGCAATGGCCTGCCCTTCGATGCCGTGCAAGTGCTGCCGGCCAGTGCCCCCCTGGTGGGTCCCTTCGACCGGGTGCTGGTCCGTGTCCCCAAAACCCTGGCCCTGCTGGAGGAGCAACTGATCCGCCTGCAAGGCCAGCTGACGCCCGGGGCCCAAGTGGTGGCCGCGGCCATGGTCAAGCACCTGCCCCGGGCCGCCGGCGACCTGCTGGAGCGCTACATCGGCCCGGTCCAGGCGTCGCTGGCGGTGAAGAAAGCCCGCCTGCTGATCGCCACCGCCGAGGCCAGGTCGCCGCTGGCCTCGCCCTACCCGACCCGCTATCGCCTGGACAAGCCGGCCATCGAGCTGCTCAACCACGCCAACGTGTTCTGCCGCGAAGGCCTGGACATCGGTACCCGCGCCTTCCTCCCGCATCTGCCGCAGAACCTGGGCAATGCCCGGGTCGCCGACCTGGGCTGCGGTAACGGCGTGCTGGCCATCGCCAGTGCCCTGGACAATCCCCAAGCCCGCTACACCCTGGTGGACGAGTCGTTCATGGCCGTGCAATCGGCCCGGGAAAACTGGCAGGCGCTGCTGGGCGAACGCGAAGCCGTGATCCGTCCCGGTGACGGCCTGGCCGGCCAGGAGCCGCAGTCCCTGGACGTGGTGCTGTGCAACCCGCCGTTCCACCAGCAGCAGGTGGTGGGCGACTTCCTCGCCTGGCGCATGTTCCAGCAGGCCCGGGAAGCCCTGGTGGTGGGCGGCGCGCTGTACATCGTCGGCAACCGCCACCTGGGTTATCACAGCAAGCTGGCCCGGCTGTTCCGCGGTGTCGAACAGGTGGCGGCGACGCCCAAGTTCGTCATTCTCAAGGCCCGCAAGTAACCCCGCCCACGTAGGAGCGAAGCTTGCTCGCGATGAATCCCCGTGAAATACCTGAAGCACCGCGTTCTCGCTCATCGCGAGCCCATCGGCTGCGCCTGCAAAGAAAAAACGTAGCAAGCCCAGGTCAAAAAAAACCCTCCAATGGAGGGTTGTAAACCGCGCCGCACGACACGGGATGGGATGAGCAGTGCTGAAGATCAGTGCGTGGTCAGGCCCGCGGCGTTCATGAACATGCGCATCAGGCTCGCTACCAGGAACAGGGCCAGGACGCTACCGCCCCAGATCATGGCCAGCCAACCCAGGCGTTGCCAGAGCGGCTTCTTCTCGGCTTCTTCAATTTCCTGCAATGAATGTTTACCAGCCATCATCGAATGCTCCTTTCAAAAGGGAGGCGATGGCGCCTGCAAGGGCGCCATCGCGAGCAAGCTTCGCTCCTCTCGAGGAGCGGCGCCTGGCTAGTGATAGCCGTCCTCGTGGGTGACCTTGCCGCGGAACACGTAGTAGCTCCAGAAGGTGTATCCCAGGATGAACGGAATGATGAACAAGGTGCCCACCAGCATGAAGCCCTGGCTCTGCGGTGGCGCGGCGGCGTCCCAGATGGAGATCGACGGCGGCACGATGTTCGGCCACAGGCTGATGCCCAGGCCGCTGTAGCCGAGGAAGATCAATACCAGGGTCAAAAGGAACGGCGTGTAGTGAGCGTTGCGTGCCACGGCCCGCAGCAGCCCGTACAGGGTCACCAGCACCAGGATCGGCACCGGCAGGAACCAGAACAGGTTCGGCAAGGTGAACCAACGCGCGGCGATCTCGGCATGGGCCAGGGGCGTCCAGATACTGACCACGCCGATCACCGCCAGCAGGACGAAGGCCAAGGGCCGCGCCAGGTCATGCATCTGCAGCTGCAGCTTGCCTTCGGTCTTCATGATCAGCCAGGTGCAACCGAGCAAGGCATAGGCCACCACCAGTGCCAGGCCGCAGAACAGCGTGAAGGGCGTCAGCCAGTCCATCGAGCCGCCGGCGAACTGGCGGTTGACCACTGGCAGGCCATCGATGAAGGCCCCCAGGGCCACGCCCTGGAAGAAGGTGGCCGCCGCGGAACCGCCGATGAAGGCCTTGTCCCAGATATGGCGCTTGGCTTCCTTGGCCTTGAAGCGGAACTCGAAGGCCACGCCACGGAAGATCAGCCCCACCAGCATCAGGATCAGCGGCATGTACAACGCCGAGAGCACCACCGAATAGGCCAGCGGGAAGGCGCCGAACAGCGCCGCCCCGCCCAGTACCAGCCAAGTCTCGTTGCCGTCCCAGACCGGGGCGACGGTGTTCATCATTACGTCACGGTCGCGGCTGTCCTTGACGAACGGGAAAAGAATCCCGATCCCCAGGTCGAACCCGTCCATGACCACGTACATCATGATGCCGAAGATGATAATCACGGCCCAGAGCAGCGGAAGATCGATACCCATGACTCAATTCCCCTTGTTCAGGCTGGTGCTGTGGTCGTCATCGTCGGCCGCGGAAAGCGGACGGGCCGGCGTGCGTTTGCGGCCGGGGCCACCGTGGCTGGTCTCGGCGCCTTCGTTGGTCACCGGTCCCTTGCGCACCAGGCGCATCATGTAGCCGATACCCACGCCGAACAGCGCGAAATACACCACCACGAACAACGCCAGGGTGATGCTCATTTGCACCAGGCTATGCCCGGAAGAAGCATCGGCGGTGCGCATCAGGCCGTAGACCACCCAGGGCTGGCGACCGATCTCGGTGGTGAACCAGCCCGCGAGGATCGCGATCAGGCCGGACGGCCCCATCCACAAGGCCAGGTACAGGAACGGCCGCGAGGTGTAGAGGCTGTCGCGCTTGCGCAGCCAGAGGCTCCACAGGCCGGTGAAGATCATCAGCATGCCCAGGCCGACCATGATCCGGAACGACCAGAAGACGATGGTCGAGTTGGGCCGGTCCTCGGGCGGGAACTCCTTGAGCGCCGGCACCTGCTTGTCCAGGCTGTGGGTCAGGATGATGCTGCCCAGGTAGGGGATTTCCACGGCGAAGCGGGTTTTCTCGGCCTTCATGTCCGGCCAGCCGAAGAGGATCAGCGGGGTCGGCTCGTTACCGACGTTCTCCCAGTGGCCTTCGATGGCGGCGATCTTCGCCGGCTGGTGCTTGAGGGTGTTGAGACCGTGGAAATCACCGATCACCGCCTGTACCGGGGCCACGATCAGGGCCATCCACATGGCCATGGAAAGCATGCGCCGGATCGCCGGGTTGTCCCGCCCACGCAGCAGGTGCCAGGCCGCCGAGGAGCCGACGAAGAACGCCGTGGCCACGAACGCGGCTACCGCCATGTGCGCCAGGCGATAGGGGAAGGACGGGTTGAAGATCACCGCCAGCCAATCCACCGGGATCACCTGGCCGTTGACGATTTCATAACCCTGCGGAGTCTGCATCCAGCTGTTGGACGAGAGGATCCAGAAGGTCGAGATCAGGGTACCGATGGCCACCATGACCGTGGAGAAAAAGTGCAGCTTGCGCCCGACCTTGTTCCAGCCGAACAGCATCACCCCGAGGAAGCCGGCCTCGAGGAAGAACGCCGTCAGCACCTCGTAGGTGAGCAAGGGGCCGGTGACAGAACCGGCAAAATCGGAAAATCGGCTCCAGTTGGTACCGAACTGGTAGGCCATCACCAGGCCGGACACCACGCCCATGCCGAAGTTGACGGCGAAGATCTTCGACCAGAAGTGGTAGAGATCGCGGTAGGTATCGTCGTGGGTCTTGAGCCACAGGCCCTCGAGTACCGCCAGGTAGCTCGCCAGGCCGATGGTGATCGCCGGGAACAGGATGTGGAACGAGATGGTGAATGCGAACTGGATTCGGGCGAGATCAAGAGCCTCTAAACCGAACATAAGCTTTCCTCTGTCAGGTAATACCGGCTGCCGGCCAGAGGCCTGCACCCACTGCCCCCACGGATATGGAGTGCGGCGAATTCGGATTCGTTCTTTTAAACCATCGCTACGCAGGGATCCTGGCCTTGCGGCCACCACACCAATCCTCGAAAAAGGCCTTGATCTGGATCAATCAACGTTAAAAGAGTAGTCCTAAATTTAGTGCGCAACTCTGTGGTTATTTGCCGCGTGACAGCTTGCCTCACCCTCTCAAGACCGGGGTTTCCCGACACTTCTCCAGCACACATCCCCCCGTAGCCGCTGCTGAGCCCGCGAAGCTGCGACAAGGTCCACAGGACCTTCGGCGTCCGACCGATCAGCCGGAGCCTGCGGCCGCGGCAACAGGGACTGTCATCGAAAAAAGGAGCCAGAAGCGAGATAGATGCGCGGCTAACGATTTTCCCTGGACCGCAACTATTGGTTACATCTTGGTGGTAACCTCGCGGCACTCCCCGCTCAGATTTGCCTGCCGATGCCCAGCCCAGAACCTTTGCTGCTCCGCCACCACCGTCCGTTCATCGCTTTCTGGATAGCCCGGATCTTCACCGCCAGCGGTTTCCAGATGCTCACCGTGGCCATCGGCTGGAATCTCTACCAACTGACTGGCAACGTCCTCGACCTGGGCCTGGTGGGGCTGGTGGAGTTCGCCCCACGGGTGCTGTTCATGCTGCATACCGGGCACGTGGCCGACCGCTACGACCGGCGCCGCGTGGCCGCCATCTGCCAGTCGCTGCAAGCCTTGATCGCCCTGTCCCTGGCCATCGGCAGCCTGACCGACAGCGTCAGCCGGGAGCTGATCTTCATCCTAGCGTTCCTGCTCGGCAGCGCCCGTTCCTTCGAAATGCCCACCACCCAGGCCCTGCTGCCAAGCATCGTGCCCGCCGCACTGTTTCCCCGGGCGGTGGCCGCGGCCCAGTCGGCCCAGCAATCGGCGACCATCGTCGCCCCGGCCCTGGGCGGCTTGCTCTACGCCTTCGGCAGTGTCTGGGTCTATGGCCCGACCGTGGTGCTGTACTTGATCGCCTGCCTGCTGATGCTCAACTTGCCGGCGCGCCAGGCCGCCCTGAACAAAAGCAAGGCGACCCTGGACTCGCTGCTGGCGGGTATCCGCTTCATCCGCAGCCGCCCGGACATCCTCGGCGCCATCTCCCTGGACCTGTTCGCCGTACTGCTCGGCGGCGCCACCGCGCTGTTGCCGGTGTTCGCCAAGGACATCCTGCTCACCGGCCCCTGGGGCCTGGGCCTGCTGCGCTCGGCGCCGGCGGTGGGTGCCTTGCTGATGTCGCTGTGGCTGGCGCGCTTCAGCGTCGAGCGCAAGGTGGGACGGGTGATGTTCACCGCCGTCGGGGTGTTCGGCGTGGCGACCATCGCCTTCGGCCTGTCCACCTCGTTCTGGTTCTCCTTGGCCGTGCTGGTGGTACTGGGGGCGGCGGACATGATCAGCATGGTGATCCGCGCCTCCTTCGTGCAGTTGGAAACCCCGGATGAGATGCGCGGCCGGGTCAGCGCAGTGAACGGCCTGTTCATCGGCGCCTCGAACCAGCTGGGGGAGTTCGAATCCGGGCTAACGGCCCACTGGTTCGGCACCGTGCCGGCGGTGGTGCTGGGCGGGGTCGGTACGCTGCTGGTGACCGGGACCTGGATCAAGCTATTCCCGACCCTGGCCCAGCGTGACCGGATGCACGAACCACAAATGGAGCAAACCCGGGCTGGCTAGCTGGCCGAACCGGGATCGCCGGCGGCCTACTTGATGTAGATTTCTGCGCTCATGCTGTTGCCCGGCGCATTGATCGAAGTGTTGGTGAAACGGAAGGCGCCTTCCTTCTTATCGGCCAGGTCGAAGATATAGAGGTAGCCGGCGGTGATCCCGCCAGGGGCGCAGGGCTCGTAGCTGGAGCCATCTTCGCACACCGGGGTCCGAGTCCCGTCGACCTCGAAGCCGTCCAGGGTCACGTAGGGCTCGCGGCCATAGCCGATCTCCAGCACATAGACCTTGATGCCCGGCCCGCTGTGGTCGCACTGGGTCCGTTCACGACCGTCGGAGACATCCTCCAGCCCGCAGGCTGGCGACAGCACCTTGAGGATTTCCACCTGGCTCAAGGGCGCGGCAGAACCGGCCGTGGCCGAGGCGGCGAACCAGCAGGCCGCGGTTCCCAGCAGCGCCAAGACGGTCGTTTTCACTGTACTGCGCATAAATCCCCCTCGAAATCAGGGCGCAGTATGCGCTACTTGCCCACCCGGCAAAACATCGACGACGATCGCAGCCATTGGCCCACGCTGCTGGTATGATGCGCGGCTTTTCCCGACCCCAGGCAAATCCACAGGCGCATCAGGCAGTCTGTGCTTTGCTGTTGGAGTCGATACATTCACGGCGCCCAGCGGCGCCACGGGGAGCAGACATGCTGGAAAGGCTGTTTCAACTCAAGGCACACAACACCAACGTGCGCACCGAGATACTTGCGGGCGTTACCACCTTCCTGGCCATGGCCTACATTCTTTTCGTCAACCCGAGCATCCTCGGCGAGACCGGCATGGACAAAGGCGCGGTGTTCGTCGCCACCTGCCTGGCGGCGGCCATCGGCTCCACCGTCATGGGCTTGATCGCCAACTACCCGATCGCCCTGGCACCCGGCATGGGCCTGAACGCCTTCTTCACCTACACCGTGGTCCTGCACATGGGCCATACCTGGCAAGTGGCGCTGGGTGCGGTGTTCATCTCGGCGGTGCTGTTCTTCCTGCTGTCGATCTTCAAGATCCGCGAGTGGATCATCAACAGCATCCCCCTGCCCCTGCGCTCGGCCATCGCCGCCGGTATCGGCCTGTTCCTGGCGCTGATCGCCCTGCACAACGCCGGCATCGTGGTCAGCAACCAGGCCACCATGGTCGGCCTGGGCGACTTGAAGAAACCTGCGCCGATCCTCGCCACCCTGGGCTTTGCCATGATCGTCGCCCTGGAGGCCCTGAAGGTCCGCGGCGCGGTGCTGATCGGCATCCTCTCGGTGACGGTTGTTTCCATCCTGTTGGGCGTTACTCCATTCGGCGGCGTGACCTCCATGCCACCGTCCCTGGCCCCGACTTTCCTGCAGCTGGACATCAAGGGCGCCCTGGACATCGGCCTGGTGAGCGTGATCTTCGCCTTCCTGTTCGTCGACCTGTTCGACAACTCCGGCACCCTGATCGGCGTGGCCAAGCGCGCCGGCCTGATGGGCAAGGACGGCCACATGCCGAAGATGGGCCGGGCCCTGATCGCCGACAGCACCGCGGCCATGGCCGGCTCCCTGCTGGGCACCTCCACCACCACCAGCTACATCGAATCCGCGGCGGGCGTGAGCGCCGGCGGACGCACCGGCCTGACCGCCATCGTAGTGGCGGTCCTGTTCCTGCTGGCCTTGTTCTTCTCGCCGCTGGCAGCCAGCGTCCCGGCCTTCGCCACCGCACCGGCGCTGTTGTTCGTGGCCGTGCTGATGACCTCGGGCCTGGCGGAAATCGACTGGGACGACATCACCGTCGCCGCTCCGGTAGTGGTCACCGCCCTGGCGATGCCGTTCACCTACTCCATCGCCAACGGCATCGCCTTCGGCTTCATTGCCTGGACCGCGATCAAGCTGCTGACCGGCCGCGCCCGTGAGCTCAACGCCCCGCTGGTGATCCTGTCGATCCTGTTCGTGGCCAAGCTGGGTTGGTTCAGCGCATGACTTTCGACGCCGCAAGCTACAGCACCCAGTTGCAGGAAAAGGTCACGCGCCTGCGTGGCCTGCTGGCGCCCTTCGACGCGCCCGAGCCCCAGGTCTTCGATTCGCCGCTGCAGCACTTTCGCCTGCGCGCCGAGTTCCGCCTGTGGCGCGAAGCCGGCGAGCGCCACTACGCGATGTTCTCCCAGGAGGACAAGCGCACGCCGATCCTCATCGAGCAGTTCCCCATCGCCAGCCAGCGCATCAACCAGTTGATGCCGCAGCTCAAGGCCGCCTGGCAAGCCAGCCACGCCCTGAGCCACAAGCTGTTCCAGGTGGAGTTCCTCACCACCCTGGCCGGCGATGCAATGATTACCCTGTGCTACCACCGCCCGCTGGACGAGCACTGGCACCAGGCCGCGAGCCAGTTGGCCGCCGAGCTGAAAGTCAGCGTGATCGGCCGTTCCAAGGGCAAGCGTGAAGTGATCGGCCAGGACTACGTGGTGGAACGCCTGGACGTGGGCGGTCGCAGCTTCAGCTACCGCCAGCCTGAAGGCGCCTTCACCCAGCCCAACGGCACGGTGAACCAGAAGATGCTCGACTGGGCCTATGCCGCCCTGGGCGAACGCCAGGATGACCTGCTGGAGCTGTACTGCGGCAACGGCAACTTCACCCTGCCCCTGGCCACCCGGGTGCGCAAGGTGCTGGCCACCGAGATCAGCAAGACCTCGGTCAACGCCGCCCTGAGCAATCTCAGCGAAAACGCCGTGGACAACGTCACCCTGGTGCGCCTGTCCGCCGAGGAGTTGACCGAAGCGCTCAATGAAGTACGGCCGTTCCGTCGCCTGCAAGGCGTGGACCTGAAGAGCTACGCGTTCGGCAGCGTGTTCGTCGACCCGCCACGGGCCGGCATGGACCCGGACACCTGCGAGCTGACCCGACGCTTCGACAACATCCTGTACATCTCCTGCAACCCGCAAACCCTGGCGGCCAACATCGCCCGGTTGCACGACACCCACCGCATCGAGCGCTGCGCCCTGTTCGACCAGTTCCCCTGGACCCACCACATGGAATCCGGGGTCCTGCTGACCCGGCGCTGATCCGCTGTCCCCGCTACGGCCGTCCTCGTGACGGCCGTTGGCATTTCTGGCGCCCATTCATGGTCCCGTGCCTGCTCCGGATAGCCGCTGCCGCAGGCTGCGCACGGGCGCGCAACGGCCGCAGTGTGTGGGGGGCGCGATTGTTGAAGGCCCTGCGGGCCTTGTCGCAACCTCGCAGGCTCGACAGTGGCTGCAGGACCGGGTGGAAGTACCCGGCCAGTTGCGCAAGGTCCTGCTCGTTGAGCAGCCCGGCCTGGTACTTGAGCTGGATGCGCGCCAGCAAGTAGGCGTGCCGGGCACCTTACGGTCAGTCGAGAATGATTTTCAATTGCCATAGCCATCAGCCACAGGTCGCGCCTGGGGCCGATGGCTCATTCGGACTTGAGCTGCAAACGCGAGAGCAGGCCGAGCAACAGCACGTTGAAGAGGATCAGCAACAGGCTGCTGAGAATGCCGAGCAGGTTGATCAGCTGGGTCGGCAGCCAGTCGAGCGGGCTGATACCCGCCATGGACAGCAAGCGCTCGCCAAACCAGAAACCGTCGACGACGATCATCAGGATCAGGATGATTTTCAGGGTGGGGACGGGGTTGCCCATGGAGCCTTCCTTGTCGAGGGAAATGTCATGGAGCCGGCTGGCTCGTGCATGCGATTTTAATGGGCGGCCATGGCCCATGCCAATGCCGGCGACCACTCAGGCTTGCAGGTAGCGCAGCACCGATTCGCAGATCATTTCCCGATGCCGGCGCTTGACCGTCTCATCCGGCAGGTCGAGCTGGAAGATCTCGCCGAAGGTATGGCGATTGGAAACCCGGAAGAAGCAGAACGAACTGATCAGCAAATGCACATCAGGGCATTCAACCCCCTGCGAAACAGGCCCTCCTTGACTCCGCGCGCGAGGATTTCGTCCAGGGCATGCAGGACGCTGTTGTTCATCGCCTTGATCACCTGCGACTGCTTCACGTACTCGGCGTTGTGGATGTTCTCGATGCTGACGATCCGCACGAAATCAGCGTTGTGATCATGGTGGTCGAAAGTGAACTCCACCAGGCGGCGAATGGCTTCCGGTGGCGTCAGCTCCGTCAGCTGCAGGCGGCTCTCGGTGCTGCGGATATCGCCATAGAGCTTCTCCAGCACTTCGACGTACAACTGCTCCTTGCTGCCGAAGTAGTAATAGATCATGCGCTTGGAGGTATGGATACGCTCGGCGATGGCGTCCACCCGAGCCCCGGAAAGCCCCTGCTGCACGAACTCGATAACCGCCTCCTGGAGGATGTTCTCGCGGGTCTTTTCCGGGTTGTTCTTGCGGCTCTTGCGCGGCGCGAGAGCCGCTTTTTCAGGCACAACGGAGCGTTCACTGGTCATTGTCATTCTGGGCTCACAGCCATCACTCACAAGCCGGCGATTATGGGCTGCGTCAGGCCGCGAAAGAAAGCGCCGAGGGGGCCTGCCAGCCCCCTCGGTTACAGATCTTCTACAACTTGGAACCCGCGCTGAACCGCCAGCCGGAGCGCACCAGGGCAACGACCTAGAAATCGAAGAACACCGTCTCGCCCTCGCCCTGGAGCCGGACATCGAAACGATAGGCGCGCTGGCCATCGACCTCGCAAGGCCGCGCCAGCAAGGTTTCCCGGCGCTGCGGCTGCTCGATCAGGTTCAGCACCGGGCACCGCTGGTTGGCTTGCGGCTCATCGGCGAAGTACAACCGGGTGTGCAGGTGGATGTTGATCCCCCGGGCGAACAGCAGCACGTTGATATGCGGTGCCATGGGCAGGCCGGCGGCATTGTTTACAATTCCAGGCTTGACTGTATGCACGATCCACTCTCCAGCATCGAAAGTGGTGGCGGCCCGGCCGAAGCAGTTGAAGGGCTTTTCCGTATCGAAGATCGGGTCATGGATGCCTTCATGGTTGGCCTGCCAGAACTCCAGGAACGAGTCGCGTACCAGGTGGCCATTGCCGTCGTAGACGTGGCCCAACAGCAGGATGTGCTCGCCCGGGGCATCTTCCCTGGCCAGCCGATTGCAAATTTCCTCGGGCCGGGCGGGATTTCCCGCGGCGGCCAGGGCCAGGCCGATATGCACGTAGGGCCCAGCGGTTTGCGAGGGGGTTTCCGGCAACAGTCGAACGGGCATGGCGGGTTCCTCAGCAGTGCTCGAAATGGGTCCGGCGCTGGCCACGCAGCACGATGTCGAAACGATAGGCCAGGCAATCCATGGGGTTGGCATTGCTCATGTCCAGCCGGGCGATCAGGCTCTGCACCGCCTCCGGGCTGGCGATCGACTTGACGATCGGGCACAGCGGGATCAGCGGATCGCCTTCGAAGTACAGCTGGGTGACCAGCCGCGTGGCGATCGCCGGACCGCTGATGGAGAAATGAATGTGCGCCGGGCGCCAGTCGTTGGGAGCGTTACGCCATGGATAGGGTCCGGGCTTGATGGTGCGGAAGCTGTAGTAGCCGTCGCGATCGGTGAGGGTCCGCCCGACTCCGCCGAAATTCGGGTCCAGGGGCGCCAGGTAGCGGTCGTTCTTGTGCCGATAGCGGCCGCCGGCATTGGCCTGCCACATTTCCACCAGAGTATGGGGCACCGGCTTGCCGTATTGGTCGCATACCCGCCCGGCGACGATGATCCGCTCGCCCACCGGCAAGCCGCCGTTGTCGAAATTGCGCAGCAGGTCGTTGTCCAGGCGTCCGAGGCGCAGTTGGGAAAAGTCCGGACCACCGGTTTCACTGGGCGATTGGGCAATGCTCACCAGCGCCTGGCGCGGGGAGCGGGTGATGGAACTCTTGTAGTCGGGCGTCAGGGCCTTGGGGTGCCAATCACGGTCGCGAATCACGAAGCGACTGCCGTCTGCATCGGACATGTCGATCTCCTGTTGTTTGAGTTCTGGAGCGCAGCTTGCAGAGTTTCAAACAAACCAGGCCGGCGGACTATTGAAAAGCCGGCGCTCATCCATAACCACAAGGTTAAGGATATCGCCCCTCGCGATAGGCCAGCCCGACCTCCCGCAACACCTGCACCGCCCATTGCGCCGCCAGCGGCAACGGCAGGCTGGCATTGCTGGAGATCCCCACCGAGCCACCGGGCTCGCGCAACCCCAGGTCCAGCTCCAGCAATTCGCCACTGGCCAGGTCCAGGCGCACCGCATCCAGCGGCGCTATCCACAGCGCATCGCTGGACAAGGTGTAGCGCCGGCCCAGGGCCAGCGACAGGGTTTCCAGGCGTTGTGGCGACTGGGCGATGCCGCACTGCACGAACAGGCTGTCGGCATGCTTGCGGATACTGGTGCCAGCCAGCGGCAGCACCAACGGATAACGACCGACGGCCCCACGGTCGAGCAGCCCGCAGGCCAACGGATGCCCGGGGCGCACCACCAGGGTCATGGACTCGTTGTACAGGTGCTCGAAGCTCAGGCCCTGGATCTCCGGGCTCTCGGTCATGCGCCCCACCACCAGGTCCAGGTCGCCGACCCGCAGTTGCGAGAGCAGGTAGGCGCTGGGGCCAGTGACCACGCTGAGCGTCAGCGCCCCATGCCGCTGGTGCAAACGCCGCAGCACCTCCGGCAGCAACAGGCCCTCCACCGTAGAAAGCACGCCGATACGCACCGCCTGCGCGGCATGCTCGCCACCGCGCAAGCTGCTGACCCCTTCCCGCAGGGCCTGCACCGAAGGGCCGGCATAGCGCAGGAAGGCCCGCCCGGCCTCGGTCAGGCTGAGCCCGGCCTTGCTGCGCTCGAACAAGCGGGTGTCCAGCAAAGTCTCCAGTTCCTTGAGGGTCTTGGACATCGCCGGCTGGCTCACCGCCAGCACATCGGCGGCCCGGGCCAGGCTGCCCTGGCGGGCCATTTCAAGAAAACCCACCAGGTGACGGAATTTGATGCGGGTATCGATGTTCAATAGGGAGCCCCAAAATGCGTCTGCAACCGGCCGACCCGGTATCGGCCATGGTAGCGTGGGCAAAAATCCCTGACGACCGGACTGGCGCCGGTTCCAGCCAGCAGCAACACTGACCAGCAGAAGAAACGAGGACTCCCCCATGCTTTGGAAGAAAGGCCGGCGCAGCGACAACGTCGTGGATGTGCGAGATGACAGCGGCGGTGGTGGCGGCGGTGGCTTGCGCTTTGGCGGGGGCAAGGGGTTGAGCCTGACGGCGATCGTGCTGATCGTCGGCATCGGCTGGGCCACCGGCCAGGACCCGCTGCAGATCCTCGGGCAACTGCTCAGCCAGGGCGGCGGCCAGGTCTCGGCCCCGGCCACCACCCAGGAACGCAAGGCGCCACCGGCCAACGATGAACAGGCGGAATTCGTCCGCGCGATCCTCGGCGATACCGAGGACACCTGGGGCCAGATCTTCCAGCAGGCCGGCCGCCAATACCAGGCGCCCAAGCTGATCCTGTTCCGTGGCCGGGTCACGTCCGCCTGCGGCGCCGCCACTTCGGCCAGCGGCCCCTTCTATTGCCCAGCCGATCGCCAGGTGTACCTGGACATGGATTTCTTCCGGGAAATGGCCCAGCGCTTTTCCGCCGCTGGCGACTTCGCCCAGGCCTACGTGATCGCCCATGAGGTGGGCCACCACGTGCAGACCTTGCTCGGGGTCTCGGCCAAGATGCAGGCGGCCCGCCAGCAGGGTCGGCAGATGGAAGGCGACGGTGGCCTGCTGGTACGCCAGGAGTTGCAGGCCGACTGCCTGGCCGGCGTCTGGGCCTACCACGCGCAAAAACGCTTGAACTGGCTGGAACCCGGGGACGTGGAAGAAGCCCTGAACGCCGCCAACGCCATCGGCGACGACCGCCTGCAACAGCAAGGCCAGGGCCGGGTGGTACCGGACTCCTTCACCCACGGCACCTCGGCCCAGCGGGTACGCTGGTTCAAGACCGGTTTCAGCCAGGGCCAGGTCGGCCAGTGCGACACCTTCGCCGCCAAGAGCCTGTAGATGCGCCGCCTGCTCGCGGCGCTGCTGTGCCTGGGCAGCCTGGGCGCCCAGGCTGCGGGGCATGGGGTCAAGATCATCAGCCCCGGGCGACTGGAACTGCCGGCCGGTGAACTGGCCCTGGGCCTGAGCCAGGACTGGCGCCAGCCATTGCCGGGCATACAGCGGGCCCTGGTCATCGTCCATGGCCGCCTGCGCAACGCCCAGACCTACCTGCACAGCGGCGAGAACGCCGCCAGGCTGGCCGGGCAAGAGGCCACGACCCTGGTGATCGCCCCGCAGTTTCTCAATCAGCACGACATTGCCCGCCACCACCTGCCCAGCAGCCTGTTGCGCTGGCAGGGCAACGCCTGGATGGGCGGCGAGCCCGCCACCGCCCCCCAGCCGCTGAGTTCCTACGCGGCACTGGACGCCATCCTGCTGCGCCTGGGCGATCGCCAGCGCTTTCCCAACCTGCGGGAAGTGGTGGTCGCCGGCCACTCGGGCGGTGCCCAGGTGGTGCAACGCTACGCCCTGGCCAGCGGTGACCCTGCCGAACTGCAGCGGGCCGGAATCGGCCTGCGCTTCGTGGTCGCCAATCCTTCGTCCTACGCCTACTTCGACGCCTGGCGCCCGGTAGCCATCGGGCCAGCCGCCTGCCGCGGATTCAACCAGTGGAAATACGGCCTGGAACGACGCCCGGCCTATGTCGCCCGACTAATGCCGGAACAGCTGGAACAGCGTTATGCGGGGCGGGATATCACCTACCTGCTGGGACAACAGGACATCGACCCACGGCACCCGGCCCTGGACCAGAGCTGCGCCGCCGAGGCCCAGGGCGCCTATCGCCTGGCGCGCGGGCACAACTATTTCGACTACCTGCTAAGGCGTCATCCCCAGGGGCTGGCCCAGCGCCTGGTAGAGGTGCCGGGGGTCGGCCATGACGGGGACAAGATGTTCACCTCGGCCCAGGGCCAGGCGGCGCTGTTCAAGTAGAACTGCGCCCGGCCTCAAGCGCGCAACAGGCGGTGCAACTGCGCGCAATCCTGCGCATGCCAGTCGGTCAGTTCCGGCCAGGGGTTGTCCGGCAGGTTGACCAGCACCGTGCGGGTACCGGCGGCGCGGCCGCAGTCCAGGTCGAAGCGGTAATCGCCGACCATCACCATGCGCTGCGGAGCTACATCCCAGGCCTGGGCCAGCTTCAGCAGGCCACCGGGATGGGGCTTGGGCGGGGCCTCGTCGCGGCCCAGCACATGGGCCTGGGCGAAGCAGTCGGCCAGGCCGATGGCTTGCAAGGTGACGTGGGCCAGTTCCCGGGCATTGCGCGTGAGGATGCCCAGGCGATATCCGCGCCCGGCCAGGTCTCGCACCAGCTCCACCGCTCCCGGCGCCGGGCGCGAACCCAGGGCCAGGTCGCGCTCGTGTTCCAGCAGCCAGGCATGCTTGGCCGCGGACTCGTCCGCCGGCAAGGCTGCCAGGTGCGTGAGGATGTCTTCATCGGCCGGGATCGACAACGCCTGGCGGATCGCTTCGAAGTCATGCACGGCGATGGTCAGGGTGCCGTCCATGTCGAACACCCAATGCTCGATATCCGAAAGGCTCATGCCCAATCCTTGCGATGGCGGATCAACCCTTCCTGGGTCACCGAAGCGACCAACTGGCCGGCACGGTTGAACACGCTACCCCGGGAGAAGCCCCGGGAATTGCCGGCCCACGGGCTGTCCATGGCATACAGCAGCCAGTCATCGGCACGCAGGTCGGCGTGGAACCACAGGGCGTGGTCGAGGCTGGCCACTTGCATATCCTTCTGCCAGACCGACTTGCCATGGGGCAGCAGCGAGGTGACCAGCAGGCCGAAGTCCGAGGCATAGGCCAGCAGGTACTTGTGCAGCGCCGGGTTGTCGGCCAGGGTGCCGTCGGCGCGGAACCAGACGTACTTCACCGGATCCATCGGCTGCGGGTTGTACGGGTCCCTCTCGGTCACCGGGCGCACTTCGATGGGCTTGGGGCACAGCAGCTTTTCCCGCATGTGCTCGGGAATCAGGTGCGCGCGCTGGGTGGCGATCTCCAGCTCCGAGGGCAGGTTCTCCGGGCCGACCACCTGGGGCATGCCGCTCTGGTGCTCGAAGCCCTGCTCGTCGTACTGGAACGAAGCGCTGCAGGTGAAGATCGGATTGCCCTTCTGGATCGCCGTCACGCGCCGGGTGCTGAAGCTGCCGCCATCGCGGACCCGGTCCACCTGGTAGACCACCGGCAAGGCGGCGTCCCCGGGACGCAGGAAGTAACCGTGCATGGAGTGTACGTGGCGCGCCTCCTCTACCGTCTGGCTGGCGGCGGACAGCGATTGGCCGAGTACCTGGCCACCGAACAGCTGGCGGAAACCCAGGTCCTGGCTGCGTCCACGAAACAGGTTTTCCTCGATGGGTTCCAAGGTCAAAAGATCGACCAGATCATCCAGCACATGACTCATTCAGACTCTCCTCACACAGAGCAAAACCGCGCAATCTCGGCTGCGGCGGTCAAATCGATTCGGGGCAAGCAACCTCATCGGCACATCTAAACATGCGCGATTGCTATCCATGCAAGGTTTCCAACCATTGTTCACGGGTGATGCGGTACAGCACATGCTCGCGCAACGGGTGATCGCCGGCGAGCTTGGGATGTTCGAAATCCCCCTGGACGACATGCTGCATGCCGATGGCCTGCATCACTTTCTGCGACGGCAGGTTGGTCCGGGTGGTGAAGGCTACCACTTCGTCCAGGGCCAGGCGCTCGAACGCGCAACGCAACGCCGTCCAGGCCGCCTCGCTGGCATAGCCCAGGCCCCAGTGCTCGCGGGCCAGGCGCCAGCCGATCTCCACCGCCGGGGTGAAAGGCGCTTCGAAACCCACCACGCCCAGGCCGGTAAAACCGATGAAGGCGCCGTTATCCTTGCGCTCCAGGGCCCAGGTGCCAAAACCATGCTCGGCAAAATGACCACGTATGCGACCGATCAAGGCAGCGCTCTCCAGGCGGCTCAAGGGTGCCGGAAAGTAGCGCATGACCTGGGGATCGGCACACATCGCCGCAAAAGCCTGCAAATCATCGTCACGCCATTGGCGCAGCACCAGGCGCGCGCTTTCCAGTTGCAATATCGGCTCCATCGGTGCCCTCCATTTTAATGGGTGCAAGTCTACATCGCTGTTAGGATCCTTCACGGGTCCTTCTAAGAAAATGCCATGACATTGCCGCTGATCTACCACGACGACTACAGCCCGGAATTCCCCCCGGAACATCGCTTCCCCATGGACAAGTTCCGCCTGTTGCGCGACCACCTGGTGGACAGCGGCCTGACCCGGGATACCGACCTGCTGCGTCCACAGCTGTGCCCGGCCGAAGTCCTGGCGCTGGCCCACGACCCTGGCTATATCGAACGCTACATGCAGGGTGAGTTGTCCCGGGAAGACCAGCGGCGCCTGGGCCTGCCCTGGAGCGAAGCCCTGGCCCGGCGCACCGTGCGCGCAGTTGGCGGCTCGCTGCTGGCCGCCGAGCAGGCGCTGGAGCACGGCCTGGCCTGCCACCTGGCCGGCGGCACCCACCACGCCCACTACGACTATCCAGCCGGGTTCTGCATCTTCAACGACCTGGCGGTGATCAGCCATTACCTGCTGGAGAGCGGGCGCGTTGGGCGGGTGCTGATCTTCGATTGCGATGTGCACCAGGGCGACGGCACCGCGCGGATCTTGCAGCACACCGCCGATGCGGTGACCGTCTCGCTGCACTGCGAAAAGAACTTCCCGGCGCGCAAGGCCCAGAGCGACTGGGACATTCCCCTGGCCATGGGCATGGGCGATGCCGAGTACCTGGAGGTGCTGGACGATGCCCTCAACTATCTGCTGCCGCTGTACCGGCCGGACCTGGTGCTGTACGACGCCGGGGTCGACGTGCATCGGGACGACGCCCTGGGCTACCTCAAGCTCACCGACGCCGGAGTGGCCGAGCGCGACGAACGAGTCATGCGCCATTGCCTGGGCCGGGATATCCCGGTGGTGGGAGTGATCGGAGGCGGCTATAGCAAGGACCGCCAGGCCCTGGCCCGGCGCCACGGCATCCTGCACCACAGCGCCCAGAGAGTCTGGGAGTCGCTGGGCTGTCGCTGACCCGACAGCCTTACCCACACCGGCTGTGGAGCCGCTTGTGGATAACCTGAGTGAAAGCCTCTACAGCCCTCGCCCTGCAAGGCTCAGGACCAATCGTCTGTTTTTTGATCAACAACTTCGCAACATCACATTCCCGTGAATCGCTTACCCCCAATCCCTGTGGAGCCGACTGTGAATAACCTGCGGGAAACCGGCTCCGGCCCTTTCTCTGCAAGGCCTGGAGAGCACTGCTCAGTTTTTGACCAGGGGTCGATTCATTCATCGCGGCCATCCACGCTTACCCCCACTCTCTGTGGAACCGCCTGTGGACAACCTGCGTGAAACTCATCCAAGCCCTTGCAGAACGTGGCCTCCAGGCGGTCGACTATTTTTTGACCAGGGTCATCAAGCGGTCATCCGATCATGCTCGCTTACCCCCAATCCCTGTGGAATCGCTTGTGGATAACCTGGGCGAAAGCCAGTACACCCCTTGAACGACAAGGCTCTCATGACATCGATCATTTTTCGACCAGGGCGCAACCGCCCTTCCCTGGAGCTTTTTCAGCTGGAACCGTTCCCTGCCAAACCCCGTACTTGAGCATGCAGAAGGCCCGCAGGAAGCAAGAATCCGACGCGTTAGCAAAGAAGTCCTGAATGAGGCTATCGGACATTTCCCCGAATAGAGGTAAAATGCCCCGCCAAAGAACTAGATTCGGGCAAAACGGGGTTATGCAGGGTACCGGAGGCATGGAATCGCATCGTCGATGGCCGCCTCTCGCTGCAAGGGGCTTGGCATAGGCGCCCCGCGAGCTTGGGCCGTGCCCATAGGATGGGTGAGAAAGATCTTGTGAAAACGTCAGACATGCTAAAGGCCCGACCCCCCTCGTATCTCCAGCCTGAGACCACCCCGGGTTCTAGCAATTAATTTCCAATCATTCAAAGTTAAAACTTCCAGCCTATTAAAAGTTGAAGTTAAGCACTTATTAAATATTAAGACGCAAGTCCAGTTGGAGTTTTAATTGATGCCAGACATCAAACAAGCAAGCATTGAGAAGTTCAAGAGCAAAGAAGCGCTGATCGGTATTATCGGGCTGGGTTATGTCGGTCTGCCGTTGATGTTGCGCTACAACGCAATCGGTTTTCGTGTGCTGGGTATTGATGTCGATCAGGACAAAGTCAACCAACTGAATGCAGGGCGGAGCTACATCGAGCATATTCCCGCCAGCAAGATCGCCGCGGCCCACGCCAGCGGCTTCGAAGCGACCGTGGACTTCAGCCGTGTCAGCGAATGCGATGCCTTGATCCTCTGTGTTCCCACTCCACTGAACAAGTATCGCGAACCCGATATGAGTTTCGTGATCAACACCACCGACTCGCTCAAGCCTTACCTGCGCGCCGGCCAGGTGGTATCGCTGGAAAGCACCACCTATCCAGGAACCACCGAGGAAGAACTGCTGCCTCGCGTTGAAGAGGGAGGCCTCAAGGTCGGCCAGAACATCTTCCTGGTCTACTCGCCGGAGCGTGAGGACCCGGGCAACCCCGACTTCGAGACCCGCACCATTCCCAAGGTAGTGGGCGGCCATACTGCAGCCTGCCTCGAGGTGGGCGTCGCCTTGTACGAGCAGGCGATCGACAAGGTTGTACTGGTCAGTTCCACCAAGGCCGCCGAGATGACCAAGCTGCTGGAGAACATCCATCGGGCGGTCAACATCGGCCTGGTCAATGAAATGAAGGTGGTCGCCGATCGCATGGGCATCGATATCTTCGAGGTGGTGGACGCCGCGGCGACCAAGCCCTTCGGCTTCACCGCCTACTATCCGGGCCCCGGCCTGGGTGGCCACTGCATCCCGATCGACCCTTTCTACCTGACCTGGAAGGCCCGCGAGTACGGCTTGCATACACGGTTCATCGAGCTCTCCGGCGAGGTCAACCAGGCCATGCCGGAATACGTCGTCAACAAGCTGGTGGACGCCTTGAACGATGGCCGCCGTGCGCTCAAGGACAGCCGTATCCTGGTGCTGGGTATCGCCTACAAGAAGAATGTCGACGATATGCGCGAATCGCCATCCGTGGAGATCATGGAATTGCTGGAGGCCAAGGGCGCCATCGTCGCCTACAGCGACCCGCATGTCCCAGTGTTCCCGAAGATGCGCGAACACCACTTCAATCTGTCCAGCGTGCCCCTGACCGCCAGCACCCTGGCCGAGTTCGACGCCGTGGTCCTGGCGACCGACCACGACAAGTTCGACTACGAGCTGATCAAGGCCAGTGCCCGATTGATCATCGATAGCCGCGGCAAGTACCGCCAACCCGAAGCCCATATCGTCAAGGCTTGATTTCTTCCAGTCCCGGCGCGTCCGGGACCTTGTATTTGGAGCGTCCTAGTGAAACGTTTTGCCCTGATCGGCGCAGCCGGCTACATAGCCCCACGCCACATGCGAGCCATCAAGGACACGGGTAACGAGCTGGCTTGTGCCTATGACATCAATGACTCGGTCGGCATCATCGACAGCCTGTCTCCACACAGTGAGTTTTTCACCGAATTCGAGCGTTTCTATGACCACGCCTGGCGCCTGAAGCGCGATCCGGCCACGGCGCTGGATATCGTCTCGGTGTGCTCCCCCAACTACCTGCACCACCCGCATATCACCGCGGCGCTGCGCCTGGGCTGCGATGTCATCTGCGAGAAACCGCTGGTTCCCACCAGCGCCCTGCTCGATGACCTGGCCCTGACCGAGCGCGAAACCGGCAAGCGCCTGTGGAACATCCTGCAATTGCGTCACCACCAGGCGATCATCGATCTCAAGGAAAAGGTCCGCAACGAGCAGCGTGACCACAAGCATGAAGTCGAACTGACCTACATCACCTCCCGCGGCAACTGGTACATGGAGAGCTGGAAGGGCGATCTGCGCAAGTCGTTCGGCGTGGCCACCAACATCGGTGTGCACTTCTACGACATGCTGCATTTCATCTTCGGCAAGCTGCAGCGCAATGTCGTGCACTACAGCGATGCCTACAAGGCTGCCGGCTACCTGGAGTATGAAAACGCCCGTGTCCGCTGGTTCCTGTCGATCGACCAGAACGACCTGCCTGACGCCGTCAAGGGCAAGAAACCCACCTACCGCTCGATTACCGTCGATGGGCAGGAAATAGAGTTCTCCGAAGGTTTTACCGACCTGCATACCGTCAGCTACCAAGCCATCCTGGACGGCAAGGGCTACGGCATAGAAGATGCGCGGCATTGCGTCGAAACCGTCGAGTTCATCCGTTGCGCCAAGCCGCTGGCCGCGCAAGACGGTGAAGGACATCCATTCCTCGCCTCCCTGGCTCGCTGAGGTCCCCATGCCCTATCAAGTCCACCCCAGCGCCATAGTCGATGACGGCGCACAAATTGGCGAAGGCTCCCGCGTGTGGCATTTCGTGCACGTCTGCGGCGGCGCGCGTATCGGCAAGGGGGTGTCGCTTGGGCAAAACGTCTTCGTCGGCAACAAGGTGGTGATCGGCGACCAGTGCAAGATCCAGAACAATGTCTCGGTGTACGACAACGTGACGCTCGAGGCGGGTGTGTTCTGTGGCCCGAGCATGGTCTTCACCAATGTCTACAACCCGCGCTCGCTGATCGAGCGCAAGGACCAGTATCGCGACACCCTGGTAAAGAAAGGCGCGACCCTGGGCGCCAACTGCACCATCGTCTGTGGCGTGACCATCGGTGAATTCGCCTTTGTCGGCGCCGGCGCCGTGATCAACAAGGACGTCCCGGCCTACGCCCTGATGGTTGGCGTCCCGGCCCGGCAGATCGGCTGGATGAGCGAGTTCGGCGAGCAGCTGGATCTGCCGGTCGAAGGCGACGCCACCACCACATGTGCGCACACCGGCGCCCGCTACAGCCTGCGCGGAACAGAATTGAGCAAGGAACAGAGCCCAGCATGATCGAATTCATCGACCTGAAAAGCCAACAGGCACTGATCAAGGACCGCATCGACGCAGGCATCCAGCGAGTGCTCGCCCACGGCCAGTACATCCTGGGCCCGGAAGTGGCCGAACTGGAAACCCAACTCGCCAACCTGACAGGCGCCAGGCACTGCATCAGCTGCGCCAATGGCACCGATGCGCTGCAGATTGCCTTGATGGCCCTGGGCGTCGCTCCCGGCGATGAAGTCATCACCCCTGGCTTCACCTACATCGCCACCGCGGAAACCGTGGCCTTGCTGGGCGCCAAGCCGGTTTACGTGGATATCGACCCGCGTACCTACAACCTCGATCCGCAGCGCCTGGAAGCCGCGATCACTGCGCGAACCAAGGCCATCATCCCGGTATCCCTCTATGGCCAGTGCGCGGACTACGATGCCATCAACGGCATCGCCGCAAAGTACCGCATCCCGGTGATCGAGGATGCCGCGCAGAGCTTTGGCGCCACCTATAAGGGCAAGCGCTCCTGCAACCTGACCACCATCGCCTGCACCAGCTTCTTTCCCAGCAAGCCACTGGGTTGCTATGGCGACGGCGGGGCGATCTTCACCAATGACGACGAACTGGCCGTGGTCTTGCGCCAGATCGCCCGGCACGGCCAGGACCGTCGCTACCACCATATCCGGGTCGGCGTGAACAGCCGGCTGGACACCCTGCAGGCAGCGATCCTGCTGGCCAAGCTGGAGCTTTTCGAAAAAGAGATCCTGCTGCGCCAGGAGGTGGCACAAAGCTACGAACGCCTGTTGCACGATGCCGGGATCGACGCGACGCCCTACGTCGAGCCGTACAACACCAGCGTCTATGCGCAGTACACCATCAGGGTCGGAAACCGGGACAGCGTGCAAGCCCGGCTCAAGCAGCTCGGCATTCCCACCGCCGTGCACTATCCGATACCGCTGAACAAGCAACCGGCGGTGGCCGATAGCAGCGCCAGCCTGCCCCTGGGCGACGAAGTGGCGGAACAGGTGATGAGCCTGCCGATGCATCCGTACATGAGCCTCGAGGATCAACTGAAAGTTGTTGAGGGCCTGGTGTCCAGCGGTGTCGCGAATCGATGAGCAACACTAGAAAACTGGTGAGCGACACCGCGATCTACTTCGGGGCTAACGTCCTGAATGCGGCGATACCATTCTTTCTCCTGCCCATTCTGACCCGGGTACTGAGCCCGGCCGACTATGGCAGCATCGCCATGTTCGGTGTTTGCCTGAGCATCATCAGCGCATTCACCGGGCTGAGCGTGCATGGCGCCATCGGGGTCCGCTACTTCCAGCTGGCCAAGGAGGAATTGGCGCAGTACGTGGTGACCTGCATGGGCATCCTGGTCGTCAGTACCGCCACCCTCTTCCTGGTCGCACTCGGGCTGCGGCCCTGGCTCCCCCAGATCACCGGCCTGCCTGCGGACTGGCTGCTGGTGGCTGTCGTGGTGTCGGGCTTGCAGTTCCTCGTCAACATTCGCTTGTCGCTGTGGCAAGTGGCTGGCCAGGCGGTGAAATACGGCACCTTCCAGATCAGCCAGAGCCTGCTCAACGCCGGTGGTTCATTGCTGTTGATCCTGGTGGTCGGCATGGCGTGGGAAGGCCGCGTGCTGGCCCAGGCGCTTGCCATCGGCCTGTTCGGCGCGATCGGATTCTGCTGGCTCTGGAAGGACGGCCTGCTGAGAAAACCAGTGGTATGGCGCGCCCATTGCCTGGACGCCCTGAAGTTCGGCGTGCCGCTGATTCCACATGTCATCGGCGGATTGCTCATCGTCGCCACGGACCGGCTGATCATCGTCAGGCTGCTGGATGTCAGCCAGGCAGGTCTCTACATGGTGGCCTTGCAGTTCGGACAGGTCATCGGCCTGGTGACCGAGTCCTTCAACAAGGTCTATGCGCCATGGCTGATGAAGAGTCTCTCGAGCAAGGAGGAAGTGCCACGCTCGCGCATAGTGCGCTTTTCATATCTGTACATGGGGCTGTTGTTCGCCATGGCGATCATCTTCGGCCTGCTGGCGCCTTGGGTGATGGGCTTCCTGGTAGGGAGCGAGTTCAAGGCCTCCAGCGAGCTGGTGATCTACATCGCACTGGGCTTCGCCTTTGGCGGCTGCTACTACATGGTCACCAACTATGTGTTCTTCGAAAACAAGAACTCGCGCCTGGCATTGATCACCCTGATTACTGGATTGATAAATATTCCGCTGATGTTCTTCTTGGTGGAGCGCAATGGACTGGTAGGTGCAGCCCAGGCATTCATGCTTACTCAATGCTTATCTTTCGTTGGCACATGGTGGCTTTCCAACAAAGTACATCCGATGCCTTGGTTCAACTTAAAAGCTTATAAATAGGATTAACGTTCATGCTCACCGGCCAAACCATTCTCATCACTGGCGGTACAGGTTCTTTCGGGAACACCTTCGTGCCAATGACTCTTGCCAAATACAATCCGAAGAAAGTGATCATTTTCTCTCGCGATGAAATGAAGCAGTGGGACATGGCGAAGAAGTTCGAAGGCGACCCGCGCGTACGCTTCTTCATCGGCGATGTCCGTGACAAGGACCGCCTGTATCGAGCCCTGGATGGCGTTGACTATGTCGTGCATGCAGCAGCGACAAAGATCGTACCGACCGCCGAGTACAACCCCTTCGAGTGCGTGAAGACCAATATCAATGGCGCCATGAACCTGATCGATGCCTGCATCGACAAGGGCATCAAGCGCGTGGTGGCCCTGTCCACCGACAAGGCCAGCAGCCCGATCAACCTGTACGGTGCCACCAAGCTGGCTTCCGACAAGCTGTTCATCGCCGGCAACTCCTATTCCGGTGGCCACGAGACCCGTTTCTCCGTGGTTCGCTACGGCAACGTCATGGGCTCCCGTGGTTCGGTGATCCCGTTCTTCATGTCGATCAAGGACAAGGGCGTGCTGCCCATCACCGACGAGCGCATGACTCGCTTCATGATCTCCCTCGAAGAGGGCGTGGAGCTGGTCTGGCACGCCTTCGAAGACATGGAAGGTGGCGAGATCTACGTGAAGAAGATCCCATCGATGAAAGTTACCGACCTGGCCCGGACCATCGCTCCGGACGCAACCCAGGAAGTGGTCGGCATCCGTCCCGGCGAAAAGCTGCACGAGCAGATGATCAGCGTCGAGGACGCCTACTACACCTACGAATACCCGGAACACTTCAAGATCCTGCCGACGATCAACAACTGGTCGACTTGCGAAGAGCGCATCAAGGACGGCCAGAAGGTACCGGAAGGCTTCGTCTATGCCAGCGACAGCAACAGCCAATGGATGAGCAGCGAACAGTTGCAGGCCTGGATCGACCTCAACCGCGAAAAGATCGGGAGTATCTGATCCATGATTCCCTACGGCCGCCAGGACATTACCCAAGCAGACATTGATTCGGTAGTGGAGGTATTGCAGTCCGACTTTCTCACGCAGGGCCCCATGGTCCCGCGTTTCGAGCAAGCGCTGGCATCACATGTTGGTGCCCGGCATGCATTGGCGCTGAACAGCGCGACGTCCGCGCTGCACATCGCCTGCCTGGCGCTGGGACTGGGTCCCGGGGACTGGCTCTGGACCAGCCCCATCACCTTCGTGGCATCGGCCAACTGCGCACTGTACTGCGGAGCCCAGGTCGACTTCGTGGATATCGACCCGGTGACCTACAACCTCAGTCCGCAGGCGCTGGAGCGCAAGCTGGAGCAGGCGGAGCGCGACGGGAAACTGCCCAAGGTGGTCGTTCCCGTCCACCTATGCGGACAACCCTGCGATATGCAGGCGATCCATGCCCTGGCCAAGCGCTACGGCTTCAAGATCATCGAAGACGCGTCCCATGCCGTGGGTGGCAAGTACCAGGATGAGTTCATCGGTAACTGCACGTACAGCGACATCACCGTGTTCAGCTTCCACCCGGTGAAGATCATCACCACCGCGGAAGGCGGCATGGCATTGACCAACGATGCCGCCCTGGCCGAGAGAATGGCCCTGCTGCGCAGCCATGGCATCACCCGCGATCCGGCGCAGATGACCCATGAATCCGATGGTCCGTGGTACTACCAGCAGATCGACCTGGGTTTCAATTACCGCATGACCGAATTGCAGGCGGCCCTGGGTGTCAGCCAAGTACAGCGCCTGGACCAGTACGTCGCTCGCCGCCACGTACTTGCCCGTCGCTACGACCAGCTCCTGGCCGGGTTGCCGGTCACCACGCCCTGGCAGCATCCGGACAGCTACTCCGGCCTGCACCTGTATGTGATCCGCCTGCAACTGGGGAAAATCGACAAGACCCACGCCCAGGTCTTCGCCTCCCTGCGTGAACAGGGCATTGGCGTCAATCTGCATTACATCCCGGTGCCGACCCAGCCGTACTACCGGCAGAGGGGCATCGATCCCGAGGCATTCCCCGAGGCGCAGCAGTATTACCGCGAAGCCATCAGCCTACCGATGTTCCAGACCATGACCGAACAGCAGCAGGACCAGGTCGTGGCGGCCTTGAACCAGGCGCTGCTGGGATGAACGTCGCGATCATCCCCGCCCGTGGCGGCAGCAAGCGTATTCCACGCAAGAACATCAAGGAGTTCTGCGGCAAGCCGATGATCGCCTGGAGCATCGAAGCCGCCATGAACAGCGGCTGTTTCGAGCAGGTCATCGTCTCCACCGACGATCCCGATATCGCCGAAGTGGCCTTAGACCATGGCGCCAGCGTGCCTTTCATGCGCCCGGCAGCCTTGTCCGACGACCACACGGGCACCACGCCGGTAGTGCGCCACGCCATCGAGTGGTTGAACCAGCAGGGTGTGACCCCTCAATATGCGTGCTGTGTCTATGCAACGGCCCCTCTGATCAGCAGCCAGGACGTCCTCAAGGGGCTCAAGGCGCTGGAGGAAAAAGGTGGCGACTACGCATTCTCAGTGACCAGCTATGCGTTTCCGATTCAACGTGCCATCCGCATAAAAGAGGATGGCCGCGTCGATATGTTCAATCCCGAGCTCTTCGCTGTCCGTTCTCAAGATCTTGAACATGCCTTCCATGATGCAGGGCAGTTCTACTGGGGAACCTGTGCGGCGTGGTTGGAAAACCGGGTCATTTTCGGTAGCCGATCGCTGCCGATCATACTGCCGCGGCACCGCGTCCAAGACATCGACACGCTGGAAGACTGGGAAATGGCCGAATACCTTTTCAAGGCCGTGGGGCTTCGGGATAACGGCCTGTAATAATTTGTTTTTCGAGAGGATTTAAAAGAATGCTGACTTATTGCAAGCGCTGCGTAATGCCCGACACCAAACCTGATCTCTATATTGATGATGAGGGTATCTGCAGTGCCTGCCGCAGCTACGAACAACGGAACGAAGTCGACTGGGACCAGCGCAAGCAGGAGCTGCTGGTCATCCTCGACAAGTACAAGAACAAGACCGGCGACAACTGGGATTGCATCGTTCCTGTCAGTGGCGGGAAGGACAGCACCTACCAGGTGATACGCATGTTGCAACTGGGCCTGAACCCGCTCTGCGTAACCTCGACGACCTGCGACCTCTCGGATATCGGCCGCAAGAACATCGAGAACCTCAAGCACCTCGGCGTCGACTACGTCGAAATGTCTCCGAATCCGAAGGTTCGCGCCAAGCTGAACCGGATCGGCCTGACCCAGGTGGGCGACATCGCCTGGCCCGAGCACGTCGGGATTTTCACCATCCCGGTCCGCGCGGCCGTGCAGTTCAACATTCCGCTCATCGTGTGGGGCGAGAACTCGCAAAACGAATACGGCGGTCCAGCCGCGGCGGCCAGCAACAACGTCCTCAACCGGCGCTGGCTGGAAGAGTTCGGTGGCCTGCTGGGCATGCGGGTATCCGACCTGATCGGCACCGATGGCATCGAAGCCAAGCACCTGATCTCGTACACCTACCCAAGTGACGAAGAGTTGGCGCGCGTAGGGGTCACCGGCCTGTTCCTCGGCCACTACATCCCCTGGGATGGCCTGTCCAACGCCCTGATCGCCCAGGCGCATGGTTTCCATTCCTATGAGAAGGTGGCCGAAGGCTCCATGGTCAACTACGAGAACCTGGACAACCACCAGCATGGCATCCACGACTACTTCAAGTTCCTCAAGTTCGGCTTCAGCCGCGCGACCGACCACGCCTGCCTGCATATCCGTCGTGGCCGGCTGACCCGCCAGGATGGCCTGGACATCGTGACCAACCTCGATGGCAAGTTCCCGTGGGAATACCTGGGCAAGAGCCTGGAAGAGATCCTGCGTCCGCTGGACATGACCGTCGACGAGTTCATCGCGCTGTGTGACAAGTTCACCAACAAGAAGATCTTCAAACGCGACGCCAAGGGTGTGTTGATTAAAGATCGGGATGGCAACCTCACCAAGGTCAACTACGACAACGTATGAAGATCGGAATTATTGATTATGGAGTCGGCAACCTGGGATCGGTGATGCGCGCAATCGAAGCATTGCGCGTCACCCCGGTCCTGGTGGATCGCCCCATGGACATGCACAACGTCGATCGACTGCTGCTACCTGGCGTCGGCAATTTTGCCGACTGCGCCCAACTGCTGCACGAAGGCGGCTGGGTCGATGCCTTGCATGAAGAAATCCAGCACCGCGGCAAACACCTGCTCGGCGTGTGCGTCGGCATGCAGTTGCTGGCCACCAGCAGCATGGAAGGCGCTCAGGGCACAGGTGAAGGCGACACGCCCGGGCTCAACCTGATCCCGGGCAAGGTCGAGCACCTGAGTACGCTGGGCTGCAGCCTGCGGGTGCCGCACAGTGGCTGGAACAACGTCTCGGCCTGTGCTCCAGAACGCGAACTGTTCGAGGGCATCCCCGACGGTACGGATTTCTACTTCGTGCACAGCTACGCCTTCACCCCTGCGGACCCTGCCGATGTCCTGGCGGTCACCGACTATGGCGTACCGGTCGTTGCCGCCGTTCGACGCGGCCGCGTCTGGGGCACGCAATTTCATCCAGAAAAAAGCTCCAGGGCCGGGTTTCGGTTGCTGCGAAACTTTGTAGAGGCTCCAGAATGCTGAAGGTTCGCGTGATTCCCACCTTGCTGTGGAAACAATTGGGCCTGGTGAAAGGCATTGGCTTCGATAGCTGGCGCCGGGTCGGCTCGGTCATGCCGGCCATCAAGGTCTACAACCAGCGGGAAGTCGACGAACTCGTGCTGGTGGACATCGTGGCCCACAAGTCGGACGAAGAGCTGGACTTCGAATCCGTAGACGACTTTGGCCAGGAATGCTTCGTACCCCTGACCGTCGGCGGCGGCATTACCCATATCGACCAGGTGCAGCGCCTGCTGCGGGCCGGGGCGGACAAGGTCTGCATCAATACTGCGGCCTATGGCAACCCGGAACTGCTGACCGACATCGCCAAGCGCCATGGCGCGCAATCCGTGGTGGCCAGCATCGACGTACGCCATGAAGCCGACGCTAACGACTGGCAGTGCTTCAGCCATGCCGGCAAGCAAGCCACCGGCCGCAAGGTCATCGAATGGGCCCGCGAGGTCGAGGCCAGGGGGGCGGGCGAAATCCTGATCACCTCCATCGATCGTGACGGCACCCAGCAGGGCTACGACCTGGCGCTCATCGAGAGCGTGGTCAAAGCGGTCAATATCCCGGTGATCGCTTCAGGCGGCGCGGGCAACTACCAGCATATGGTGGAGGCCGTGATCCAGGCCGGGGCCTCGGCAGTCGCGGCGGCGAGCATGTTCCACTTCACCGAGCAGACTCCAGCCGGAGCGAAGAACGCCCTGGCCGCGGCCGGTGTGCCGATCCGCAAGCCATACCTCGACTCGGCTGGTTCTCGATGATCGAGCGCGTTGCGTTTCGTGCCGATGCCTCGGTGCAAATCGGCATCGGCCATGTAATGCGCTGCCTCACCCTGGCCGATGCCCTGGCCCGGCGGGCCGTCGAGTGCCACTTCATCTGTCGTGACGCCCCCCAGGGCCTGCTGGCGCAAATCGTGGCCAGCGGACATCGAGTGCACGAGCTTCCCGCCGCCGCACCTGTCGAACCCGCGTCGTCCCCGATGGCGGATCAGGCAGACGGCCCCCAACTCGCCCACCAGCAATGGCTCGTTGTTACTCAAAGCCAGGACGCCAGTGAGTCGGCGGCGGTGCTTCGCGAGCTGCGGCCCGACTGGCTGATCGTCGACCACTACGCCCTGGATAGTCGTTGGGAGGCTGCCGTCAGGCCACTGTGCGGCAAGCTGATGGCGATCGACGACCTGGCCGATCGGGCACATTGCAGCGACCTGCTCCTGGACCAGAACCTGGGCCGCCAAGCCGCGGACTACCAGGCTCGGGTCCTGCCCCATTGCCAAGTGCTCGCCGGCTCGACCTACTCCCTGCTGCGCCCCGAATTCGCGAAACTGCGCCAATACAGCCTGGAACGCCGGGCAACGCCGCAACTCCGGCAGTTGCTGATCAGCATGGGCGGCATCGACAAGGACAATGTCACCGGCCAGGTGCTCGAGGCCCTGGGTAACTGCCAGTTGCCGGACGACTGCCGTATCTGGGTGGTGATGGGCGGGGCCGCCCCATGGCTGGACAGCGTGCGACAACAATGCGCCAGGATGCCGGTAACCACCGAAGTACTGGTGGATATCCGCGACATGGCACAGCGGATGGCCGACAGCGACCTGGCCATCGGCGCCGCCGGCGGAACCTCCTGGGAACGCTGTTGCATGGGGCTTCCTACCCTGACCGTGGTCATCGCCGAGAACCAGTGGCCTGGCGCCCATGCTCTGGCCGAAACCGGTGCTGGAGAATTGCTTGGCACCCCGCAGGATATCGCTGAACGCCTGCCGCCCCTACTGGCGACCCTGCAGCAAGGCCCCCGGCTGGCGCAGATGGTCACGGCAGCCGCCGGAGTGACCGATGGCTCCGGTGCCCGTTACGTCGTGGAAAAACTGGAGCAACTCGCCCGATGAGCGGCCAATCCGATCACCCATGGCTGATACGACGCATGATCGAAGACGATATCGATCAGGTGCTCGCCTGGCGCAACCACCAGGACATCCGCCGCTACATGCACACCCAGCATGAAATCACCCGCAGCGAACATGCGCGCTGGTTCGAACAGGCCAATACCGACCCCAGGCGCGCCCTGTTGATCTTCGAAAGCGAGGGTGTCGCGCTCGGCTATGTCAACTTCCACCAATCGGCACAAGGCCGCATCGCCGACTGGGGCTTCTATGCCGCGCCACAGGCCCCGAAGGGCACGGGCCGGCTCATGGGGCACGCAGCCCTGCGGCACGGCTTTACCCAGTTGAACCTGCACAAGGTCTGCGGCCAGGTGCTGGCCTACAACGAGCGCTCATTGAAGATGCATCGTAGCCTTGGCTTTCAACAGGAAGGCCTCCTGCGCGAGCAACATTTCGACGGCCAGCGTTATCACGACACCGTCTGTTTCGGCCTTCTTGCCGCTCAATGGCCATCAACTACTTGAGAGACACCGACGCTATGTCCAACACCTACAGCATCAACATCGCCGGCCGTCGTATTGCCCAGGACGCCCCTCCCTACATCATCGCCGAGCTCTCCGCGAACCATAACGGAAGGCTGGAAACCGCGTTGAAGATCATCGAAGAGGCGAAAAAGGCCGGGGCCGATGCCATCAAGCTGCAAACCTACACGGCCGACACCATCACCCTGGACTGCGACTCCGAGGAGTTCCAGATCCATGGCGGCCTGTGGGATGGAAAATCCCTGTACCAGCTGTACCAGGAAGCCCACATGCCCTGGGCCTGGCATGCGCCATTGTTCCAACATGCGGAAAAACTCGGGATCACTATCTTCAGTTCGCCGTTCGACAACACCGCGGTGGACATGCTGGAAGACCTCAACGCCCCGGCCTACAAGATCGCCTCTTTCGAGGCCGTGGACCTGCCGTTGATCAAGTACGTCGCCAGCACCGGCAAGCCCATGATCATCTCCACCGGCATGGCCGATGCCGAGGAAATCCAGGAAGCGATCGACACCGCCAAGGCCAACGGCTGCAAGGAGCTGGCGATCCTGCATTGCGTGAGCGGCTATCCTGCCCCGGCCAGCGACTACAACTTGCGCACCATTCCAGAGATGATCCAGCGCTTTGGCCTGGTGACCGGCTTGTCCGACCACACCCTGGACAACACCACTGCCATTGCCAGCGTTGCCCTGGGCGCCTCGATCATCGAAAAGCACTTCACCCTGGACAGGAGTGGCGGTGGCCCTGACGACAGCTTTTCCCTGGAACCTGCCGAGCTGGAGCAACTGTGCCGCAACAGCAAGACCGCCTGGTCCGCCCTGGGCAAGGTCGACTACGCTCGCAAGTCCAGCGAGCAAGGCAATGCGAAGTTCCGCCGCTCCCTGTACTTCGTCAAGGATCTGAAAGCCGGGGAACTGATCACCCCCGATGCCATTCGCAGCGTGCGCCCAAGCTACGGGCTGCCACCCAAGTGCTATGACCAGGTCGTCGGCAAACACGCCAGCCGGGACATCGCTGCCAATACAGCTGTCAGCTTCGAAGCGATCACGGAGTAACGGCTGGTGGGTGAACTTGAAGTTGGCCTGACGAAAGCAGTCAGTGAGAAAGGCTTTCTCGACGTCTTGGCCGAGTTTGAACAACAGCACGACGTTGCCTCGTTGCGCTACAACGGTACACAGTACTGGCCATTGCTGCGGATGATGCTGGGCTTTGAAAACGATCCCCTGGTCCCGCCCAGCCAAAGCAAGGCACGGTTTCGCGACCGGCTGAAGAAATATGGGAATGCGCTGGGCTCGCTGTTCGAAGACTTCATCGACCCCAGGCACAACCTGGAGCGCGATGCGCCGTGCGATGTCTACTACCTGACCCACTCGACCTGCCGCAGCCTGAAGATCAAGGGCACCTACTTCGACGCATTCTTTTCCCCACTCAGGCATTGGTGCGAAGAGGCACAAGTGCCAGTGGACTTCTATGGCGAAGAATTCGTCCCTGACTCGGAATATCGGACCCCTAGATCGGAAAAGACGGCCTACATACAAAAGCACCTGACCATCGTCTCCCTGACCAACAGGTTCAAGGACAAGCCGCAACTGGCTGAAGCTGATCTGGCGCTGATTGACGTTCTCAGGCTCGAACTCCAGTCCCGAGGCTTCGGCACGCAATCCGTCAGCCTTAAGGCCATCGAGAATGCGCTGACGCAACTGGACCTACATAAACAGCGCTTCTCCAGGGTCCTCAAGGCGAAGCAACCCAGACTGGTGATGGTAGCGACCTACTATAGTGTTTTCGGCTTTGCCTTGATGGCGGCAGCCAATGCCCTGGGTATCAGGACCATCGATCTGCAACATGGGGTCCAGGGGGCCGGGCATTTCGCCTACGGGACCTGGGGCCATGTCCCCCGGGGGGGCTGGGACCTGCTGCCCAGGCTCTTCTGGAACTGGACCCAGGAGGACGTAGCCAATATCGGCACCTGGGGCGGCGAAGCGCATCGAGGCATCCTCGGCGGACGCATCTTCAGCCAGTACCTGAACGAGGTCGATGTCGAGTTCGCCGAATACCACGACCTGACCCAGCGCATCCGGCAAGCGGGTTGCAAGCAGGTAGTGCTGGTGACGCTGCAACCCATCGACAGTGAAGATTTCATCGACGAGCTGCGCAAGGCCATGCAAGGTCCGGCGTTCACATCGGTCTTCTGGTTGTACCGCCTGCATCCGGCAATGATGGACAAACAGGGCGCCTACGCGGGCTCGCTGGAAAATGAACGCAGCGACCTCGCACTGTGCTCGAACCTGCCGCTGGACTATGTCATCAAGCTGGCGGACCTGCATGTCACTCTCAATTCATCGGTTACCATCGAGGCAGCGCTTGAGGGCATCCCGAGCCTGCTCGACCATAACTGCAGCTATTACATGGAGTGGCAGGAGCGCGGAATTGCCCGGCGTATCGAGAAAGGACAGTCCTGGAGCGATGCAATCCTGCAATGCCTGAACAGCGGCAGCCGCTTTTCAAGAACTCAGGAGCGACCTTCCGCCAGCAAGATAATGCTCGAACTGAGCTCCGAATAATAATCTGCACCCCACACGACTTGGTGGCCAATAGACATGAACCACTCAAAAAATTATTGGCAAGGCAAGACTGATAGCGGACATCGTTTCTCCAGCACCGACTACTTCAGGAAAAAGGCCCTTGAATGTGCGCAGGTCATCGATGAAGGAGCCTGCCAAGGCCGGATAATCGACCTGGGCTGCGGCGCGGGCGAACTACTGCAACAGCTGCTTCCGTTGGTCAATATCACCAAGGGGGTCGATTACTCCGCTTCAATGATCGACTCCGCCAGGAAGCTCCTGGCGGGAATGGAGGTCGAGTTGGATGTCGCGGATATTTTCGAACTCCTGCCGCAAGCGGATTTCACGCAGTGGACGACGACCGAAGCCTTGAACCAGTATCTGAATCCAGCCGAAATCGCCAAGGTCATCGAGATCTTCGCGAATAACCCAAAAGCCCGGGTGTTCTATCTGTTCGACTGCGTCGACCCGGTTCGCTACATGACCTTGAGCATGGGTTCTTATTATTCGACCCAACCCGAGCCTGCGCCGAATGGCCTTGGTGACCAGGCCCGATCGATGCTTCGGAGCCTGGCGACTTGCGCCAGGCTCGCGGCTTTCAGGCTCGGCGGCCAACGTTGGGTCAAATGGAAAGATGAAGGCATGGGCTTTGCCTATACCCCCTACTTCTGGTTCGAGGCATGTAAGAAACTTGGGCTAGAAGTGACTTTTATCAGCTCAAAATATTACGAGTACAGATACCACGCAATTATCCGAAAGTTGTCCAAAGATAGTTGAAGCAGGTGGGACTTTGAGTCAACGATTTTTACAGAGCAACTGAATCCAATATACTCCGCGCCTGACTTCAACTTGACGGTTTTCTGTATGCAGCAAAACAAAACACTCTACAGGGACGCTTGCATAGCAGAAAAATCAATCCCTATCTTCAACCAGGCCTGGTGGCTCGACGCTACGGCCGGTGCAGAAAACTGGGACGTCGCGATCGTGGAAAAGGGCGGTAAAGTCATGGCCGCCCTGCCCTACATGATCAAGAAGCACCGCGGTTCCACCCTGCTGAGCCAGCCCTCCCTCACGCAGTTCCTGGGTCCATGGTTGCGCGAAAGCAGCGCGAAGTACGCCAAGGCACTCGGGCAGCAGAAAGACCTGATGGAGTCCCTGATCGATCAGTTGCCCAGGTTCCACCAATACGCCCAGAACTGGCATTACAGCCAGCAGAACTGGCTGCCGTTCTTCTGGCGCGGCTTCAAGCAGACCACTCGCTATACCTACGTCCTCCCCGAACTGGGTAACGAAGACGCACTCTGGCAAGAGGTCCAGGCCAATATTCGAACCGATGTGCGCAAAGCCAGCGAGCGCTTCCAGGTCCGCGTCCGCGACGACCTGGGCATCGCCGATTTCCTGGCGCTCAACCGCCTCGTCTTCGCCCGCCAGGGCATGCCGCTGCCCTACTCGGAAAGCTTCGTCGAGCGACTCGACAAGGCCTGCGTCGAACATGGCGCACGCAAGATATTCATCGCCGAGGACGAGCAGGGCCGCCGGCATGCCGGGGTCTACCTGATCTGGGACGCCAATAGCGCCTATTACCTGATGGGTGGCTCAGACCCTGAGTTGCGTAACAGCGGTGCCACCAGCCTGTGCATGTGGGAGGCCATCAAGTTCGCCTCCACGGTCACCAGGCGCTTCGATTTCGAAGGCTCGATGCTCGAACCTGTCGAGCGTTTCTTCAGGGCCTTCGGGGCAGTGCAAACGCCCTACTTCGCAGTCTCGAAAACCCCCTCCAGGATCCTCAGGACAGTGCAATTCATCAAAGAGCTCAGGGCAGGACAATGACTATGCAGAAGGCTTGGCCGAACCCATCGATTCTCAGCTGGCTGGAGCAGGTCCTGGCTGAACGCTATGGCCAGGCATTTTCCATCGGCCTCCTGGACGCCGGCATCCTCTGCCTGAGCCATGAGGACAGCCCTGCCCGCGTGCACCTGGCGACGGACTCCAGGAGCTTCAACCGGGCCGAGTCGGACCTGCCATGCACCAGCTGGGACGCGGCCAGGGAGGGTTGGACCCCGGCCCTGGGGAGCCCCCTGCCCGCGCCTGGAGCCAGTGACTTGCCCTCGCCGCTGATCGAGCCCAGCGATGGCGGCTACCGCATCCACTACGACATCCTCGGGTTGACGTACTGGATGCTGTCGCGCCTGGAAGAAACCAACCGCGAGAACCTGGACAACCACCAACGCTTCGCCGCCACCTCCTCCCACGCCTTCAAGCACGGTTACCTGGAGCGCCCCGTGGTGGACGAATGGCTTGGCATTCTCGGCCAGGTCATCCACAAGACCTGGCCGGAACTGGCGCTCAAGCGCCAGCAGCCTTCGATGAAGGTGTCCCATGACGTCGACATGCCGAGCTACTACGGATTCCGCTCGCCCACGGGCATCGCTCGCGGGATGCTGGCCGACGTCCTCAAGCGCGGGAATCTCAAGGGAGCCCTGGTAGCCCCATGGGTGCGCCTCAATAGCGGCAAGTCGCTGCATCCGGCCGACCCGGCAAACACCTTCCACTGGCTCATGGACATTTCGGAGCAACACGGGCTGGTCAGCGCCTTCTACTTCATCTGCGGCCGCACGGATCCGGCCAAGGATGCCGACTACGAGCCAGAACACCCGGCCATTCGCCAGTTGTTGCGGGATATTCATGCACGAGGCCACGAGATCGGCCTGCACCCCAGCTACAACACCTACCAGTCTCCTGGAGACATCCTGGCCGAGGCACAGCGCCTGAAAAGGACCTGCGCGCAGGAAAATATCCATCAGTCGACCTGGGGTGGGCGAATGCACTACCTGCGCTGGGAGCATCCCACTACAATGCGCGCCTGGAACGACGCAGGGCTAGGCTACGACAGTACCCTGGGCTATGCCGACTACGTCGGGTTTCGCTGCGGGACCTGCCATGAGTACCCCGCCTACGACCCCCTCGAGGGCCGGCAACTGGACTTGCGTATTCGTCCATTGATCGCCATGGAGTCCACGGTGATAGCCCAGCATTACATGGGGCTGGGGGTCGGCCAGGCAGCGTTGCAGAAGTTCTGCGACCTGAAGGATATCTGCCAGGCCGTGGGCGGTTGCTTCACCCTGTTGTGGCACAACTCACAGTTCGATAGCCAGGCCGAGCGGGAACTGTACAAGGCTGTAGTGAGCCACCAGCAACCGGCAGAAACTCGTTAAAACAACTATCAGCTCGAACCTGATTGATTTCGCAGTACACCGTTAGATTGAGGACTCACATGCACCTTGTTTCATATCTGATCCCCTTGTACAACAAGGAGGACTATATAGTCGAAGCAGTTGAGTCGGTGTTGAAAGAGGCCAGCGAAGAGCTCGATGTTGAAATCTGCATAGTTGATGATGGCTCGACCGACTCTTCCCTTTCCCTGGTACGCAGCCAGTTTTCCGCAAACCCGAAGGTCAAGATACATGCCTTTCCCAAGAACCAGGGAAAGAACGCAGCCTTCAATTCTGCCTTTGAAATGGCCCAGGGAGAGTTCATCTGCCTGTTGGGCGCCGATGACTACCTGGTACAGGGTAGGACGCAAAAGCTCCTGGACAAGGCCCTGGCCACGGGCAACTCGGTCTACGGCGGGCTGTACCGCTACGACCACGATGCCGCCAAGATCATTGGCCAAGTGCTGCCCGCCCAACCGAGTTATCTGAAGAACCTGCTGGGCAGCAGTCTTTCCGGTGGTTGCGCCCTGCTCTGGAGAAAAGATGCCCAACGCGTGTTCCCCCTGCCCGAGAACCTGAAGTTCGAGGACTGGTGGATTTCGTTCTTCCTGCTCCAGGCCGACCGGGTTAGCGTGCTCGCCGAACCGGTCCTGTTCTACAGGCTCCACGGCGGCAACGACTGTGGAGCCGTTGTCCACGATCAAGAGTCGGTGGCCCGGGACTACGCCAGGCACTACGACTTCTTCGCAGCCATACGCCCGTTCATCACGGGTTTCTGGCCCAATCTCTACTTCAAGAAGTCCATTGCCCTGCGCGAAGCCTTCTTCGGCCGGGGGAAATTGAAGTACTTCTTCTATTTCCCCATCGACGCCACATGGTTGAAGACCGCGGCATTCATGATGTTCGGAACCTCGTTCGTCTATCGCGCCAAAGACTGGCTAGGTCGCTTGCGCAACAATGCCCGGCTGCGTCCCTAGTCGCCTCTTTGAGCGGCGCGCCGATGGGCCAGCCCTCGACAGGCAGCGCCCGGCATCGATGGACTTTCGTTATTTAAAGGTACGGCGGTAAGCCAATGATTAGTGTTGTTATGGGCGTCAGCAGGTTCGATGATTTCGTCCCCCTGGCCATCGATAGCGTTCTGGCTCAGACATTTGCTGATTTCGAACTGATCATCGTCGCCAATGGCGCCGCATGTGACGAAACCGAAACTCGCCTCAATGGGCTCTATGCTCAAGAACCTCGCTTGCGGGTCATCAAGAGCAAGATCCCCCAGTTGGCCAACGCGCTGAATGTCGGCCTCGATGCCGCCAGGTACGACTATGTCGCCAGGATGGATGCCGATGACGTCTGCTGGCCGGATCGCCTGGCAAAGCAGTTCGCGTACCTGCAGGCCAACCAGTTGGACTTCGTCGGTTGCGACCTGCGACTCATCGACCCTGAAGGAGCTGTATTGGGCACCCGCATCTATCCCAAGGGCGCCAATATCGACAAGTTGCTCAGGTACAAGAACTGTTTTGCCCACAACACCATCATCTACCGCAAGGATCTGATCATCAGGGCCGGTGGATACAACGCCGGTTTCAACTCCGAGGACTATGACCTGTGGCTGAGGCTCAAGCGTCTTGGCATCAAGTGGGCGAACATGGATGAAATACTGCTCGACTATCGAATCCACAGCGGTGCGTCGCAAAGAAAGCTGCTCGGTTACGCTGAAGCCACTGGCCTGGCAGCCCGAGAGTTCGTATTGAATAAAAGCATCAAGAACCTGATGGCCGTTTTCTATCACTTCCTAAAGTCCATCATCAGGTCCAGATAATCTGCAATGATCGATTCGGCACACATTTAGAACGAGATCAGCAATATGCGATTCTTGATAACTGGCGGCGCAGGCTATATCGGCTCACACACGGTACTGGAGTTACTTCAGGCCGGTCACGAAGCAGTAATATTGGACAACTTGTGCAACAGCTCGATGTTGTCGATAGAACGTGTCCAGCAACTGACCGCAAAAACGCCGGTGTTCATCCAGGGCGACGTTTGCGACCGGGCCATTCTCGATCATGTCTTCGCCACCCATAAAATCGATGCGGTCCTGCATTTCGCCGGACTGAAGGCCGTTGGTGAGAGTGTCCGACAGCCCCTGGCCTACTACCAGACCAACGTCGGCGGTAGCGTCACCCTGTGCCAGGCGATGGCCGCGGCAGGCGTGTTCCGCCTGGTCTTCAGCTCATCGGCCACCGTGTATGGCGACCCGCAACAGGTACCTCTGGTCGAAACCTGCCCTACGGGGACCCCGACCAACCCCTACGGTACCTCCAAGCTGATGGTCGAGAAGATCCTGCAAGACATGGCTGCTGCCGATCCGCGCTGGTCGGTGGCCCTGCTGCGCTATTTCAACCCGGTCGGTGCCCATCACAGCGGGCAACTGGGCGAAGACCCCAACGGCGTCCCGGAAAACCTGCTGCCCTATATCAGCCGCGTCGCGGTGGGCAAGCTGGAAAAGCTCTCCGTCCATGGCCATGACTATCCCACCCCGGATGGAACCGGCGTGCGCGACTACATCCATGTCGTCGATCTCGCCAAGGGACACCTGGCGGCCGTCGACTACGTCTGTGCCCATAGCGGAATCGATGTCTGGAACCTGGGAACAGGTGTCGGCTACTCGGTGCTGGAAATGCTCCAGGCATTCGAGAAGGCTTGCGGGCGCACCCTCCCCTACGTGCTCTCCCCTCGCCGGCAAGGAGATATCGCACAGTGCTGGTCGGATTCCTCAAAGGCCCAACGGGAACTAGGTTGGAAGGCGGAACTTGGGCTCCGGGAAATGATGGAAGACACATGGCGTTGGCAGTCGAACAATCCAGATGGCTACAGGTAACTACACAATGAAGATTGCGCTGGTCGGCACGAGTGCCTCATGTGTCTATGGCTTTCGTGCCGACCTGATCAAGGCCCTGGTCGCGGCTGGCCATGAAGTCCATGCCTTGGCACTGGACTACGACGCCAGTAGCCGCCAGAAGGTCCAGGCGCTCGGTGCCATCACCGTGGACTATGACTTCAGCCGCGCCGGCCTGAACCCGTTTTCGGATGTATCCAACACCTTCAAGCTGGCCAGGATCCTGAAGGAGATCGGCCCGGACCTGGTCTTCTCGTACTTTTCCAAGCCGGTGATCTTCGGCACGTTCGCCGCCGTCCTGGCAGGCGTTAAGCGCCGGATCGGCATGCTCGAAGGACTGGGGTACGTCTTCACCGACACTCCCGGGGGAACTGGCTACAAGCTGCGAATCCTGCGCCAGGTGCAGGCGTTGCTTTATCGCCTGTCCTTTCCGTTCCTGGAGAGGATCATTTTCCTCAACCCCGATGATCCGGTGGACCTGATCGACAAATACCGGATCCATGTGAAGAAGGTCGACGTATTGGGCGCCATCGGCCTCAATCTCCGGGACTACCCCTATTCGCCATCTCCTGCCGGAGCGGCCCTGTCGTTCCTGTTCATCGGACGCCTGCTCGCCGAGAAAGGCGTGAACGAATACGTGGCCGCCGCGCGTTTGGTGAAGAGCCGCTATCCCGAGACCCGTTTCGTCATGCTGGGCGGCCTGGACGAGGAAAACCCGGGAGGACTCACTGCCGCGACCCTCAAGCAACTGGTGGAAGATGGCCTGGTGGTCCACCCCGGGCACGTGTCCAATGTCGTGGACTGGATTACCGAATCCGATGTGTTCGTCTTGCCGTCCTACTATCGCGAAGGGGTGCCCAGGAGCACCCAGGAAGCCATGGCAGTGGGCAGGACCGTCATCACCACCGATGTTCCGGGCTGCCGTGAAACCGTAGTCGACGGAGTCAACGGCTTCCTGGTTCCACGCTGGTCGGCGCCAGTGCTGGCGGAGAAGATGCTGTACCTGATCGAACACCCTGAATACCTGGAGAAAATGGGCCGGGAAAGCTATCGCATCGCCCGGGAGAAGTTCGACGCCCAGGAAATCAACCAGCGACTGCTGGGCCTGCTGGATATCCCGGTCCACGGCCTGACGCCTGGTCCGGCCTCCAACTGAGACCGGCCGGTCCCCGCCGCCACAGGCCCATGGCATGGCGGCGAGTGTCCGGCCGACCTCATCGGCGCGCAGCCCGACCATGGCTCGGGTAGAATGCGCGGCTCATTCCCCCAGCATCGCCCCGCCATGACTCGATCCCCTTCTCCCCTGTCCCACCATGTTGCCATCATCGGTGGCGGCCCGGCCGGCCTGATGGCCGCCGAGGTACTGAGCCAGGCAGAAGCCCGGGTCGACCTGTATGACGGCATGCCCTCGGTGGGTCGCAAGTTCCTCCTGGCGGGCGTGGGCGGCATGAACATCACCCATTCCGAAGCCTACCCGGCCTTTCTCTCGCGCTATGCCGAACGGGCGCCGCAAATCGCCCCCTGGCTGCGCGAATTCGATGCCCAGGCCCTGTGCCAATGGATTCACGGACTGGGGATCGAGACCTTCGTCGGCAGCTCCGGCCGGGTGTTTCCCACCGACATGAAGGCCGCGCCCTTGCTGCGCGCCTGGCTCAAGCGCCTGCGCGAAGCCGGGGTGGTTATCCACACCCGGCATCGCTGGCTCGGCTGGAATACCGACGGCAGCCTGCGCATCCAGCATCCCGAGGGTGAAAGCGCGGTACGCCCCGACGCGGTGCTACTGGCGCTGGGCGGCGGCAGTTGGGCACGCCTGGGCTCCGATGGCGCCTGGATGGCGCTGCTTGCGCAACGTGGGGTCCAGGTAGCGCCCCTGCAGCCGAGCAACTGCGGTTTCGAAGTGGCCGCCTGGAGCGAACTGCTGCGCAACAAGTTCGCCGGGGCCCCCTTGAAGAACGTGGCCATCGGCCTAGACGACACGCCCCGCCTGGGGGAATGCGTGATCACCGCCAAGGGTATCGAGGGCAGCCTGATCTATGCCCTTTCGGCCTCGATCCGTGAAGCGATCAACCTGCACGGCCAAGGCACCATTCATATCGACCTGCTGCCGGGCAAGCCCCGGGACAAGGTCCAGGCGGCCCTGGCCAAGCCTCGTGGTTCGCGTTCCATGGCCAAGCACTTGCACAGCCAGTTGGGAATCGACGGCGTCAAGGCCGCCTTGCTGCGGGAGCTGACACCGGCCGCGACCTTCAATGATCCGGCCAGCCTGGCGGCGGCGATCAAGGCCCTCCCGCTGGTGCTGGTCAAGCCCCGCCCCCTGGAAGAAGCCATCAGCAGCGCCGGCGGCGTGCGCTTCGAAGCACTGGATGAACGCTTGATGATCCGGCAGGAGCCTGGGCTGTTCTGCGCCGGAGAAATGCTCGACTGGGAAGCCCCCACCGGCGGCTACCTGTTGACCGCCTGCTTCGCCAGCGGACGCCGGGCCGGGCGCGGCATCCTCCAATGGCTCGCCGAACGCCGCCAGTCCTAGGCCGGATACCAGGAGCGGCCAGGTTGAACCGGCCACCCACAACTTGTCGTGGCGCTTAAGGCTTGCGCTTGCGCGGGCCGGTATTGAAGGCCGGCACCTTGCGCACCGGTTTCACCGCAGGCTCGGCGGCCACTTCGCCGCTATCGACCCAACGCCCCAGGTTGCGCTTGCCGCCGCTACCGGTAGCCTTGGGCTTCTTCGGTTTCTTCGGCTTCTTCACCACCTGGCCACTGGCGTCGGTCTCGGGCACCCGGTGCTCGGGCTCGAAGTCTGGCTCCTCATGGCGCTTGAGGGTCTGGCGGGTCAGCATTTCGATCGCCGACAGCAGGTTCACTTCATCGGCGCAGACCAGGGAAATCGCCTCGCCGGTGGAACCGGCACGCCCGGTGCGGCCGATGCGGTGGACGTAGTCCTCGGCAACGATCGGCAGGTCGAAGTTGACCACCAGCGGCAGATCCTCGATGTCCAGGCCACGGGCCGCCACGTCAGTGGCCACCAGGATCTGGATCTCGCCCAGCTTGAACCGATCCAGGGCACGCTGGCGCGTGGCTTGGGGCTTGTCGCCGTGGATGCCATCGGCATTCACGCCCTGGCCCTGGAGTTTTTCCACCAGGGCGTCCACGCCGTTGCGGGTCTTGGCGAACACCAGTACCTGCTTCCAGCGGTTCTTGCGCAGCAGGTGGCTGAACAGCTCTGGCTTGCGCTTCTTGTCCACCGGCACCACCCACTGCTTGACCGTGCTGGCGGCGACGTTGCGCGGGCTGACCTCGATGCTCAGCGGGTCCTTGAGCATCTGCCCGGCCAACAAGCGGATAGGGTCGGAGAACGTCGCGGAGAACAGCAGGGTCTGGCGCTTTTTCGGCAGGGCGGCGTAGATGCTCTTGAGCTCCTCGGAGAACCCCAGGTCGAGCATGCGGTCGGCTTCATCCAGCACCAGGGTCTGCAACTGGCCGAACTTCACCGCGTTCTGCCGGAACAGGTCCAGCAGGCGGCCAGGCGTCGCCACCAGCAGGTCGACGCCCTTGCGCAGCTTCATCATCTGCGGGTTGATGCTGACCCCGCCATACACCGCGTAGGTACGCAGCGGCAGGTGTTCGGCGTACTGGCGCACGCTGTCGTGGACCTGCTCGGCCAGCTCGCGGGTTGGCACCAGGATCAGCGCCCGCACCGAATTGCTGTCGACCTTCGGCCCTTCCAGGGTCAGCAATTGCAACAGCGGCAGGGCGAAACCGGCGGTCTTGCCAGTGCCGGTCTGGGCTGCGGCCATCAGGTCGCGACCGGCAAGCACCGCCGGAACCGCCTGGGCCTGCACCGGGGTCGGGGTCTGGTAGCCAAGGGGTTCGAGGGCGCGCAGCAAGGGTTCGATCAGGCCGAGAGTGGCGAATGTCATGGGGATACCGTAGGAAAAAGTCAGCACAGGAATGCAATGGGCGGCAGTTTACCCTAATTCACAGCCCCACTTACGGACCATGCCCGCCGGCCCGGGAGCGTGTATGCTCGCCCCCAACTGGCCCAAAAGAATGCCCCGCGCCCTGCGTACCGGACATCTTCACGGCCCTCCCCCCCTCAAGGAGTCTCACCTCGCATGGACCACGAAAATCCGTTCCAGGCCCCCGCCGCCGAACTGCGGATCGCCCCGACCGTCGATCAGCACCTGCGCCTCTACAGTGTCGCGGCAATCGGCCTGAGCACCTTCCTCGGCACCTCCATGGCGGGAGCCTACTTCATCAGCCGGAACCTCAAGGCACTGGGGCGCGAGGCTGAGGTGAGGAAAGCCTGGACCATGGGCATCGGCGTTTTCCTGGCCATGACCCTGGCAGGCTTTTTCCTTCCGGATAACATTCCCGCCGTGGTCTTCATCCTGCCGCAGATCTATGGGATGAACGCCTACGCGCGCCAACTGTTCGGCCCCCAGGTGGTGGACCACAAGGCCAACGGTGGCCACTTCGTCTCGTTATGGCCAGTGGCGGGAATCAGCCTGCTGTTTGCCCTGGCCTTGGCGGCGGTGTTCTTGATAGCAGCGCTGCTTATCGGCCTCGAGTGATGCTTTCACGCTGAAACCACAACGCCGGGCAATGCCCGGCGTCCTTTAATCAGGCGGCCTCTTCCCGGGCCACGGCCTTGGGCTTGCGCCATTGCGGCAGGCCGATCAGCACCACGGCGCTGATGATCACCAGCATCGCCAGCGCCTCTTCCAAGCCGATGCTCTCGCCGACGAAGACGATGCCCAGCAACACCGCCACCGCGGGGTTGACGTAGGCATAGCTGGTGGCCGCCGCCGGGCGTACGTGCTTGAGCAGGTACATGTAGGCATTGAAGGCGATGATCGAACCGAATCCTGCCAGGTAGGCCAGCGCCAGCCAGCCCTCCAGGGCGGGCATGGCTTCCAGGCGCTCGCCGCGCAGCAGGCTGCCCAGCAGCAGCACCACACCACCGACAAGCATTTCCGCGGCGCTGGCCATGGCCCCCTGGGGCAGAGGCAAGTGCTTGCTCCAGACCGAGCCGAAAGCCCAGGCCGCTGCGGCGAACAGCAACAGGGCCGCGCCCAAGGGGCTCGATTGCAGGTTGGAACCGAGGTTCAGCATGCCGATGCCGATCATCCCGAGGATGATGCCGGCCCACTCCAGGCGGGTATTGCGCGTGCCCCAGAAATAACCGCAGAGCAAGGTGAACAAAGGCACCGTGGCCACCGCCAGGGCCGCCACTCCGGAAGCCACGCCCAGGTGCTCGGCGACCGTCACCGCACCGTTGCCGAAACTCAGCAGCAGGATGCCGATGATCCCGGCAGCCTTCCATTGCGCCCAGGTGGGCGCCGGAACCCCACGCCAGCGCAGGAAGGCATACATCAGGCTGCCGGCGAGTACGAAGCGGATGCCGGCAAGCATCAAGGGTGGCCAGTATTGGACACCGATACGGATCACCAGGTAGGTCGACCCCCAGATCACGTAGAGGGCAAAGAATGCAGCGATCAACGGCAAGGGAAAGCGGCTTTGGCCAGGCATGGGATACGGCTCGGGAGGCAGGCAGGGAGGGCCCATTGTAGAAAGCCGAACGAGGCAAGCTTAAGTTACAAAACTTGTTTTTAAGAGCAGTACACTTTCCAAAACATGGAGTTCAGGGCTATATACCTTGCTTTCGAAAGCCAGGGTGTTTGGGAGCCTTCCATGGACAAATATGACCGCATGCTCTTGGCCCAGCTGCTGGAGAACGGCCGGGCGACTTATGCCGAGCTGGCGCGCAAGGTCAACCTTTCGGCACCTGCCGTGGCCGAGCGGGTCGCCAAGCTCGAAGCCAGCGGCGTGATCACCGGCTACCAGGCCAAGGTCGACATGGACAAGCTGGGATTGCCGATCCAGTGCGTCATCGAACTGCGCCTGGCCCAGCACGGCAACCAGAAAAGCTATGACGAACTGATCAAGATCCCGCAACTCACCGAATGCCACCGGGTCACCGGCGATCCCTGCGTGATCATGCAGGCCGCCGTGGGTTCGATGCCGGAGTTGGAAGAGCTGATCAACCGCGTCGCCCAGTTCGGCTTCAGCAAGACCTCCATCGTACTCTCCAGCGCCATCGAGCGGCGCCTGCCCCTGGGACATCTGGAGAGCAACGGCAAACCTTCCAATTGATCCACCATTGGCCTGTAGCCGCTGTCGAGCCAAGGCGAGGCTGCGCGAAGGCCCGTAGGGCCTTGCTTGAGGATTTTTCCAGCAGGCCTCGATCCCTGCGGTCGCTGCGCGCCCGTGCGCAGCCTGCGGCAGCGACTACACGAAGCGGCCCCGCAGGGTCTTGCCGCGTCAGCGATGGCGCCGCAAGTGCTCGGGCACCTTGGCCGCCGGAACCTTCTGCAACTTGCACAAGAAATCGTGGGACAACGGGTGCAGACCGTGGGTATCGCGCAGTTCGCCCGCCAGGTGCACCAGCAGGTTGGCCGCCATCTCGGCGTCGGCCATGGCCCGGTGGGCCTGGCCGGTATGCGGCAGGCCGGCGTAGGCGGTCAAGGTACCGAGCTTGTGGTTCGGCGCCGCCGGCATCAGGCGCCGGGCCAGCAGCAGGGAACAGGCGAAGTTCTGCAACCGGGTGCGTCGGATCCGCCCCAGCTCGAAATCCCAGAACTTCTGGTCGAAGGCGGCGTTATGCGCCACCAGCGGCGTGGTGCCGACGAGTTCGTTGACTTCGTTCATCACCTGCTCCGCCGAGGGAGCCCCGCGCAGCATGGCGTTGCTGATGCCGGTCAATTGCTCGATGAACGGCGGTACCCGCACGCCGGCGTTCATCAGGCTCTGGTAGCGCTCGACGATGCGCCCCTGTTCGAGGATCACCACGGCGATCTCGGTGGCCCGGCAACTGCTGCTCGGGGAAAGCCCGGTGGTTTCGAAGTCGATGACGGCAATGCGTTCCAACCTGTTTTGCTCCGTATGAATCCGTTTTCAGCTTTTCAACAGCAAGGCGCCTTCGATCGGCACATAGCGGCTGGCGGCGCGAATCAGCGAATTGGCGGTCAGCCCCGGCACGCCGTAGGCCACCGCGCTGACGCCGTGCTTGTGGATGATGCGCTCCAGCAACAGGTCGAAATCGCCGTCGCCGGAGGCCAGCACCACTTCATCCACCTGGCTGGCGGCGTCCATGATGTCGATGGTGATACCCACGTCCCAGTCGCCCTTGGCCGAGCCGTCGCTGCGCTGGATGTAGGGTTTGAGTTTGACCGTGAAACCCAGGTTGCGCAGGATCTGCTGGAACTGCTGTTGCTTGCTGTCGCCGCGATCGATGGCATAGGCATAGGCCTGGACGATCTGCCCGTGCTTGCTGATATCGGCCCACAGCGCCGCGTAGTTGAAGTGACAGCCATAGGCCTGGCGCACGGTGTAGTAGAGGTTTTGGACATCGGCGAACAGGGCGATTTTTTTCACCGCTAATCCTCATGGCGCAGCAGCACGGCAACTGGATCGACCCTTGGGGTCGGAAAAGTCGTCCAGTATGCCAGCGCCAGGGATTGTTCCGCGAATTATCGGCCCGGGGCATGTTGTGGCCCCGGACCGATGGTAGGTCAGACGAAGGAGTCGTCGTCGGAGAAGAACGAGCTGTCGTCGTTGTCGTAGCCCGCGTCGTTGAAGCCGCCCTGGTCGTTGCCGCCCCAGGAGTCGTTGTTGGCATAACGCTGTTCGTCATTGCCCCAGCCGCTGTTGTCGCTGGCCGGCGCCGGTTCTTCCTTGATGACTTCGACGACTTCCTGGGGCTGCTGGTTGCCGTGGAACAGGCTGCTGATGCCCTGGGCCAGCATCACGCCGCCTGCGACACCGGCGGCGGTCTTCAGCGCGCCCCCCAGGAAACTGCTGCCAGCCGCTGGCGCCTGCTGTGGCGCGTAGTTCTGTTGCGGCGCAGCGCCGAACCCCTGCTGGGGGGCACCGAAGTTCTGCTGTGGCGTGCCAAAGCCCGGGCGTGGCGGCTCACGCCAGCCACCACCGGAAGATGGCGCCGGGCTCGGGGCCGGGGCCGGTTGCGCTTCGCGGGAGCCACCGAAGATGCTCGACAAGAACCCGCCACTCGAGGCCGGGGCCGGGGCCGCCTGGGACTTGGCCCGTTGCAGGTCGGCCTGCAATTGCTGGACTTGCTGGGTCAGCTGCTTGTTCTGTTCGTCGAGGCTCTTGAGGGCAGCCTCCTGCACCAGGATCGCCTGGGTCATGAAATACCCGGCCGCAGGCTGGCGGGTCAGATGCTCCTTGATCCGCGCCTCGGCCTGGGCATCACGCGGGGCTGAATCCGTTTCGGCTTGCTGCAACCGTGAAAACAGTCCATCGATCAGGGTTTGCTCTTCGCTATTCATGGCGACCTCTTTAGATTGCCGGTAAAAATCCGCTCTACGGTCCGAGGGGACCGCGATACGCGACAGTTATGGGGTTGGCGCGTCGACTTTCAATGGTCTTTACCCAAGGTTTACGTTTGCTTCCCCAGGGCCTGCATCGGTTAAAGTGTCCAACCGCTTCGCCACTGCGATCCCTTCGATGAATCCGTTAGACGTTCTGCGCGACTCCCTGTACTTCTTCCAACGCAACCTCGGGCGCATCGCCCAGCTGTGCCTGCCACTGGTGATTTTCGAGGCGCTGCTGCAACAGGTTGCCGGCAAGGCCCTGGGACCGAATGCCTTTTCCGGGTACAGCGTGATCGTCGGCCTGCTGGTGTATCCGCTGTACACCGGCGCACTGATCCTGTTCCTCGATGCCCGTACCCGTGGCGAATCGCCCCGAACCCGTGACCTCTTGGCCATGAGCCTGAGCCTGTGGCCGCGCTTCGCCCTGCTGACGGCGGTCAGCACCCTGCTGATCTTGCTGGGACTGTCACTGTATTTCCTGCCGGGCCTGTGGCTGATGGTGGTCCTGGCCTTCGCCGAGTACCTGCTGGTACTCAAGGGGGCATCGCCGCTGAATGCCATCACCGAGAGCTTTCGCCTGACTCGTGGGCATTTCCTACGGATCCTGGTGTGCATCCTCTGCGTGATGACCCCTTTGTGGCTGCTCAAGGGCGCCAGCGAAGCCGCGTATCCCGATCCCACGCCGCTGCTGGCGCTAACGATCGACAGCGCCTACAGCTTCCTCCAGTTGTTCACCAGCGTGGTGCTGTTCCGCCTGTTCATGCTGATCAGCCAGCAGCCGGACAAACGCTGAACCCCCGGCGCGGACGCTCTACCCCCTTGGGTGACGGCTGCGCACTCGGTTATGCTCGGACCCCATCCCGCAACGCCATAAGCCGAGCCGATGATCCGTCTACTTCGCGTGACCCTGTTGAGCCTGCTGCTGATCGGCCTGGTATTGGCCGGTCTGATCTACAGCCTGACCTGGCGTCCCCAGGCCAAGGAAACCCTGGCGGTGTCCTGTAGCGCCGAGGCCGCGCCGCTGATCCCGGGCCAAGCGTTGAAGGTGATGACCTGGAACCTGCAGTACCTGGCCGGCAAGCGCTACGTATTCTGGAACGACCAGGCCCATGGCCAGGACGAACGCCCCACCCTGGAGGACATGGCTTTCAGCCTCGACGAGGTGGCCCGGGTCATCCGCGACGAACAGCCGGACCTGGTGCTGCTCCAGGAGGTGGACCACAACGCCAAGGCCAGCGCCTACCAGGACCAGCTCAAGCTCCTCCAGGAACGCCTGGCCGACCTCTATCCCTGCAGCACTCGGGCCTACGACTGGAAGGCCGATTTCGTACCCTCCGCGCATATCTTCGGCAGCGTCGGCCGGCAACTGGCAACCCTCAGCCGCTACCGCATCGAACACGCCGAGCGCCTGCAACTGCCGGTGGCGGACCACAACGTCATCAGCCGGCAATTCCTGCCGCGAGACGCCCTGTTGCTCAGCTACCTGCCCCTGAACGACGGCGGACAACTGGCAGTACTCAATACCCACCTGGAGCGTGCACAGCAGGCCGGCGAAACCCAGGCCCGGCAAGTCGCGGCCATCGCCAAGACCCTGGACAAACTGGAAGGCCGTGGCACTCCCTGGCTGATCGGCGGCGACTTCAACCTGCTGCCCCTGGGCCAGTACCGGCGCCTGGATGAAAACCAGCGCGCGCCCTACAGTGCCGACAGCCCGCTGCATCTTTTGTGGGACAAGTACCCGATGATCCCCAGCAATACCCAAGCCAGCGGTGCCGACCGCGCGCGCTGGCTGACCCACTATCCCAACGACCCCGGTCTCGATGGACCGGACCGAACCGTCGACTACCTGTTCCACAGCCCGCGCCTGAAGCGCGTGGAGTCGCGGGTCCGCCAGGACGACACCCTGCGCATCTCCGACCACCTGCCGGTGCTCGCGCGCTTCCTGCTGCCGGCCCAGTAGGCGGCTTGGCGGCTAGGGCTTGGCGATGATGGTGAAGGTCAGGATGTCGCTATAGATACCGCCCTTGGCGTTCTTCTCGGTGGAAACATCGAAAGTCGGCCTGAAGCAGGTCTTGCCATTGCTGTTGAGCTTGAACACCCGGTTGGACGGATTGGGCAGCACGACATTGTTCGAACCTTCATTCAGCGTCAGCTGGTAAGGCAAGCCGGGCGCCTGAGCATTCTGGTGCTTGAGCAAGTACTTGCCGTTGGCGGACAGGCCGTTGCGATTGCCCGCATCGATCACGTACTCCTGGTAAGTGATGTAGTTATTACCCTTGTAGCTGAAACACAGCTGGTCCTTCGGAGCACTGAAGGACTTGTGCGTCACACCGCCACGGACCAGTTCGCCAAGGTCCCAATCGGGTGCGGTCATATTGATGAGGACATCTTCGGGAGGGGGTGGCACGCCGGGATCGATCAAAACCTTGCACTCCCCTCCTTTATTGCTTGGAGCGATATAAGCCAATCCTTTTATATCGGCATAATCATCGCCGTTCGTATAAATCCCCGCTCTAATCCCCACTGCTGGCCATTGACTGACGGAGCTGTTCTTGACTGTCACGATAATATCGCTGAGAAACGGACCTGTTTGCAGCCAATCTCCACGATTCCCAAGATAGATCACATATCCTCCTGAGCTTATTACCATGGCGTTCGAATATCGGACCCCGTTCAATGTCGCCGACGTTGCCACACTCGAAGTAGGCATGAGTCTTCCGTTCTCATCATAGGTATAGAACAGTATTCCTCGAGACCGAAAAGCCTTTTTCTCGATAAGTTCTAAAGGGACCTCCTTCCAAGAGACAGTAACCGTCAGGGTACTGGTGCCATTGTTATTGTCCGTATAAGAGCAACCGCTATAACCCTCGATAAGAGAATCAGTAATCAACTTGAGAGCCAACGCCTGACCCGTATAAAAGAAGATTGATGTAACAATCAATGAAACAAGCCATCTGCGTCCACTACGCTGGCTTCTTGAGCATTGCATGACTGTCCTCAAAGCGTTATCAGGAAGAACCCACGACCGTCACATAGCCGCAACTTATCGCCTATGGTCGCCCCCCAGAGAGGTCCGAAATACCCCGTCTGACCCAAGCGAAAACTCTTCCAGTTCGGCCCAAGGCATCCAATAAGACGCCCCTTAAAAACAGGCCCCATGCCCGCGAAACGATGCCCGGCATCAGAACAGCTTCACCAACCGCAAATTCAGCCGCTCACGCTCCTTGAAGCCCTGCTCCACCGCCATGTCGCGACCCAATTGCACCTGGACCTGCACATCGGGCACCAGAAAGTGAGTCAGGGTCAGGCGTGCATAGGAAGTCCTGAGCTCATCGCCCTGGTCGTCACCGGCCACCGAGGTCCGCGCCCCTGTGACATAGCCACCGCCAAAGCCCAGGGTGGTGGCCGGCGCCAACTGATAGCGCAGGAACGCCTGGTACTCATAACGGGCCTTCTGTTTCTGGTTCGCCCCGGTCGGACCGTAGTCGTGGTTGCGCGTGTACCAGCTGGCATCGGCCACCGTATCCAGCGACCAGCGTTCATCGAAGTGATGCACGTAGGCGCCCTGCAGTACCAGGCGCCAGCGATTTTCCCCCAGGTTCAGGGCATCGTCCCGGTCGTAGCTGCCAGTGGGCGCCTGGACAAACACCCCAAGGCCCAGCATGTCGCCATGGCGCGTGGGCAGCCGCAGCTTGACCACCGATCCCAGGTTCAGGTCGCCCGTCCCCGACTCGTTCCCCAGTACCCGGGCTTCGCCCCCTGTGCGCAAATGGCCGAATGGCAGGATCGCCTGGGGCTCCCAATAGAGCCTGTCGCTCAACGGCACCGACTGCACCAGGCGCAACAGGCCCATGTCGGAGCGCAGGCGGAAATCGTCCGAGACTCGATGGCCAGAACGGTAGAACGACGCGCTCCAGGCCTGCTGGTAGTACATCAACAAGGCTGTCTTGCCGGCAGGTACCGGCTCATAGTCGCCTGGCGCAGTCTCCATGGCGCAGACCGCGTCAACGAAGGCGAGCGGCAGGCAGAACACTGCAGCAATGGACTTTTTCATAGCGCACTCCCGCCTGAAGTTCAGCCACGTAGCAGGCCTGTCTGGCCATGGCAATTGATGTATTCGAACCATTGGGCGCTGGCCGGGATGACCGCCACTTCGTGGTACAGCCGCAACGCCACCTGGAAGTCGAGCGCCTGGGTGTAGCGCATGAAGCGTCCGAAGATGGCCAGGTGGGTCGGATGGGACCTGGCCCAGGTCTCGAGCCGGGCCAGGTCCTCGAAATGCACAAGCCCGAAGCTCTTTTCCAGTGGCGCGCCGGTACAGGCGTCCAGTACCTGCATCAGGCGGCAACTGCGGCAACCGATGACGCCCCCCTCGTCCCGCAAAAAATCCATGCCGGCCTGCAGCACCGGCTGGATATCCTCCAGGTAAAGCTTGCGCTCCTGCCGCGATGTGGCCGACCAGTCCTGGCCGGAGCGGATCAGGCACAGGTTCTCCCGCCCCGGCACCCGTACCCGGGCACCTGTCCCGGTCTTTTGCGCAGCATCGCCGCGTGCACCGACCAGCTTGTCCACCTGGGCCCGAGGCAGCCGGTCCCGGGCACTGCCCCAATAGCCATGCTCACGGACCACACCACTCATTCCACTGGCGAGATGGGCGATACCCTCGACCCCATCCGGGGACGAAAACAGCGTCTCGAACCATTCCTGGCCCGGCGTCACGATCTCGACGAAGCGGCCCGTGGCTTCCGTCTCACGCTCCGGCGCCTGCCACCACTGGTCGAAACCGCTGTCGCAGCGCCAACGCTCGAAGGCCGCGACATCGGCCCAATAGGCGATGGCCACCAGATTGTGCGTTCCCGTCGCGTCCTGGCATTGCGCCGGGTCCCAATACAAGGGGCCGTCCGCCAGGGCAAACCGTTCGATATACGGTGCCAGGCTTTCCAGCCCCAGCGGCCCGGGGGCCTGGGCGCCGAAACAGGCCATCACGACCCGCTCCACCAAAGGCGTGAAGCGCGCCGCCCAGGCCGGAAACGGCGCCTGGTAATCGTGTGGAGTACTGGCCGCTTCAAGGCGCGGGCACACCAGGTGCTTGGGAATAGCCGATTCGATGCTCACAGGATCTCCTGCGGTGCCATGTCCAGAATTTCGCTGATGCTGGTGGCGTCACATTCCACGACGGGGGTGTAGGCGTTGCGGTTGAACAGCAGTCGGGTGACGTCGGGACGCGCGTAATGGCCGACCGGATCGGCAGCGAGCTTGGCGCCGATCAGCGCGGCCGGATCCAGCGTCGCGTAGAGGATGCCTTCCTCACGCTCGTCCAGCGGGCTGGCCAGGTCCGCACCGTCTGGCCCGAAGATTCGTGCATGGCCACCGCCGGCTTCCAGCAGCGCGCGCTGCTCGTCGGTGGCGCACAGCAGATCGAGCATGTCCGGGGTCACCACGGCACAGGATGCCAGCACGAAGCACTGGCCTTCGGCGGCATACAGCCGGGAAGCCGCCAGGTTGACCTCCGGCCCCAGCGCCGCCGTACCGCGGCGATAAAGGCTGAAGCTCGGCCAGGCGGCGACATGGATCTGCTCATGCTGGGCATACATTGCGTAACGGCTGAGCGGTTGCAGGTGTTCCCAGCAACACAAGGCCCCCAATTGACCGAGGCTGCTGCCGAAGGTGGCCAGCGAAGAGCCGTCGCTTTCACCGAACAGCACCCGCTCCACATGGGTGGCCTTGAGCTTGCGCCGAGTCCCGAGGGTGCGCCCCTGGTCGTCGATCAACCACTGGCCGATGTACAGCGAGCCGTGGTCGCGTTCGCTGTAGCCCAGCACCACATGGATGCCGTGCTGGCGTGCCGCCTCGCTGATCCGCCGGGCCTGTTCGCTGTCGAGCACCAGGGAGTTCTGGTGGTAGCGCTGCACCAGCGGCATGTAGTTCGCCGGCGCATCCAGCCACAGGAACCAGGGGTAGCCGGGAATCCAGGTTTCCGGAAAGGCGATCAGCCGGGCGCCCTGGCTGGCGGCTTGCTCGATCAGGGCCAGGGTCTTGTCCACCGTGCCCTGCAGATCGAGAAAAACCGGAGCCGCCTGGACGCAGGCGACCTTGATCTTGGCTTGCATGTCTTGACCTCCATCGGGTGATGACCAGAGGTTAAGGGCAGCGCCAAGCGATCCATTAGGACCTGGAGGAAGCGATGCTTGACCCTGGGGGAACAGTGGCCGCTGGCCTTCGAATTGCATTCTTCATTGCCCTCCTTTGCCTTGTCGTGACGCCAAGCCATGCTCACTCGATTCGATACAGGCGCTATCCGTCCCCACGAACGCCAGGCCTTCTGGCAGGAAGTGGTGTGCGCGACCTTCGTCCCGCTGGAGTGCCGGATCGGCGCGCAGGTGGCGTTCGATGGACAGTTGTGCGCCCATGACCTGGAGATGCTGCGGGTGGTGGACATACGTGCCAGCGGCCAACTGGTGCGCCGCGATCGGCATTGCATCGCCCGCAGCCCGGATGAATACGTGCTCGTCAATCTCGCGCACGCAGGCTGTTCGCAACTGATCCAGGATGGTCGCGAGGCGGTCCTGGACCAGGGGGACTTCGCCATCTACGACACTCGCCAGCCCTACGAGCTGCGTTTTTCCGGCGACTTTCGCCAGACCGTATTGCAGGTCCCCCACCAGGCCCTGCGCGAGCGCATCAGTAACATCGAGCGGCTGACCGCCCTGACGCTGTCACGAAAAGACCCAGTGGCATGCCTGGCCTTCGACTACCTGAGCGGCCTGGCCCGGCTCGACGACAGCGTCAGCAGCGAATCGCGACGCCGCCTGAGCCATCAGGGCCTGGACCTCCTGGCCACCGCCCTGGCCGAACGCGGCAGGGGCATCGCCCAGCCTTCGGCTCGCCGGACGGCGCTGCTGTATCGTCTCAAGGATCATGTCAGGGCCAACCTGGCGGACAGCGAACTGTCCCTGGCCAGCGTGGCGGGGACCTTCGGGATCACGCCGCGCTACGTCAACAGCCTGTTCCAGGACGAGCAGACTTCGTTCGGCCGCTTCCTGCTCGATATCCGCCTGCAAGCCTGCGCCGACCAACTGGGCAGCCTTTCCCAACGAACCGCCCTGATCAGCACCCTGGCCTATCGCGCAGGCTTCACCGACATGGCCTATTTCAGCCGGGTATTCAAGGCACGGTTCGGTTGCAGTGCCCGGGACTTCCGGCATGCCACCCTGCCTGGCCTTGACGGGCCGCCGGACTGAGCGGCTGGCAACCGCGAGAAATCCAGCCGCTGGAAACGGCTAGCCGCCCTGTCCCGGGACCGGCAGCGGCGCATCGCTGTGCCATGCCGTCGTGGGCCGGCTGAACAGGTTCTCGGTCTGGAAACGGGCGATCCGCCAATGCCCCTCTTCCACGGCGAAGCGCACCGTCAACCTGGCCGCATTCAGGTGGGAACCGCCCTCGGTGAAGCTGCTGGCTTGCAACATCATCCAACTGCCCTGGCCCTGGTCGCCGTCCACCTCGATGACCTCGCTGGCCAGGAAATGCGCATTCAAGGCAAAGTGCGCCGGCGTCTTCATATAGGTGGCGAACATCGCGCGGATCGCCTCGCGACCTTGGTAGCCACCGAAACTCGCGGCGTAGCGCGCGCCCTTGCCTTCCCAGACCGCCTCGCGGGTGAACAGGCCGGCCAGTTCATCCAGGGGCGTGCGGGCGTCGAGGGCATCGCACAACGTCATGTAGCGATTGATGCAGGCGCGGATCGCCTGCTGGCTTTCGAAGAAGCGCAGGCGGGCCTGCAAGTGGGAGATAGCGCTCATCCGGACCTCGTGTTCGGCAATGGGGAATGCACCACGGTAAAGAGTCAGAGCCCGCTGGTGTCATGGATGCCGAGCAGCAGCCGCTGCGCCACCGCCAGCAGCTTGGCGTCCGCGCCCTTGGCGGCCACCAGTTGCAGGCCCACCGGCAATCCTTGCGCGCTGCCCAGCGGAATGCTCAGCGCCGGGTGCCCGGACAGGTTGAACGGTCGCACCAGCGAGGTCATGCCCAGCACCGCCCGGGTATCGGCGGCCTCCTCCACGCGCAGGGGAAAGTCGGGCATGGTCGGCAAGGCCAGCACATCGCAACTGGCCAGCACGCGGTCGACCTCGGCGCTAAAGCGCCGGCGCACCTCCTCGGCCTCGGCGAGCGCCTGATCGCTGGTCTGGCCGGCGGCCGCCAGTCGGTCGGCAACGTCCGCGCCCACCAGGCCACTGGCCAGCAGATGGCCGCAGCCTTCGAAGGTCTCGCGATTGATGACCACCAGGCCCGCGTCATAGGCCGCGGCAAAATGCTCGAGCTCGACATCCAGCAGGGTCAGGCCGCTGGCCGCCAGCGTATGCTGGACGACTTCGAGAATCGCCGGCGCGGCGGGCACCGGCAACACCCCGACCCGGGCCTGGGACGGCACCTGGGCCATGCTGAAGGTCGGGTCGAGCATGCCCATGGCGCGAATCAGCATGGGCAGGCTCGCCGCCAGGGGGCCGACGCAATCCAGGCTGCTGCGCGCTGGTAGCACGCCTCGGCGGCTGATCCGGTCGAAAGTCGGCTTGAGACCGTACACCCCGCAGCAGCAGGCCGGGACCCGGATCGAACCCCCGGTGTCGGTGCCCAGGCTGAAATCCGCCAGGCCGGCGGCCACCGCGGCGGCCGAACCGCTGGAAGAGCCACCGGGGATGCGCCCCGGGAACCGCGGATTGGCCGCCGTGCCCAGGTAACGGTTGATACCGGTGGTGCCGAACGCCAGTTCGTGCAGGCTCACCTTGGCGGTCAGGCGAGCACCGGCGGCCAGCAGGCGCTCGACCACCTCGGCATGCCGCTCGGCCAGCGGCGCCTGCTCCAGGGCCCGGCTGGATGCACGGGTGGCGGTGCCGGCGACATCGATGGTGTCCTTGATCATGACCCGGGGGCCGCTGCTGCCCAGGTCCAGTGACTCAACTATGATGGTCATTTTCACCCCCCTTTTTCCAGGATCGGCCTGCAGCTCCTTAGCGACAGGCTCCCCTGACGACTAGTTGAACAATCAACTGAATATTCCAGTAAAATCGTCGCACTCCCCAGCCCTATACCAGGCTGTTCGCGCCATATGGCACAGAACCTCGAACTGGCTATGATGGCGCGGCCCTCCACGGACAAGCAGTGAATCGATGAGCAACTCGAAGAACCCCGGTCAGCCCCACCACGACCCTGCCAGCAGCGACTTTCGCAAGGAAGACTTCCCGTTCTACTGGCTGGCCCGGACCCACGGCCGCTATACCCAGAACATGGAACGCCTGCTCAAGAAGGTCGACCTCGACGTGCCCCGCTGGCGCGTGTTGTGGATCCTCAAGGAGAACGGCGAATCGAGCATTTCCGAGATTTCCACCCATGCCATCGCCAAGCTGTCGACCATCACCAAGATCGTCTACCGCATGAAGGACGACGGCCTGGTGGACACCGCCCCCAGCCCCGAGGACGGCCGCGTCACCCAGGTACGCATTACCGAGACCGGCCAGCGCGCCGTCGAACGCATGCAGGACATCACCCATGAACTGTTCCAGCGCAGCTTCAAGGGCCTGACCCAGGCCCAGGTGCAGCGGCTGAACCATATGCTGGAAGTGGTGTTCCACAATCTGGAAAGCCTGTAGCTACCATCGGCGCACGACGCTCCCGAGCCTCAACAGGCCTTGGAGGCCTCGCACACCCGGTGGTAGGCCCGGTTGAAGTACACCAGCCCATCATCGCCAGCGCCGTGGCGGATGCCCTGGATCTGGCAGTAGAAGATGCTGTGCGAGCCCACCTCGTGCACTTGGGCGATACGGCAATCGAAGTTCACCAGGGCCTCCTGCATTACCGGCGCGCCGCTTTCCAGCACCGTCCAGTCGGTGGCGGCAAAGCGCTCCTCCATGCTCAATGCCTTGTTGGCGAAAGCCCCCGACAACGCCTGGTGGGTACCGGCCAGGACGTTCACGCATAACGCGCCGTTGGCCTTGAACTGGGCGTTGGAATACGAAGAACGGTTCATGCACACCAGCAGGGTGGGCGGCACATCGGTCACGCTGCATACCGCCGAGGCGGTGAAACCGAAGCGGCCGGCAGGACCATCGGTGGTGATCACCGTCACGGCGCCACCGAGCAGGGCCATCGCGTTGCGAAATTGGTTTACGTCTACCATGCTCGTTGCCCTCAGATATCCAGCACCAGTTTTTTCGATCGAGCCCGTGAACAGCACACCAGGATCTGGTCGTTGGCGGCTTTTTCTTCATCGGTCAGGTACACATCGCGGTGATCGGGCTCGCCTTCGAGCACCTCGCACAAGCAGGTTCCGCATACCCCCTGCTCACAGGAAATCTCGATCTTGATCCCCACCTGGGCCAGGGCATCGAGGATGCTCTGGCCGGCGGCCACCCGGACGCTTCTGTTGCTGCGGGCGGCGACCACCTCGAAGTCTTCGCCGCGGGTATCCACCGCCACCTGGAAATATTCCTTGTGGATATGGTCCTCGGCGTAACCCCGCTCCCGGGCGCCGGCGATCACCCAGTCCATGAAGCCCGCCGGGCCGCAGGTGTACAGGTGGGTGCCGACCGCGCCAGGCCCCAGCACCCGCGCCAGATCCAGGCGCTGCTCCAGGCTCTCGTCATCGAAATGAGTCTGTACGCGATCGGCGAACGGCGCGCTGGCCAGTTCCGCGAGAAAGGCACTGCGGCTGCGCGAGCGAGCGCAATAGTGCAGCTCGAAGTCGGCTCCCCGCAGATGCAGGGTATGGGCCATGGCGATCATCGGCGTGATGCCGATCCCGCCTCCCAGCAGAATGCTGCGCCCGGCCCCCGGCGCCAGAGGGAACAGGTTACGGGGCATGCTGATCTGCACTTCGCGTCCCTCGAGCAGGATTTCATGCACGCCTTGCGAACCGCCCCGTGACGCGGGGTCCTTCAGGACCCCAAGGCGATATACCGCGCCATCGGCCGGATCGCCACACAGCGAATATTGGCGCACCAGGCCGGGAGCGATGTGGATATCCACATGGGCCCCCGCCTCGAATGCCGGCAGCGTCGCGCCGTCGACATGCCCCAGGTCGAGGACGACCACATCGTGTCCCTGGAGCTCGCGCTTGCGCACGACGACCTTCAACAATTGTTCATTCATGACTGCATTCCTCATCACGACAGGGGCGAACAGGCGCCCGGGAAATCAACGCATGAACAGGCCGCCGTTCACGTCCCAGGTGGCGCCGGTAGTGAAGTAGGCCTCGGGCCGCGCCAACTGCACGATCAGGTCGCCGATGAAGTCCGCATCCCCCAGGCGCTGCACCGGGACGCCAGCCAGCAGGCCGGCCATGCGCTCGACTGGGATCGCCGCACGCACCGCCGGCGAATCGATGGGCCCCGGGGCAATGGCGTTGACGGTGACCCCACGGGCGGCGAATTCCTTGGCGAAGACCTTGGTCAGGGTGATGATCGCGCCCTTGCTCGCCGCGTAATGCGCGCCCGTGGCGGTGCCGCCGTTCTGCCCGGCCAGGGAAGCCATGTTGATGATCCGGCCGTAGCCGGCCTCGGCCAGGTACGCACCGAACACCTGGCAACCGAGAAACACGCTGCGCAGGTTGAGCCCAACCACGGCATCGAACTCCTCGGGGCTGATCTGCATCAGTGGCGTGGTCCTGGTCACGGCGGCGTTATTGATCACCACCTGCAAGGCGCCAAAATGCTCCAGCACCCGGGCCAGGCCCCGCTGGAAATCCGCCTTGCTGCCGACATCCAGCTCAAGTGCCAGCAGGCGCCCGTCCGCCCCTTGCAACTGCGCGACGCTAGCCTTGGCGAGCTCCAGGTCGCGGTCGCTGACCACCACATCGAAGCCCGCCGCCAATAGGCGCGCGCAGGTACGCTGGCCCAGTCCCTGGCCTGCACCGGTTACCAATGCGACTTGGTTCATGGCCGGCTCCTCAAAGGATGTAGCCGATACCGGCGAGGGTATCGTCGCTGTTGATCAGGCTGATCACCTTGCGCTGGATGAGCCATCGGCCCTCGGCCCTGACCAGGGTGTAGGTCAGGTCGGCGCTGTAGTGCTTGAGCGTGTCCTTGCGGAACTCCCGCAGGTTCTGCGCACAGCGCACCGTGACCTGGTCGCCGTCATCGTCAAGCACCCGGAAGCGCGAGAGCGTGCGTACCGTACGTGGCCGCGGGCTGGTGGAAATCGACTCGCCGCCGACCAGGCGCTGCACCCGCAGGCCGCGCATGTGGTGGTCGTCATAGGCATAGTTGAGGCTGTTCTCGTAGTCGCCTTCCCCGGGCCTGATCGGAATGATGTAGGTGCCCTCTTCCGTCCATTGCGCCAGCCAGGCGTCGTATTCGCCATGGTCGAGCATGTCGCCTTCCTGCCAGATGAAAGCGCTCACTTCTTGCAGCAGTTGCAGATTCATGGGGGTTCTCCAGGTTCAGGCCGACATCAGTTTTTTCCATTGCCGGTAGGCAGCGCGCATACCGGTCTCGGCGCTCACGTCCGAAACCAGGCCATCGGCGCTGGGTCTCTCGCCCGGCAGGCCACGGTTGAGCATGATCCACAGGTCTTCACCGGCGCTGGCGCCCTTCTGCACACGCTCCCAGGCCTCGGAGTCGTCGGGCGTGCCGAAGCCCATGGGCCCCTGGAAGTGTTCGTGCAGGCGCAGGCGATAGCGGTTGGCCGCGGCCGGCCCACCGTCCATGGTGATCACGGCGTGGTGGATCTCGGTCTCGGTCACCGAGATCGGCTGCAGCACCCGGAAGAAAGCCATCGAGCAGGCGATGTTGGGAAACAGGTTGAGGTTGAAACCCGAGCCGCCCACGGCTCGCACGATGCGGCGCACCTGGGGTTCGTCGATGCCCTCGTCACGCAGCTCGGCGGCCAGGGCCGCGAAGCGCTCGGGGATGGGTTTGTCGAGGTCGGCCTCCAGGTCAACCAGGTCGGGGATCATCACCATCACGCTATGGCCGTTGCCCAGGTCCTCGACGTAGCCCGGGCCTTCGGCGAAATCGAACAGCTTCAGGGTCTGCTCGTCGACCGAGGACAAAAAGCTCTTGTGCACCAGAGGAAAGTGATAGGCGTCGGTAGTGTTTTCCAGCTGGATCTTCCAATTGCCAGGGAAGCGGAAACGATGCTCGCCGGGCACCTTGATGCCGTAGCCGGCACCTTGCTTCATGAACAGGTCCATCCATTTCTTCGCCGCGCCGAGAAAATCCTCCAACGGCTCAATGTCATCCTTGAAAGTGGCGAAGATCATGCCGGCATAACTCGCCACCCGTAGGCTGACCAGCGGCAGCTCGGCCTTGTCCAGGCAGTCGCCATAGCTCTGCGGCTGGGGAATGCCGCGCAGCGAGCCATCGAGGGCATAACCCCAGCCGTGGTAGGGACAGACGAAGCTGTTGGCCTTGCCCTTCTTGTCCTCGCACACCGTGGCCCCGCGATGCCGGCAGCGATTGAGCAGGACGTGGATGGCCTGCTTGCGATCGCGCACTACGATCACCGGTTGCTTGCCGATGTAGGTGCTCTTGTAGCTGCCGGCGTCCGGGATTTCGCTTTCATGGGCGACCCAGACCCAGGTGCTGTAGAAGATCTTTTCCAGTTCGGCAGCGAACAGCGCCGGATCGGTGTACAGGGAGGTATGGACGCGGTCGTCCTGCACCAACCCGGCAGGATCGAGCGCCAGGTTGACGGCGGGAATCAGGTTGTTCACGGCGTACTCCTTGCCAGCGTCGAAGGCCGGCATTCTCGTTGTAGAAGGGCTCGGGGGACTTCAGGCACGCTGGATCACCAACTCGCGACCGATTCGCGCCTCGACCTTGGCGTAGCGCCACAGCTTGTAGGGTCCCTGGCCCACTGCGGTGGTGCGAAACAGGTTGCAGGCGTCGTGCACGGTCTCGATATCCGGCGCATCGGCCAACAGGTAGGTGGTCCAGGGATAACCGTCGGACGGCCCGACCATGCCCTGGTCGTCGTCCATGTTGCCCAGCACCTTCACCCCGGGCAGATCGTGGATACCGTTCCACATCGCGCTGAAGGCCGCCCAGACCTGGAGCTGCTCTTCGCGCGGCGCATCGAAGAAGTTCTGGTTGATGCCCATGCAGAACAGCACGCGCAAGGTCTTCCGGTCGTTCATGGGATTTCTCCTCGAGGGTTACAGGTAGCCCGGCAGGGGCTGCTTGCCGAAGAACATCGCTCCGGCGTTCTGATAGGTGACATCGCCCATGAAGGCATGCTGGGTGACCACCTGGGCGTCGTTGACGCAGCGAGCCAGGGGACTGTCGTGGTAGATGCCGGTCATGCCCGAGAGCATTTGTGCGTTGCGTGCCACCTCGGCGGCGATGCGCGTGGCGTGGGTGGAGGACAGGCGCAGCAGGTTGGTGATGTCCTGCGGTACGGGATCGCCCGCCAGCACATGGCTCCAGGCGCGCTCGATGGATTCGTAGAAGAAGGCCCGGGCCGAACGCAGCGCGGCCTCGGACTTGGCCACATCCACCTGGGCCAGCGGGCGATCGGCCAGCGCAGGGGCCCCGGTCACCGATAGCCGCCCGCAGGCCATCGCCGACAGCTCGTCCAGGGCGGCCCGGGCGACCCCCAGGCCGACCACCGACAACACCTGGGTGGCGAAGGCCAGCGATGGATAACGAAAAAATGGCTCGTCCAGATTGGGCAGGCCGCCACGGACGAATGTCCAGTCCTCGTCCACCCGCACGTTCTCCACCACCAGATCGTGGCTGCCCGTGCCCAGCAAACCCACGGTGTCCCAGGTTTCCTCGATACGCGCCTGGGCCTTGGGCAGCACGGCCAGGCGCGGCAGGTCGAGCTTGTCGCCGTGGCACGGAGCGATACCGACCCCGACGATATCGGCGCCCAGAGAACCGCTGGAGTATTTCCAGCGCCCGTTGACCCTGAAGCCGCCCGCCACCACTTCGGCCGGTTGCGCTGGAAAGATGCCGCCGGCGAAGACCGTATCGGGGTTGTCGCCATAGATCCGGGCGATGGTCGCCAGGGGCAGCGCCGCCAGGTACACCGGACTCATGCCGAAGCTGGCCACCCAGCCCGCCGAGCCATCGGCATGGGAGATTCGCTCGATCATCTGGCAGAACTCACCGGGTGAGCATTGCAACCCGCCGAAACGCCGCGGCACCAAGGCACGATAGACACCATGGGCCTTGAACCCGTCGATCACGTCACGGGAAATATGCCGCTGGCGATCGAACTCTCCCAGGCGGGCACGATCACGAATACCGTCGAGCAAGGCCTCGAAGGCCGGTCCGGAGGCCAGCGCCGAAGCAGGCGCCGAATGCAGGCAAAGCGAATCCATGGACTTTCTCCGTCTCAGGTGCGATTGGGTACTAGATGGCAGGAGGGAAATGCCGCTGGCGCCACCAGGATCGGTAGCCGCGAAAAACGCCAAGGGTGTGGCGAGGCAAGGCGACAGCGGGTTGTCGGCCACGCACAGGAGCTTGAAGGGGGCAAGGCGGCATGGGCTGTCTCTCTTGTTATGGTGCCGATGGCCAAGAATCGTGATTTTTTACGTGAAATGTCAATTGAATATTCACGCTAAAAATCAGCCATTCGGTACAAAATCGAAACAACCCAGCTCTGAATAAAAATACAACCAATTGATTTAGATCAATTTAATTGACCAACCATTAAATAAAAAACAATAACGCCCATGTTTTTTATTACTTAAAGATCTTTAAATTCGTGTTAATAAACATGAAATATCCATTAATTTTTATTGCGACTCGTCCACTCCCCAACCTGGATTGCGGCGATTCGAAGCGTTTTCCAGATGCTTTCAAACGTGAATCGAGACCAGACGCCCCCGTCGAAGGCGTCGCTCGAAGACAAGCCGCTCAGGTATTGAAATCCAGGCAGATCGGGCCGCGCCCCCTCTCAAGGGGAACGAAACAGGCAGTGGCGAGAGAAGACGCGGGCAGAACGCTCCTGCTCGGGACAACAACGGTGCCGAGACAGCAGGACCGTTGATGCACCTAACAGGCCGTTGAAAAACGTAGGCGATGGCAACGCAGGTAGTGTTTCAACGGCCTGCTAAGTGCCCCTGGGCTTGGCCCGGGCGGTGGCTTCGGCGATCAGCGGATCATCCGGCCAGTAGTGCTTGGGATAACGGCCCTTGAGGTCCTTCTTGACCTCGGCATAGGTGCTGCGCCAGAAATTCGCCAGGTCCTGGGTCACCTGCACCGGTCGGCGAGCCGGCGACAGCAGGTGCAACTTGACCGCCTGGCGGCCGTCGGCGATGCGTGGGGTTTCGGCCAGGCCGAACAGCTCTTGCAGGCGCACGGCGAGAATCGGCGGCTGCTCGCTGTAGTCCAGGCGGATCGAAGAGCCGGACGGCACCTTCAGGTGCTGCGGCGCCAGCTGGTCCAGGCGCTGGGGCAAGGGCCAGGGCAGCAGGCCGAGCAGGATGCCGGCCAGGTCCAGGTTGGCGAAGTGGGCCAGGCGCGAGACCTTGCCCAGGTACGGCGCCAACCAGTGCTCCAGCCCCTCAAGCAAGGCCGCATCGCTGACATCCGGCCACTGGCTTTCACTCTTGGCGGCCAGTTCCAGCTGGCGCAACAGGGCCACCCGGGCCTGCCACTGGCGCAGCTCGGGGGTCCAGGGCAACAGTTCCAGGCCCTTGCGCCGCACCAGCTGGACCAGGGCCAGGCAGCGGGCGCTTTCGTCCAGGCCCGGCAGCGGCTCGCGGCTGAGCACCAGTTCGCCCACCTTGCGTTGTCTTTCCGCCCGCAACAGGCCTTCACGCTCGTCCCAGTCCAACTGGTCGACGTTGCGCACCTGCTCGGCCAGCACCGTCTCGAACAGCGCTGGATCGAACTGCGCAGCCAGGTAGATCCGCTCCTCACGCTGGCCCTGGCGGCTGCCCAGGTCGGCGATCACCAGCCAGGGCTGCTTCATCAGGTTGTCGGGCTCGCTGAACAGGGCCGCACGGCCATTGGCCAGGCGGTACTCGGCGCCACCCGGGCGCCGTTGCTGGGCCACCCGATCGGGATAGGCCAGGGCCAGCAAGGCGCCGAGCCAGCGTGGATGCTCGGGATCGGCCACCGCCGCAACGGCTTGGCCGCGCAGGTAGCCGCGGTATTGGCGCGCCAGTTGCCGGGCCCGCTGCACGCCACCCTGGGCGCCACGGGCAGCTCGCGCCTCACCCGAGAGCAGCACCAGGCGGCTGTGCAGGTCGGCGTCGGCACCCCGCAGGATGTCCCGCTCCCCAAGCAAGGCCGCGACATCGCAAGCCATCGCTGCCAACCCCAGGGACTGGCCACGCAACAACAGATGGGCGATCCGCGGGTGAGCCGGCAACTCGGCCATGGCCTGGCCGTGACGGGTCAGGTTGCCTTCCCCGTCGAGCGCGCCCAGGCGCATCAACAGCTCCCGAGCCTGGGCATAAGCCGCGGCGGGCGGCGCATCCAGCCAGGCCAACTGGTCCGGCGTCACGCCCCAGCGCGCCAGTTGCAACGCCAGGCCGGCCAGATCGGCCTGGAGTATCTCCGGGCTGGCATGGGCGGCCAGTTGTTCTTGCTGGTCCGCCGACCACAGCCGGTAGCACACTCCTGGCTCGAGGCGCCCGGCGCGACCGGCACGCTGGGTGGCGCTGGCCCGGGAGATGCGCTGGGTATCGAGGCGGGTCATGCCGCTGCCGGGATCGAAGCGCGGCACCCGCGCCAGCCCGGCATCCACCACGACCCGCACACCGTCGATGGTCAGGCTGGTCTCGGCGATGTTGGTGGCCAGCACCACCTTGCGCTTGCCCGGTGGCGCCGGATCGATGGCGGCGCGCTGGGCGGCAAGCTCCAGCTCGCCATGCAGCGGGCACAGCAGGATCTCGTCCCGCTCGCCCAAGGCCTCGCTCAATTGCTGGTGCACCCGGCGAATCTCCGCCTGGCCCGGGAGGAACACCAGCAGGCTGCCGCTCTCGTCATGGATCGCCTCCAGGACCGCCTGCACCACCCGCGGCTCGATGAACTCCCCGGGCTGGAACGGCCGGCCCCAGCGCTGGGCCACCGGGAACATGCGCCCCTCGCTGCGCAGGATCGGCGCATCGTCCAGCAACGCCGACAGGCGCTCGCCCTCCAGGGTCGCCGACATCAGCAGGATCTTCAGCGGTTGCTCGTCACGGAACAGCTCGCGGCCATTGAGGCTCAGGGCCAGGGCCAGGTCGGCATCCAGGCTGCGTTCGTGGAACTCGTCGAAGATCAGCAGGCCGACCCCCTCCAGGGCCGGGTCGTCCTGCAGGCGCCGGGTGAGAATACCCTCGGTGACCACTTCGATACGGGTACGCGGGCCGACCTTGCTGTCCAGGCGAATGCGGTAGCCCACGGTTTCCCCAACCTTTTCCCCCAGCTCGCTGGCCAGGCGCTCGGCGGCGGCACGGGCGGCCAGGCGCCGGGGCTCGAGCATCAGGATGGTTTGCCCGGCCAGCCAATCCTGGTCCAGCAACGCCAGGGGCACGCGGGTGGTCTTGCCGGCGCCGGGCGGGGCTTCGAGCACCGCTTCGTGGCGTGTCGCCAAGGCGTCACGCAGTGCAGGCAAAACTTCATCGATCGGCAAGGATTTCATGCTGGCTCCAAAACAGAGGCGCGAGTATAACGGCGAACTGCCCGGGGCTGATCATGGTCTGAGTGCTGATCGACGAGACTCACCCCCCCGTACCATTTGCCCGGGCCTTCATGCCTGTTAGGAGATATCCATGCGTATTCCCCACCGTGTCATCGGCGGCATCCTGGTGACGACCTTGCTGACCCAGCTCACCGCCTGTGGCTCGATCTTCTTCCCCGACCGGCGCGGCCAGATCGACGGCAAGATCGATCCGGTGATCGTGGCGCTGGATGCCGTGGGCCTGCTGTTCTACGTGATCCCGGGGCTGATCGCCTTCGGCGTCGATTTCGCCACTGGCGCCATCTACCTGGAGCCGGGCAAGACCGCACAGGTCGCACCGGAGAAACTCCAGCAGGCCATCGGCGCCGACGGTACAGTCGACAAACGCAAGTTGCAGGCCATCCTCGAACAGGAGCTGGGGGGCCACTTCCCGCTGGACGACCCACGCCTGATCCAGCACAAGGGCAGCGTGCAACAACTGGCCCTGTACGGACTGCAACCGGCCGCTTGAACCCGCCACACAAGGAAACCCCATGATCGGTAGCCCGGAACACGCTCGCCTCCTGCGCCTCGCCACCCGCGCCTCGGTGACCGTGGCCGGCATCCTGATCCTGACCAAGGCCGTGGCCTGGTGGCTCAGCGGCTCGGTGAGCATGCTCGCCGGCCTGACCGACTCGGTGCTCGACGGCTTCACCTCGCTGCTCAACCTGCTGGCCGTGCACTACGCCCTGCGCCCGGCCGACGATGACCATCGCTATGGCCATGGCAAGGCCGAGTCCCTGGCGGGCATGGCCCAAGCCCTGTTCATCGCGGGCAGCGCGGTACTGATCGCCTTCCAGGCGGTCGAGCGCCTGCACCACCCGGAACCGGTCGGGGCGCCCTGGCTGAGCATCGGGGTGATCGTCCTGTCGCTGGTGCTGACCAGCGCCTTGCTGGTGTTGCAGCATCGGGTGATCCGGGCCACCGGCTCCAACGCGGTACGGGCCGACTCACTGCACTATCGCTCCGACCTGATGCTCAACGGCAGCATTCTCCTGGCCCTGGCCCTGGCGGCCTTCGGCTGGCAGCAGGTGGATGCCTGGTTCGGCTTGGGGATCGCCGTGTACATCCTCTGGAGCGCGATCCAGATCGCCCGGGAAAGCTTCTCGGTACTGATGGACGAGGAACTGCCGACCGAGGTCAGCCAGCACATGCTGGAACTGGCCTGTGCGGTCCCTGGAGTGTTGGGCGCGCATGATTTGCGGACGCGGATTTCCGGCAGCCGCTGGTTCGTCCAACTGCACCTGGAGCTGCCCGGCGACCTGACCCTGAGGGTGGCCCACGGCATCAGCGACCAGGCCGCCGATGCGATCCACGCCGCCTACCCGCGGGCCGAAGTGCTGGTGCACGCCGACCCGCAGGAAGTGGTCGAGGCCGCCAGGGCTCAGTAGGTCACCTGGTAGCCCCGTGAGCTCAGGCAATTGCCCTGGGCCTGGCGATAGGCCTGGACCACTTCGGGCGCCGGCTGGTAGGTCACGCTGGCCGGATCGAAACCACTCTGCTGCACCGCCCAGCGATAACAGTCGTAGCGGTCCTGCTCGACCTGCTGCGGCGGCTGGCCGTTGACCGGGTAGGCCATGACGTCATAGCCATTGCCAACCGGTTGCGGCGCCCCCCTGCCGGCGGCTCCACCACTACGTACTCCTGGGTACTGGCTTCATAGGTGTAGTAGGCACCAGCGGCAAGGAAGAACAGCGCACTGCCGATCCACACCTCACGCGCATAATCGGGCAGGTAACCGACGCGGATACCATAGGGCGGGGTCACCACCACATAACGGTTGCCCTGCGGGCGATACCAGTAGCCACCCGAAAAGAAGTAGTCATGACCACGATAGGGCACACGAACATTGCGCTCGGGGAAACGCTCGATCACATAACCCGGGCGGTATTGCGGCCCCGGGCCCCAACCATTGCCACGGCCATCAGGACGACCCGGCCAGCGATAGTCATTGGGGTGGTGATGGTCAGGGCGCCAGCCAGGATTGCCGACCTGCCAGTGCGGGTTGTAATCGTTGCGCCGGGGGATGTCCTGGTAATAACCGCGTTGTGGTTCCTGGGTCTGGCGCACGGTATCCGGGCGCGGCTGGATCGGCAGGTTCGCGGCCGGTGGCGGCGTTGGCCGTGCTTGCTGCTCGGCTTCGTGGCGAGGCCGTTCCTGCCACTGCCCATCCTGATGTTGAGGGCTGCGCTCGAACTGGCGGCTGTTGTCGCCACGGATGATTTCATTCTGCACACGGGGTGGCTGCGGGGCCGGCTGCTGGTATGCCGGATGGCCCTGGTTGTTCTCCCTGCGGCCCTCGGGAGCATGTTCGCGCTGGCCTCCGGCCTGCTCTCCCTGCTGGGGAGGGCGGCGTTCGTCTCGTTCATCGGCAAACACTTGCGCGCTAACGCTCACGCACAACACACCAACACCTGCCATACGCCAGATGCGCGACTTCATGCTCTTCCTCACTGCGAATGGGGGGACCTGAGTATAAGACTGGCAAAAGCCCAGGGCGGTTCTGCTAGAGATTATCAGTCACGAAACTTATTTCGCAGGCAATAAAAAAGGGTGGCCCGTCGGCCACCCCTTGAGATTTTGTCCGTACTCGGCACTTGTGGCACCGGCTCACCTCACTCCGTCTTCTGGACAGGGTGCAGCCCGGGGGCCTGCCCAACCCTGTGGGGTTGGCGGCCGCGGCAGGCCTGATTCGGCGGGCCGCAGTGGACTCTATGTCCGGGCAGTGATTCTGGTGGTAAGAATAGGCCTCGCCTCGCGACAGGGGATTGCGAAGATTGCTTCGCGAAACAGCTCTTGCGCAATTTTTAACCCTAGATAGATAATTCGACGCAATAGTTAAGACAAAGGCCTGAATGATGAGCAAACTCGACCGCTATGACCTGAGCATTTTGGCGGAATTGCAACGCGACGCCCGCATCTCCAACCAGGAACTGGCCGAACGCATCGGCCTGTCGCCCTCGCCTTGCTCGCGCCGGGTCAAGCAGCTGGAAGACGATGGCTACATTTCCCGCCAGGTCGCGCTGCTGGATCGCAAGATGCTCGGCCTGAGCCTGACCGCCTATGTACTGATCGGCATGGACCGCCACACTCCGGAACGCTTCGAGAACTTCGAGTCGGCGATCCGCAACTTGCCCCAGGTGCTGGAATGCAGCCTGGTGACCGGGATGGATGCCGACTACCAGCTCAAGGTGGTGGTGCCGGACATGGACCACTACCAGAAGCTGCTGCTGGGCCACCTGACCCGGATCGAAGGCGTGACCAGCGTCCGTTCCAGCTTCGTGCTCAACCAGGTGCTCAATAGCACCGAACTACCCCTGACCCACCTGCGCAACTGATCCGGCAAGCCGCCAGGCGACCCCGGGCTGTGGCGACGTAACGCACGCAGATCAATGCCCGGGCCGGAACGCTTGGCGTATACTCGCCCGGCTTTTTTTGTCCTGCGCGCACTGGAGATGTTCGATGGATCCGGCAGTATTCGAAGAGTGGATGATGACAGGCCTGGTCAGCATCCTGATCATTTTCATGGGTTTCATCGTCTGGGACCTGGCCAAGAAATCCAAGGCAGGACGTTTTGGCTCGTTCATCCTGTTCTTCGTCCTGGGTCTTGGCGTAGCCGCGTTCATCATCAAGAGCGTGGTGATCGGCCTGATCGAAAGCGGCGCCCTATAGCCGCGCCGGCACTTCCTTCCACTGGCCTTGATCGAGGCCATCCAGGGTCCAGTCACCGATCCGCACCCGCACCAGGCGCAAGGTCGGCAAGCCCACCGCCGCCGTCATGCGCCGCACCTGGCGATTGCGCCCTTCACGGATCACCAGTTCCAGCCAGCTGGTCGGCACGCTCTTGCGAAAGCGCACCGGCGGATTGCGCGGCCACAGCTGCGGCTCCTCCAACTGCCGGGCCTGGGCCGGCAAGGTCATGCCGTCGTTCAACTCCACGCCGTCGCGCAAGCGCTGCAACTGCTCGGCACTGGGCTCGCCCTCCACCTGCACCCAATAGGTCTTGGCCAGCTTGTGCTTGGGATCGGCGATGCGCGCTTGCAATTGCCCGTCATTGGTCAATAGCAACAGGCCCTCGCTGTCACGATCCAGGCGCCCGGCGGGATAGACCCCGGGAATGGCGATGAAATCCTTGAGCGTCGCCCGGCCTTCGCCGTCGCTGAACTGGGTCAGCACATCGAACGGCTTGTTGAACAGGATCAACCGTGGCTCGACAGGCGGCGCCTTGGCCACGCGCTTGGCAGGGGGAGCGGAAAACGGCTTCGCGCCGGGGCGGCGGGAAGCGGGGCGAGGCGGACGAGACATAGAGGCGGGAACATTCAGCGATCAGGACTGACCATGCTAGTGGCCTGATCGCCAAATGACCATGGGCAGGCAATCAGCGGAACGGTGGCTCGTCGAAGCTGCGCAGTTTGCGCGAGTGCAGGGAGTTGAGTTCGCTGCGCAGCAGGTCCACGGCCTCGATACCGATCTTCAGGTGCTGGCTGACCGCGCGCTCGTAGAAAGCGTTGGCCGAGCCCGGCAGCTTGATCTCGCTGTGCAGGGGCTTGTCCGAAACGCACAGCAAGGTGCCGTAGGGCACCCGCAGGCGATAGCCCTGGGCGGCAATGGTGCCGCTTTCCATGTCCACCGCCACGGCCCGGGACAGGTTGATCAGCGGTCGCTCCTCGGCCCAGCGCAATTCCCAGTTGCGGTCGTCGTAGGTCAGCACGGTGCCGGTGCGCAGGCGCTTCTTCAGTTGCTCGCCCTTCTCCCCGGTGACGTTGGCCGCCGCTTGTTGCAGCGCCAGCTGGACCTCGGCCAGGGCCGGGATCGGGATGTTCGGCGGCACCACGCGGTCGAGGATGCCGTCGCGGCGCATGTAGGCGTGGGCCAGCACATAGTCGCCGATGGTCTGGGACTGCCGCAGGCCACCGCAGTGGCCGATCATCAGCCAGCAGTGCGGACGCAGCACGGCCAGGTGGTCGGTGATGTTCTTGGCATTGGACGGGCCGACGCCGATGTTCACCAGGGTCACGCCGTGGCCATCGCTGGCCTGCAGGTGATAGGCCGGCATCTGGTAGCGATGCCAGACCACGCCGGCGGCGATGGCCGAGGCCTCGCCGTGGTCCATGCCCTTCTCGATGATCACGTTGCCCGGCAGCACCATGCGCACGAAGCGCGGATCGCTGCGCAGTTGCTCAAGGCCATGGACGATGAACTGGTCGACGTAGCGGTGGTAGTTGGTCAGCAGGATCCACGGCTGTACATGGCGCCAGTCGCTGCCGGTGTAATGCACCAGGCGGCGCAGGGAGAAATCCACCCGCGCGGCGTCGAACAACGCCAGCGGCAGCGGATTGGCGTTTTCCCAGTTGTACAGGCCGTCGGCGATGCCATCGGTGGCGGCCGACAGGTCGGTGCTCGGGAAAACCCGGGCCAGGGCCGCGGCGGTCACGCCGGAGCCGGCCAGTTCATCGCCCTGCTCGACGACATAGGGATAAGGAATGTTCTGCTCGCTGACCCCCACTTCCACCGTCACGGTGAAATCGTGCATCAGTGGCTCCAGCTGCTCGAGCAGGTAATTGCGGAAGGCCGCGGGGTGGGTGACGGTGACGCTGTAGGTGCCTGGCAGCTGGACCTTGGCGTAGGCCCGGGTGGTCTGCGGCACTTCACCCTGGCAGTGATAGGTCAGGCGCAGTTCGGGATAACGGAACAACGCGCGCTGCTCGGCATCCGGTTCGATGCGCTCCTTGAGGTAACGCTTGAGCGCCTGGCTCAGCGCCGTGGTGGCCCGCTCGTGCAGAGCAGCCAGCCGATCCACGGCTTGTTCGGCGGATTGAACGACAATAAAAGCTTCGGTCACGATGAGCACCCTGTGTTCTGATCTTGCAGGCGTCCATCTTGCCTGCAACCTCGCCCCACGGAAACAGTGGCATCGTGGCCAGGGCCGGCAAGCCGGCCCTCATGCCCCTCAGAAGCCTTGTGGCGTTGAGCGAGCGACGATGGCGGCCACATCCAGCCCCCGCGGCAGGGTGCCATAGGCCCGACCGGACTGGCCACCCAGGCGACTGGCGATGAAGGCATCGGCGACCACCTGGTTGCCGGCCTCCAGCAGCAGCTTGGCCTGCAACCCCAGGGCAACGTCCTCGGTCAGCTGGCGAGCGCGGTACTGGATATCATCGGTGTCCTTGAAGCTCTCCTTCAATCCAGCGATATGGCTGGCCAGGCGCCGGTCGCCATGGCCATCGCCCAGCTCGGCGAACAGCGCGTCGAGCACGCCCGGCTCCTTCGACAGGGCCCGCAGCACATCCAGGCACTGGACGTTGCCGGAGCCTTCCCAGGTGGAGTTCACCGGCGCCTCGCGGTACAACCGCGGCAGGATGCTGTCCTCGACATAACCGGCACCGCCCATGCATTCGGCGGCTTCGTTGATCATGGCCGGGGCCCGCTTGCAGATCCAATACTTGCCCACCGCCGTCACCAGGCGCGAGAACTTCGCTTCCTGGGCGTCATCCTGATGATCCAGGGCCCGGCCCATGCGCATGCTCAGGGCCAGGGCCGCTTCGCTCTCCAGGGCCAGGTCGGCCAGCACGTTCTGCATCAGCGGCTGCTCGCCGAGGACCCGGCCGCCGACGCTGCGATGGGCACAATGGTGGCTGGCCTGGGTCAGGGCCTGGCGCATCAGCGAGCTGGAACCCACCATGCAGTCGAAGCGGGTCATGGCCACCATCTCGATGATGGTCGGCACGCCCCGCCCTTCCTCGCCGACCATCCAGGCCAGGGCGCCACGGAACTCCACTTCGCTGGAGGCGTTGGACTGGTTGCCCAGCTTGTTCTTCAGGCGCTGGATATAGAACTGGTTACGGCTGTCGTCAGGACGATGCCGGGGCAGCAGGAAGCAGGTCAGGCCCTTGTCGGTCTGGGCCAGGGTGAGGAAGGCATCGCACATCGGCGCCGAGCAGAACCACTTGTGCCCCACCAGCTCATAGGCCTGCCCCGGCCCCGTGGCCCCCACCGGGTAGGCCCGGGTGGTGTTGGCGCGCACGTCGGTGCCACCCTGCTTCTCGGTCATGGCCATGCCGATGGTCAACCCGGCCTTGTGCTGCATGCCGACGTTGCGCGGGTCGTACTCGGTGGCGAGGATCTTCGGCAACCACTGTTCGGCGATGTCCGGCTGCAGCTTCAATGCCGGCACGCAGGCGAAAGTCATGGTCAGCGGGCAACCGCTGCCGGCCTCGGCCTGGCTGTGCAGGTAGGTCATGGCGGCCCGCGCCACATGGGCGCCAGGCTTGGGGTGGGTCCAGGGCAGAGAGGTCAGGCCGCCTTCGATCGCCGCCTGCATCAACTGATGGTAGGCCGGGTGGAACTCCACCAGGTCGATCCGGTGGCCAAAGCGATCATGACTGTTGAACACCGGCTTGTTCTGGTTGGCCAGGAACCCCGCCTCCATCAGCGGCCCGCCGGCCAGGGCACCATAGGCATCGACCCGGGACTCGGCCCAGCCGGCATCGAACCGGCGCAGCCACTGTTGCAATGGCAGGTCGATCCGATAGAGGTTGATGCCGTCCAGGGCGGGTGGCTGGTTGGTGACTTCGTGGGTTTCAGCGAACTGGTGGAGGTTCATCACGGGGCTCCTTCAGGGTGTGCCAAGACCCCAGTTAAGCACCCGCCTCCCTCCGTTCAAAGTGGCATATCCGCCTAAACATCGGCGCTTTCGCCTTGTTCTTCCCGTAATAGCCACTTGGCCAGCACGGTTTGCAGTTCTTCGAATTTCACCGGCTTTCCCAGGTAATCGGCCCCGGAACCGCCGATGCAGCCCTCTGTACCGGGAACGCAGGCCAGCAGGATCGGCAAACGGGCATAACCCGGCAAGGCCTGGGCCTGGAGGCGGAACGCTCCCACCTGGGAGGTATTGATCTGACCGTCCAGCAGCACCGCGCTGATGGCTTCGCGCCCCAAAGCCTGCAAGGCATCGGTGGGGCTGGCGACGGTACGTACCCGGTATCCCAGCTTGAGCAGCATGCCCCGCAGCACCAACTGGTTGACGTCGTTGTCGTCCACCAGCAACACGGTGCAATCCTCGGGCAGGCGCCGCGAACCGACGGCCGACGAACGGGCCGCCGGCTCCTGGGAGTCGAGCGCCACATGCAGGCGGAAGCAACTGCCCTGGCCTGGTGTTGATTCATGGGTCAACTGCCCGCCAAGCAATTCCACCAACTGCCGGCAGATCGCCAGGCCGATTCCCAGGCCACCGTATTCGCGGGTCATGGAGCCATCGAGCTGGAAGAAACGCTGGTACAGGGTGGCTTCGTCGAGGTTGACGAAGCCGATGCCGCTATCGATCACCTCGAAGATCAGGTTCACCCGCCCAGCCGGAGCGGCCCTGCTGACCACACGCAATATCACGCCCCCAGCCGGGGTGAACTTGACCGCATTCTCCAGCAGGCACTCCAGGCAATGGCTGAGCTTGCAGCGATCGCCCAGCAAACGATCGGGAATGCCGCCGCCCAAGTCGACCCGGAACGACAACGACTTGTTCGCGGCGCTCGCGCCGAACTGGGCCTGCAAGGCACTGAGCAACGAACGCAGGCTGAACGGCTGGCTTTGCGCCGTGAGCTTGCCGGCCTGCAGTTCGGTGAGGGTGAGGATGCCATTGACCATGCGCATCATGTCCCGGGCGGAGCCGGCGGCGGTCTGCTGGTACTGCTCCAGCTCCGGGTCCAGCTCCAGGGTCTGCATCAGTTCCAGGGAACCGATGACGCCATTCATCGGGGTGCGCAGTTCATGGGTCAGGGTGGCCAGGAATTCGTCCTTGAGCCGGTTGCTATGGGCCAGTTGCTGGTTCAGTACCTCCAGCTTCTGCCCGGCGTCCTGCAGGGTCCGGGCCTGCTGTTCGCGCATCGAGTTGATCCGGTCGGCCAGGGCCAGGGACAGCAGAGCCACCTCGATCGCCGAGCCGATCTGGCTGGCGTACATGGTCAGGAACACGTTGGGCAGGTAGCCGAGCACCATCAGGGTATTGATCACGCCACCGAACAGGAAGGCCGACCAGGCGATGATGAAATAGCGCGCCACTCGCAGGCCACGGCACCAGGCGACGATCCCCGCCACATAGATGACCACGGTGAAGACCAGGGCCAGGGTGGTGGCCAGACGCAGCGCCAGGGCGTAGCTGGTCATCAGCGACAGGACCATGACCACGGCACCGAAGGCCATCAGCGCCAGCAAGACACGATCGACCCAGGGGCTATGCCGGGCCGTTTGCAGGAAGCTGCGGGCGAACTGGCTGCCGAACAAGCCGGCCGAGCCGATGAAGAAGGGGGTCGCGGCGTTGGCCCACCAGGGATTATCGGGCCAGAAATACTCCACTGCGGCGCCGTTGACCGAGAGCTGGTACAGGCCGAACGAGGCGATATAGACGATGTAGTAGAGGTAGCTGGTGTCGCGGACACTGAGGTAGATGAAGAGGTTGTACACCAGCATGCCCAGCAACACCCCGTAGATCAGCCCCAGTACATACAGCCGGACGGGCTGGGCCTCGAGGTAGGCGGTGCTGGACCAGAGGCTCACCGGCGCCTGGATCGAACCTTCGCTGGCCAGGCGCAGGTAGACGGTCTTGTGTTCGTGGGGCGAGAAATTCAGGCTGAACAGGTAGTTGTTCTGGTGGATCTGCCGGCTGCGAAAGGGCAAGGCGTCACCGGTGCGCCCGGCCAAACGATAACCGCCGCTTTCATCGGGGACGTACAGGTCCAGGCGGTCCAGGGGGGGATAGGCCAATTCCAGCAGCCAGCTGCGTTGCGCGGCGGGGTTCGCGGGGCGGTAGTCCAGGTCGATCCGCAGCCAGAATGCCGAGCGCGAGTAGCCGGCATTGAGCGTGTCCTGGTCGTGGGCCTTGAAGGCTCCGGACAGGGCTCCGGAACTGACATCGGCGATCGTCGCCTGGCCACTTGTATCCTCGAGGACTTGCATCACCCGCCCCAAGGGCAGGCGTTGGGTGAACTCGTCGAACTCGACGGCACCAGCCAGCATCGGCAGGCTTAACAGCAACATCAGCAAATAGCGCATTAAAGCCCCGGCGTGGCTTGTCCGGTTGTGTCAGGAAGCCCCCCATTTCCCTTTGAGAAGACGTCAACCAGCATGACCTGTTATTGGTTTGAAACCACTCTAGCATAGCCGCTGATGGCCATTGAACACTATTGAGAATATTAGTCTAAAGGCTCTAGAACAGGCTTTTCAGCGCAACCCCGCATACTAGAGCTGTTGCCTCGGTCAGGATTGGCGGCAGAAAAACAGTCCCATGGATCATTCCGCGCCAGGCGCCACGCAAAAAAGCGTTTGGTGGTAAGCTCGCCGCCCATGAATACCTACAGCTCCCGCCCCGTTGTCCTCTGTCTCTCCGGCCACGACCCCAGTGGCGGCGCCGGCTTGCAGGCAGATATCGAAGCCCTGCTGGCCCAGGGTTGCCACGCAGCTCCGGCTGTCACCGCCCTGACCGTGCAAGACACGGTCAACGTCAGCGATTTCCGCGTCCTGGATCGCGAGTGGGTACTGGCCCAGGCCAATGCCGTGCTCAACGACTCCACGGTGGCCGCGGTCAAGCTGGGCATGCTCGGCTCCCTGGAAATGGTCGACACCGTGGTCGAGCTGCTCCAGGCGCATCCGCACCTGCCCCTGGTCTGCGACCCGGTGCTGCGCGCCGGCGGCGGCGGCCGGCTGGGCAAGGATGAAGTGGGCTACGCCATGCGCGAACGCTTGCTGCCCCTGGCGACCATCGCCACCCCCAACCTCCCCGAAGCCCGGATCCTGGCGGAACTGCCCGAAGGCACCGCCGACCAATGCGCCGAAAAACTCCTACCCTACGTCAAGCACCTGCTGATCACCGGCGGCCATGGCGACGAGCACGAAGTGCACAACCGCCTGTACAGCCGCGAGGGCCTGCGTGAAACCTATACCTGCCAGCGCCTGCCGGGCAGCTACCACGGCTCCGGTTGCACCCTGGCCAGCGCCCTGGCCGGCCGCCTGGCCCAGGGCGAGCACCTGGCCAGCGCCGTGCAGACAGCCCTGGACTACACCTGGCGGACCCTGCGCGACGCTGAACAACTGGGGCGCGGGCAATTCGTCCCACGCCGCTTGCCGCTGGATTTCTGCTCGTAATGCCATGAGGCTCGCCCTATGAAACTACGTGGTCTGTATGCCATCACCGATAGCCAGCTGCTGGCCGGCAAGCTCCTGGAATACGTGGAAGCAGCGCTCGATGGTGGCGTCACCCTGTTGCAGTACCGCGACAAGAGCGACGACCAGGCCCGTCGCCTGCGGGAAGCCGAAGCGTTGCTGGGCCTGTGCGAGCGCTACAAGACCCAGCTGATCATCAACGATGACGCCGAACTGGCGGCGCGCATCGGCGCTGGCGTGCACCTGGGCCAGACCGACGGCCCGCTGACCCCGGCCCGGGCCCTGCTGGGCCGCCAGGCGATCATCGGCTCCACCTGCCACAGCCAGCTGGCACTGGCCGAGCAAGCAGCGCGCGAAGGCGCCAGCTATGTCGCCTTCGGCCGCTTCTTCAACTCCAGCACCAAGCCCGGCGTGCCCACCGCCAGCCTCGAGTTGCTGGACCAGGCCCGTGCCAGCCTGCAACTGCCGATCTGCGTGATCGGTGGTATCACCCTGGATAACGCAGCACCGCTGGTCAGCCATGGCGCCGACCTGCTGGCCGTGGTCCACGGGCTGTTCGGTGCCGATAGCGCCGAGCAGGTAACCCATCGTGCCCGCGCCTTCAATGCCCTGTTCGATCTTTGATATTTTTTGAGAGCCCTGCCATGTCTCGTTCCGAAACATTGTTCGCCAATGCCCAGAAACACATCCCCGGTGGCGTGAACTCGCCGGTCCGCGCTTTTCGCAGCGTGGGCGGCACTCCGTTGTTCTTCAAGCATGCCGAAGGCGCCTACGTCACCGACGAAGATGACAAGCGCTATGTCGACTATGTCGGCTCCTGGGGCCCGATGATCCTCGGCCACAGCCACCCGCAAGTGCTGGACGCCGTACGCAGGCAGCTGGAACACGGCCTGTCCTACGGTGCGCCGACCGCCATGGAGACCGAGATGGCCGACCTGGTGTGCTCCATCGTGCCGTCCATGGAGATGGTGCGCATGGTCAGCTCCGGCACCGAAGCCACCATGAGCGCCATCCGCCTGGCGCGGGGCTATACCGGTCGTGACGCCATCATCAAGTTCGAAGGCTGCTACCACGGCCACTCCGACAGCCTGCTGGTCAAGGCCGGCTCCGGCTTGCTGACCCAGGGCGTGCCCAGCTCGGCCGGGGTTCCGGCGGACTTCGCCAAGCACACCCTGACCCTGCCGTTCAACGACATCGCCGCCGTCGAGAAGACCCTGGCCGAAGTCGGCCAGACCGTGGCTTGCATCATCGTCGAACCGGTGGCCGGCAACATGAACTGCGTACCGCCGGCGCCAGGCTTCCTCGAAGGCCTGCGCGAGCAGTGCGACAAACACGGCGTGGTGCTGATCTTCGACGAAGTGATGACTGGCTTCCGGGTCGCTCTCGGCGGCGCCCAGGCCCACTATGGCGTGACTCCGGATCTCTCGACCTTCGGCAAGATCGTCGGTGGCGGCATGCCGGTGGGCTGCTTCGGCGGCAAGCGCGAGATCATGGGCTGCATCGCTCCCCTGGGCCCGGTCTACCAGGCAGGCACCCTGTCCGGTAACCCTCTGGCCATGGCGGCCGGCCTGACCACCCTGCGCCTGATCAGCCGCCCGGGCTTCCACGCCGAGCTGAGCGACTACACCAGCCGCCTGCTCGAAGGCCTGCAGCAACGCGCCGATGCCGCCAGCATCCCGTTCGTCACCACCCAGGCGGGCGGCATGTTCGGCCTGTACTTCAGCGGCGCCGACGACATCGTCACCTTCGACGACGTGATGGCCAGCGACGCCAACCTGTTCAAGCGTTTCTTCCACCTGATGCTCGAAGGCGGCGTCTACCTGGCGCCAAGCGCCTTCGAAGCCGGCTTCACCTCGATCGCCCACGGCGAGACCGAGCTGAAGCTGACGCTGGATGCCGCGGAACGCGCCTTCGCCGCCTTGAAGTGATGCCCTGGCCGGCGGACGCTGCGATCCTCAGCGTCCGCCACGCTCTTTACGCGGACTTTGCTTCCTCCGACCGGAGAAATACTGGCGAAAGCGGCGACTATCGCGCCCATGCGGCAGAAAAACGAGTAAAGACTTTGTAAGGTGGGCCCTGCTTATTTCATAATGCGCGCTTATTGGGCCCCACGCTGGGCCGCGCGCCCCTCAGAGGTAAGTCGATTCCCATGAACCGCACCGGCCGCGCCCTGACACTGGGCTGCCTGTTGCTCTTTCAACCCCTGCTCGCGCACGCACAAGCAGGCGGCAACTCGTTGTTGATCCCAGCGCTGGGTCGCTGCACCCTCGATCCCCAGGCACAGGAACAGGCCGAGGCTCTCGCCGCGTGCCAGAAGGCCGCCGATGAAGGGGATGCCCAGGCGCAATACGAGTTGGGTGAGTTCTACTACGAGGGCAAGGGCGCGCCACGCGACCTCAACCTGGCCCTGAGCTACTTCGAGAAAGCTTCCCTGCAAGGCCACGCCCAGGCGCAGTTCAAGCTCGGCACCATGTTCTTCCACGGCGAAGGCGTACCGGCCAACAACGTGCAGGCCTATATCGTGCTGAAGATGGCTGCGGTCAATGGCGCCGAAGACGCCCTGGATACCGCCGACGAAGTCGCCGAGCACATGCAGCGCGACGAGCTGGAAGTCGCCACCCAGGTGCTGGGACAGATTTTCCGTAAATACCTGCTGGAACTGCAGAGCGCCGACGGCCGCTCGCCCTTCTCCCCCCTGCCTTGACCGCCTCGGCCAGCCATTGGCCAGCAAGACGGCCGCCGCTCACCTGGAACGGCCAGCAATCATCGAACGACGTTACTTCTCGGGCATCGGCATCGGGAACGGCATGACATTGCCCACGCCACGGGCCTCGCTGATCTTCGGCGTTCCCAGGCGCTCCACCTCGTCGATGCGCACGATCGAATGCATGGGCACGAAGCTGCGTACCACGCCTTCGAACTGGGCCTTGAGTTTCTCTTCGCTGGGGTCGACCACCACCTGCGTGCGCTCGCCAAAGACGAATTCCTCGACTTCCAGGAATCCCCACAGATCGCTCTGATAGATCTGCTTGGCGTACATCTCGAACACCTGGCCCTGGTTGAGGAAAATCACCTTGTAGATTGGAGCTTCGCGTTTGGTCATGGCGGACGGACAACAGGTCGAGGAAAAAAATGGGGCGCGAACTATAGCATAGCTACCCGACGCGCAATGCTAGGAACCTGGGGACATGCCCCCTATAATGCGCGGTTCTTTGAATCACCTGAGACCTAGGTCCATGGCCAAGAAGCTTTACATCGAAACCCACGGTTGCCAGATGAACGAGTACGACAGCTCGCGCATGGTGGATCTGCTGGGCGAAAACCAGGCCCTGGAAGTCACGGCGCGCGCCGAAGACGCGGACGTCATACTGCTCAACACCTGCTCCATCCGCGAACGCGCCCAGGACCGGGTCTATTCCCAACTGGGGCGCTGGCGCGAACTGAAACTGGCCAACCCGGAAATGGTGATCGCCGTGGGTGGCTGCGTGGCCAGCCAGGAAGGCGCGGCCATCCGCGACCGGGCTCCCTATGTCGACGTGGTCTTCGGCCCGCAGACCCTGCACCGCTTGCCGGAAATGATCGACATCGCGCGGGCCACCAAGCTGCCGCAGGTGGATGTCTCGTTCCCGGAGATCGAGAAGTTCGACCACCTGCCCGAGCCACGTATCGACGGCCCCAGCGCCTATGTCTCGGTGATGGAAGGCTGCAGCAAGTACTGCACCTTCTGCGTCGTCCCCTACACCCGTGGCGAAGAAGTCAGCCGGCCGTTCGATGATGTGATCGCCGAGATCATCCACCTGGCGGAAAACGGCGTCCGTGAGGTCACCCTGCTGGGCCAGAATGTCAACGGCTACCGTGGCCAGACCCACGAGGGGCGCACTGCGGACCTGGCCGAACTGATCCGCGTGGTCGCCGCCGTCGACGGCATCGAGCGGATCCGCTACACCACTTCGCACCCGCTGGAGTTCTCCGACAGCCTGATCCAGGCCCACGCCGAAGTGCCCGAACTGGTGAAGCACCTGCACCTGCCGGTCCAGTCGGGCTCGGATCGCATCCTGGCCGCGATGAAGCGCAACCACACCGCCCTGGAGTACAAGTCCAAGCTGCGCAAGCTGCGCGCGGCGGTGCCGGGTATCTGCATCAGCTCGGACTTCATCGTCGGTTTCCCCGGGGAAACGGAGAAAGACTTCCAGCAGACCATGAAGCTGATCGAGGACGTGGGGTTCGACTTCTCCTACTCCTTCGTCTACAGCCAGCGCCCTGGCACCCCGGCCGCGGACCTTGCGGACGACACTCCGGAAGCGCTGAAGAAAGAACGCCTGAACGCCCTGCAACACCGGTTGAATCAGCAAGGTTTCGAAATCAGCCGACAGATGGTCGGCTCGACCCAGCGCATCCTGGTGACCGACTACTCCAAGAAAGACCCGGGAGAGCTGCAAGGGCGGACCGAAAACAACCGGATCGTCAACTTCCGTTGCGATGATCCGACCCTGATCGGCCAGTTCGCCGACGTGCACATCGATTCCGCGCAACCGCACTCGCTACGAGGTTCGTTGCTGACGTAGGGACGAGGAAACCGGCCTGGGCGCAAGCCAGCCTGCCGACCGGGCCAGAGGCCAGGGGAAATACCGGCAGTCATCGCTCCTCATAAGAGCTTTCGCACCCAGGCTGCTGGCGTTATCCTTGAATTCATCTCAATTGCCGTTGGGCGGCTAAAAACGACCTTGAACGCACCCATAGAACCTCATCGTTTCATCCTCGAGCCCTTCGAGGCTCGCCGCTTCGCCAATCTGTGCGGGCAGTTCGACGAGCATTTGCGCTTGATCGAGCAGCGCCTGACGATCGAAATCCGCAATCGCGGCAACCAGTTCGAACTGATCGGCGAACCCAAGCACACCACCTCCGCGGAAAACCTCCTGCGCCGCCTGTACCGGGAAACCAAGGGTACCGAGCTGTCGCCGGACCTGGTGCACCTGTTCCTCCAGGAATCCGCCGTGGAAGAACTCGACAACCCTTCAGTGGCCGACGCCGCCGTCGCCCTGCGCACCCGCAAGGGCATGATCCGTCCGCGCGGCCTGAACCAGCAGCGCTACGTCAAGGAAATCCTCGCCAACGACATCAACTTCGGCATTGGCCCGGCCGGTACCGGCAAGACCTACCTGGCGGTAGCCTGCGCGGTGGATGCCCTGGAGCGCGAACAAGTACGTCGCATCCTGTTGGTGCGCCCGGCGGTGGAAGCCGGCGAAAAACTGGGTTTCCTGCCTGGCGACCTGGCCCAGAAGATCGACCCGTACCTGCGCCCCCTGTACGACGCGCTGTATGAAATGCTCGGCTTCGAGCATGTGGCCAAGCTCATCGAACGCCAGGTCATCGAGATCGCGCCCTTGGCCTACATGCGTGGCCGGACCCTGAACAACAGCTTCATCATCCTCGACGAAAGCCAGAACACCACCGTGGAACAGATGAAGATGTTCCTTACCCGGATCGGCTTCGGCTCCACGGCGGTGATCACCGGCGACATCACCCAGGTCGACCTGCCCAAGGGCACCAAGTCTGGCCTGGCCCACGTGATCAAGGTGCTGGGCGACGTCCCGGGCATCAGCTTCACGCATTTCATGCCCAAGGACGTGGTGCGCCACCCACTGGTGCAACGCATCGTCGAAGCCTACGAGCGCTTCGAGCAGCGCAATGCCGACGAAGCCGCCAAGGCCGCCGCCGACAAGGACAACCGCCACGATGCTTGAGCTCGATCTGCAGCGCGCCAGCCTACAGCCGGCCCCCAGCGACCAGCAGTTCCGCCGGTGGTGCGAGCTGGCCCTGCGCCAGCGCACCGCCGATTCGGAACTGACCATCCGCCTGGTCGACGAAGCCGAAGGCCGCGAGCTGAACCACACCTGGCGTCATAAAGATTACGCCACCAATGTGCTGTCATTTCCCGCGGAAGTGCCGGATGAGCTGCTGGATATTCCCCTGCTGGGAGACCTGGTGATCTGCATCCCGGTGGTCGAGCGCGAAGCGGCCGAGCAAGGCAAGGTGCTCGAGGCCCACTGGGCCCACTTGGTGATTCACGGCTGCTTGCATCTGTTGGGCTACGACCATATAGATGACGACGAAGCCGAGGAAATGGAAGCCCTGGAACGTACATTGCTTGCAGAACTGGGTCATCCCGACCCTTATGCAGACGACGAAAGCTGAACAACCCACGTGTAACAACCTAAGGATTCAGAGCAATCGCTATGAGCGAAGATCGATCGAGCAACGGGCAAAAGTCATGGCTGGGCAAACTGACCCAGGCTTTTGCCCATGAGCCGAAAAACCGCCAGGAGCTGCTGGAGCTGCTGCGCGAAGCCCATCAGAACAAACTGCTGGACAGCGAAGCGCTGGCCATCGTCGAAGGCGCCATCCAGGTCGCTGACCTGCAAGTCCGGGACATCATGGTCCCGCGCTCGCAGATGATCAGCATCAAGGCGACCCAGACTCCCCGGGAGTTCCTGCCCGCGGTCATCGACTCCGCACACTCGCGCTATCCGGTGATCGGCGAAAGCCATGACGACGTGATGGGCGTCCTCCTGGCCAAGGACCTGTTGCCCCTGATCCTCAAGGAGAACGGCGACAGCTTCAATATCAAGGACCTGCTGCGCCCGGCCACCTTCGTGCCGGAGTCCAAGCGCCTGAACGTGCTGCTGCGCGAGTTCCGCGCCAACCATAACCACATGGCCATCGTCATCGACGAATACGGCGGCGTGGCAGGCCTGGTGACCATCGAGGACGTACTGGAACAGATCGTCGGCGATATCGAGGACGAGCACGACGTCGAGGAAGACAGCTACATCAAGCCGCTGCCCAGTGGCGACTTCCTGATCAAGGCGCTGACGCCGATCGAGAACTTCAACCAGTTCTTCGACAGCGATTTCTCCGACGACGAGTTCGATACCGTCGGCGGGCTAGTGATGAGTGCGTTTGGCCACTTGCCAAAACGCAACGAAATCACTGAAATCGGCGCCTATCGCTTCCGTGTGCTCAATGCCGACAGCCGGCGGATCCACCTGCTGCGCCTGACCCCCGTCTCTCGCTGAGAACTGGACGTCTCGCCCCTCCCACTGAAACCTTGCCTGCCGCCGACCGATCGGCAGCCGGCAGGGGGCCTGCGCAGGGGCCAGCGGTGAAGGGCTGCGTGATTCGACGCTCAGCTGCACCAACCCGAACCATCTCCTCGCGCCCTGCCCGGTGCGATACAGGAAAGAGCTGATGAAACGCCTCTTGCAGCGCTCGCTTCAACCCGGCTGGCCCGGCAACCTGCTGGCCGTCGCGGCTGGCGCCATCACCACCCTGGCCCTGGCCCCCTACGACATCTGGCCACTGGCGCTGCTGGCCGTCGGCCTGTTCTACGCCGGCCTGCGGCAATTGACCCCACGCCAGGCCCTGGGCCGGGGCTGGTGCTTCGGTTTCGGCCTGTTCGGCGCCGGCACCAGCTGGATCTATGTCAGCATCCATACCTACGGTGGTGCCTCGGTCCTGCTTGCGGGCTTGCTGATGCTGGCCTTCATCGCCGCCATCGCCTGGTTCTTCGCCCTGCCCGCCTGGCTCTGGGCCCGCTGGCTACGACGCAACGAAGCGCCACTGGCCGATGCCCTGGCGTTCGCCGCCCTGTGGCTGGGCCAGGAAGCCTTCCGAGGCTGGTTCCTCACCGGCTTCCCGTGGCTCTATTCCGGCTACAGCCAGCTGGACGGCCCCCTGGCCGGGCTCGCGCCGCTAGGCGGCATCTGGTTGATTTCCTTCGCCCTGGCCTTGACCGCCGCCCTGCTCTACAACCTGCCACGCCTGATCGGCAACGGCCGCAAGGGTTTCATCGCGGCAGGGCTGGTACTGCTGGCGGCCCCCTGGGTAGCCGGCCTGGCACTCAAGGGCCACGCCTGGACCAGTCCAGCGGGAGAGCCGCTGTCGGTCGCGGCCATCCAGGGCAATATCGAACAGAGCATGAAGTGGGACCCTGCCCAGCTCAATGCGCAACTGGGGCTGTACCGCGACATGAGCCTGGCCAGCAAGCGCGTGGACCTGCTGGTGTGGCCGGAGACCGCAGTCCCGGTGCTCAAGGAGTCGGCCGAGGGCTATCTGTCGATGATGGGCAACTTCGCCGCCGATCGTCATTCCGCGCTGATCACCGGAGTACCGGTACGCCAGCTGGTGCACCACGAGAAGCGCTACTTCAATGGCATCACCGTGACTGGCGAGGGCGATGGCACCTACCTGAAGCAGAAGCTGGTGCCCTTTGGCGAATATGTACCGCTACAGGACCTGCTGCGAGGCCTGATCGACTTCTTCGACCTGCCCATGTCCGACTTCGCCCGTGGCCCGGCCGACCAACCCTTGCTGCAAGCCAAGGGCTACCAGGTCGCGCCCTTCATTTGCTATGAGGTGGTCTACCCCGAGTTCGCCGCTAGTCTGTCGGCCCGCAGCGACCTGCTGCTGACCATCAGCAACGACACCTGGTTCGGCACGTCCATCGGCCCCCTGCAGCACCTGCAGATGGCCCAGATGCGCGCCCTGGAAGCCGGCCGCTGGATGATCCGCGCCACCAACAACGGCGTCACCGGGCTGATCGACCCGTTCGGCAAGATCACCGTGCAGATCCCCCAGTTCGAACGCGGCATCCTCTATGGCGAAGTGGTGCCCATGCACAACCTGACGCCCTACCTGCAATGGCGCTCCTGGCCTCTGGTAGCGCTCTGCACCCTGCTGCTGGGCTGGGCGCTGCTCGCCAGCCGGATCGCCAAGACCGTCTGAGCCCTGCGCCGGCTCCCCCGGGAGCCGGCACTCAGCGATAGAACAGGCGATACCCCACCTGGCCCACCGCCTCATTGAGCAATTGCCCGCTCTGCCAGATGGACTTGAACTCCGGCATCCAGCCACCCAACGGACGGGCGTTGTCCACCCCCAGGAACCCCACCGGCGCCGGCACCACCACGAACCCTGCGCGTTCGAAGCTCCAGACCGAACGCGGCATGTGCCAGGCCTGGGTCACGATCACCACGCGCTTGATGCCCCTGGGCAACAGGACCTGGGCACTGAACTGCGCATTCTCCCAGGTGGTACGGCTGCGGTCTTCCTGCCAGCGCACCGTCACTCCGAAATCGTCGCGCAGTGAGTCAGCCATCAACGCGGCCTCGCTTGGCGGCGTGCCGTAATGCAGGCCACCACTGGTCAGCAAGGGCAGGCCGGAAGCCTTGGCCAGCCGGGCGGCATAGCGCTCGCGCTCCAACCCCACGCCAGTGGGCTGGTCAGTGCCCCACGCCGGATCGCCACGCTCGCGCCCAGATCCCAGGACCACAATGGCATCGGCCTGCTCGGCCAACCTCGCCCACTGCTCCGGCGGCAGGGGCGGCAGTTGCTCGAGCCCACGGGCGCCCCACTGCACCATCACCGGCAAGCTCATCAGCCAGAAGCCGCCCAGACCGAGAAAGAAGCAGCAACGGGCGAGACGCGGCCTGGAACGACGCAACATCCAGGCGAGCAGCAGCAACAGCAGGAGAACACCGGGCGGCAGCAGTAACTGCTTGATGAAATAGCGAAAAGGCATCGGACATCTCCAGAAGATGTCCGAAGCCTAAAGGGATGGTTATCCGGCAACAACCGCTGCCGGTGATTTTCGCTTTCGAGGTCCTCGGCAACGACCTCGCTCGCCCCCGCGCCCCGGGAACTACTTGAACTGCCGGGAACGGACCTTCACCGAGTTCCGGACGGGGGCCTTGTCCTTCAACCAGAGGATCTTGGCCGAACGAGGTGCCTCCTGGTGGTGCAGACTGCTCGATACATCGACCGGCACCTCGCGCCGGTTGTGGGCCAGGTAGGCTCGGATCAATTCCAGTTCGGCGGGGCTCAACCCCCGCAGCTCCAACTCTACGGAGCGTTCATCGCGCAGCCGATCCGCGGTTCTCGCCGCATCCAGGGCCAGAGCCAGTCGATTCAGCAGCCGCTCGTACACCTCAGGACCTGTTGCCTTGCGCTGCAATTCAAGCATCCGTTCACCTCATCGAAGAATAAGACTCACTCCCCTTTTTGAGCTTAGCCGGGCCGCCGCGGGCCACGCGCCGCCGCGACCAACGGCCCAGGCGCGCAATCAGGGTTTCCCTAGGCTGAGCGCGGTCATGTATGCTACGGCGCTTCCTGTAACTCCACTTCCAGCTCCACCGGGAACCGAAAACGCCATGCCTGGCGCCCTCACTACCCGAGTCGCGTTGAAGAGGATTAGGCCACCCTTATCCAGTACATAAAGTAGCCATGCACGAACAATACCTGCCCCGTGATATAGAAGCCGCCGCCCAGTCCTTCTGGGATGAGCAAAAGTCGTTTGAAGTCAGCGAACAGCCAGGCAAGGATACTTACTACTGCCTATCGATGTTCCCGTACCCGAGCGGCAAGCTACACATGGGGCACGTGCGCAACTACACCATCGGCGACGTCATTTCCCGCTACCAGCGCATGCAAGGCAAGAACGTCCTGCAACCCATGGGTTGGGACGCCTTCGGCATGCCGGCGGAAAACGCCGCGATGAAGAACAACGTCGCGCCGGCCAAGTGGACCTACGAAAACATCGCCTACATGAAGAGCCAGCTGCGTAGCCTGGGCCTGGCGGTGGACTGGTCGCGCGAAGTCACCACCTGCAAGCCGGACTACTACCGCTGGGAACAGTGGCTGTTCACCCGCCTGTTCGAGAAAGGCGTGATCTACCGCAAGAACGGCACCGTGAACTGGGACCCGGCGGACCAGACCGTCCTGGCCAACGAACAGGTCATCGACGGTCGTGGCTGGCGCTCGGGCGCGCTGATCGAGAAGCGCGAAATCCCGATGTACTACTTCCGCATCACCGACTACGCCGACGAGCTGCTGGAAAGCCTCGACGAGCTGCCGGGTTGGCCCGAGCAGGTCAAGACCATGCAGCGTAACTGGATCGGCAAGTCCCGCGGCATGGAAGTGCAGTTCCCGTTCGACCAGGCCAGCATCGGCCATGAAGGCACCCTCAAGGTCTTCACCACCCGTCCGGACACCCTGATGGGCGCCACCTACGTGGCCGTCGCCGCCGAACACCCGCTGGCCACCCAGGCTGCCCAGGGCGATGCCGCGCTGCAGGCGTTCATCGACGAATGCAAGAGCGGCAGCGTGGCCGAGGCCGACATGGCCACCCAGGAGAAGAAGGGCATGCCCACTTCCCTGTTCGTCGAACACCCACTGACAGGCGAGAAGCTGCCGGTGTGGGTCGCCAACTACGTACTGATGCACTACGGCGATGGCGCGGTGATGGCCGTGCCAGCCCACGACGAGCGCGACTTCGAGTTCGCCCATAAGTACAACCTGCCGGTCAAGGCTGTGGTGCGCACCAGCGCCGGTGATGACGTCGGCGACGAGTGGCAGGCGGCCTACGGCGAGCACGGCCAGCTGATCAACTCCGGCGAGTTCGACGGCCTGGACTTCGCTGGCGCCTTCGATGCCATCGAAGCCGCGCTGCTGCGCAAGGAACTGGGCAAGTCGCGCACCCAGTTCCGCCTGCGCGACTGGGGCATCAGCCGCCAGCGCTACTGGGGCTGTCCAATCCCGATCATCCATTGCCCGTCCTGTGGCGACGTGCCGGTGCCAGAAGACCAACTGCCGGTCAAGCTGCCCGAGGACGTGGTGCCCGACGGCGCCGGTTCACCACTGGCGCGCATGCCGGAATTCTACGAGTGCACTTGCCCGAAATGCGGCACTGCGGCCAAGCGCGAAACCGACACCATGGATACCTTCGTCGAGTCGTCCTGGTACTTCGCCCGCTACGCCTCGCCGAACTACGAAGGTGGCATGGTCGATCCGAAAGCCGCCAACCACTGGCTGCCGGTGGACCAGTACATCGGCGGTATCGAACACGCGATCCTGCACCTGCTGTACGCGCGCTTCTTCCACAAGCTGATGCGCGATGAAGGCCTGGTGACCTCCAACGAGCCTTTCAAGAACCTGCTGACCCAGGGCATGGTGGTCGCCGAGACCTACTACCGTGTCGCCAGCAATGGCGGCAAGGACTGGTTCAACCCGGCCGATGTCGAAGTCGAGCGTGATGCCAAGGCCAAGATCATTGGCGCGCGCCTGAAGACCGACGGCCTGCCGGTGGAAATCGGCGGCACCGAGAAAATGTCGAAATCGAAGAACAACGGCGTCGATCCACAATCGATGATCGAGCAGTACGGCGCCGACACCTGCCGCCTGTTCATGATGTTCGCCTCGCCGCCCGACATGAGCCTGGAATGGTCCGACTCCGGCGTCGAAGGTGCCAGTCGCTTCCTGCGCCGCGTCTGGCGCCTGGCCCAGGCCCACGTAGTCCATGGCCTGCCGGGCAAGCTGGATGTCGCCGCCCTGAGCGACGAGCAGAAAGTGATTCGTCGCGCCATCCACGCCGCCATCAAGCAGGCCAGTAACGATGTGGGCCAGTTCCACAAGTTCAATACCGCCATCGCCCAAGTGATGACCGTGATGAACGTGCTGGAAAAAGCACCACAAGCCAGCGAACAGGACCGCGCCCTGCTGCAGGAAGGCCTGGAGGCCGTCACCTTGTTGCTGGCCCCGATCACTCCGCACATCAGCCATGAACTGTGGAACCGGCTGGGCCATGAGGGTGCGGTCATCGATGCCAACTGGCCGGTCGTGGACGAAAGCGCCCTGGTGCAGGACAGCCTGCAACTGGTGGTGCAGGTCAACGGCAAGCTGCGTGGCCAGATCGAGATGCCGGCCAGCGCCAGCCGCGAGGAAGTCGAAGCGGCCGCACGCAGCAACGAAAACGTACTGCGCTTCACCGAGGGGCTGACCATCCGCAAGGTCATCGTGGTACCGGGCAAACTGGTCAACATCGTCGCCAGCTAATTGGATCGGGCGCCCGGTGGGAACCGGGCGCCGAACAAGACCTTCGGGGCCACAAGGTTGGCCCATACGGTTTCAAGGGGAGCAATACATGATCAAACGTAATCTGCTGGTGATGGGCCTGGCTCTGGTGTTGAGCGCCTGCGGCTTTCAACTGCGCGGTACTGGCAGCCAGGAATTGAGCATCAAGGAGCTCGACCTCAGCGCCCGGGACGCCTACGGCACCACCGTCAAGATGATGCGTCAGATCCTCGAGAACAGTGGCGTCGACGTGCATGCCGGTGCACCGTACAAACTGGTTCTGGTCAGCGAAGCGGAGAACCAGCGCAACCTCAGTTATAGCGGCGGCGGCCGCTCTGCGGAATACGAGATCAGCATGGTACTCAACTACCAGATCCGCACCCGCGACAATCTGCAATTGCTGAGTGACAAGCTGCAAGTGCAGAAAGTCTTCCTGCATGACGGCAACAACATCACCGGCTCCGACCAGGAAGCGGCTGAAACCCGTCGGGAAATGCGCCGCGATCTGGTCCAGCGCATGCTGATCCGCCTGCAACTGCTGAGCCCGGAGCAACTGGCACAACTGCAGGCTACTGCCGAAGCCAAGGCCAAGGCCGAAGCGCAGGCGCTGGAAGCAGCGCGCAAGGCCGAAGCCGAAACTCCGCGACAGTCTCCCCTGGAACTGCCGAACCAGTAAGCCTTGTGGGGCGCTCCGGCGCCCCACCGACCCGCATCTATGAAACTCGCCCCCGCTCAACTCGGCAAACACCTGCAAGGTTCCCTCGCCCCTGTCTATGTGATCAGCGGCGACGATCCCCTGCTCTGCCAGGAAGCCGCCGATGCCATACGCACCGCGGCACGCCAGCAGGGCTACGACGAGCGCCAGGTGTTCAGCGCCGATGCCAATTTCGACTGGGGCAGCCTGTTGCTGGCTGGCGCCAGCATGTCGCTGTTCGCACAGAAGCGCTTGCTGGAACTGCGCCTGCCTTCGGGCAAGCCCGGGGACAAAGGTGCTGCTGCCCTGATCGAATACTGCTCGCGCCCGGCCGAAGACACCGTGCTGTTGATCAGCCTGCCCAAGCTCGACGGTAGCGCGCAGAAAACCAAATGGGGCAAGGCCCTGGTCGAAGGTGCCCAGACCCAGTTCGTGCAGATCTGGCCAGTGGACGCCAACCAGCTGCCACAGTGGATTCGCCAGCGCCTGTCCCAAGCCGGAATGACCGCCAACCAGGACGCCGTGGAGCTGATCGCCGCCCGGGTCGAAGGCAACCTGTTGGCTGCCGCCCAGGAAATCGAAAAGCTCAAGTTGATGGCCGAGGGAGGACAGATCACTGTCGAAACGGTACAAGCGGCCGTGGCCGACAGTGCCCGCTTCGACGTCTTCGGCCTGGTCGATGCCATCCTCAACGGCGAAGCGGCGCACGCCTTGCGTATGCTCGAAGGACTCAAGGGCGAAGGGGTCGAGCCTCCGGTGATCCTCTGGGCCCTGTCCCGGGAACTGCGGCTGCTGGCCAACCTGGCCCTGCAATTCGGCCAGGGAATTCCCCTGGACAAGGTTTTCAGCCAGGCCCGCCCGCCCGTCTGGGACAAGCGCAAGCCGCTGATGAGCAAGGCCCTGCAACGCTATTCCGCCCAGCGCTGGAGCCAATTGCTGCTGGACGCCCAGCGTATCGACGCACAGATCAAGGGCCAGGCCAGCGGTTCCGCCTGGAGCAGCCTGAGCCGCCTGTCGCTGCTGATGGCCGGCCAACGCCTACCCTTGCCCGCCGAGTAAGCCCGCCCATACGGGAAAAGATCATGGGTACTGGACAGCAGTGCCCAGCTGGCCGATGATGCGCGCCGTCGTACCTCTCCCCATCAAGCGAGTATCGAGCATGAGCAAGCCATCCAAGCATGGCCCCAACAAGGCCAAATCCATCATTGCCCAGCCACTGTTCCGTTGCCGCCAGGAACGCCCGGCCAAGGGCAAAGGCAGCTACCGCCGCGAAGCCTTCCAGTCCAAAAGCTGGGAGGCTTCTTACTTTCTGGCCGCCTGAAGCCCTGGACCCCACAGGCATGATAAGGTCTGCACCTGATAGTCATTCTCCCTGGACCTGTGCATGCCCTTTTGTATTTCCCGTCGTTGGCACCTACGCCAACTGATCGCTGCCTCCAGCCTGATTCTGCTCGTCGCCTGCGCGGAAAAACCTACCGCCGCCGACGCCCAACCGTTGCCCGCACTCCAGTCGGCCCCCATTACCGCACCAGCGACCGTCGCCCCCCTGGTGGTCGATAACCTGGACATCCAACCGACCCAGAGCTTCGAACAGTGGCTGAGTGCCTTTCGCGCTGAAGCGCTGAATGCCGGTATCCGTGCCGATGTGTTCGACCGCTCCTTCGCCGGCGTCACTCCGGACATGAGCGTGATCAAGGCCGACCGCAGCCAGCCGGAGTTCACCCGCCCGGTATGGGAATACCTGGACGGCGCCCTATCCCCCGTACGCGTGCGCAAGGGCCAGGCCCTGCTGAACCAGTATGGCGACATCCTGCAACGTATCGAACAGCGCTACGGCGTGGATCGCCAGGCGCTGGTGGCCGTCTGGGGCATGGAAAGCAACTTCGGCGATTTCCAGGGCAACAAGTCGGTGATCCGCTCGCTGGCGACCCTGGCCTATGAAGGCCGGCGCCCGGCCTTCGCCAATAGCCAGCTGATTGCCGCACTGCAGATCATCCAGCATGGCGATATCCAACCCGAGAAGATGCTCGGCTCATGGGCCGGGGCCATGGGCCAGACCCAATTCATCCCGACCACCTACAACACCCACGCCGTGGATTTCGACGGTGACGGCCGCCGGGATATCTGGAACAGCCCTGCCGATGCCCTGGCCTCGACGGCGCACTACCTGCAAAGCTCGGGCTGGCAGAAAGGCCAGCCTTGGGGCCTGGAAGTCCAGCTCAACAGTGGTTTCGACTACGCCCTGGCCGATGCCAGCACGCGCAAGAGCGTGGCCGAGTGGATGCGCCTGGGGATGAGGCCAGCCAACGGCAAGGCATTGCCCTACGGTTCCGAGCAACTGTCCGCGTCCTTGCTGCTGCCAGCGGGTTATCGGGGACCGGCGTTCCTGATCCTGGATAACTTCCGGGCCGTGCTCAAGTACAACAACTCCTCATCCTATGCGCTGGCGGTGAACCTGTTGTCCGAGCGTTTCAGCGGTGCCGGACTGATCAGCGGCGCTTGGCCCAAGGACGAACTGCCCTTGAGTCGCAGCGAACGTATCGACCTGCAGACCCAGCTCAATGCCAGCAACTACGATGCCGGCAACCCCGACGGCATCATCGGCGCCAACACCCGCAAAGCCATCCGCAGCGCCCAGCAGACCCTGGGCTGGCCGGCGGACGGTTACCCGACCCGCAAACTGCTGGACAGCCTGCGTAACCGTTGAACCGCAGGCCGGAGCAGAAAAGCTCGCTGCTCCGCCAGCCAATTATTTGAAGACCACATCCTGGGCCAGGGTCAGTTCCCTGGCTCCGGCATCCAACCTGACCAGCGCCCCCATGGGCAAGGTCAGGTTGGGGTCGCAATGACCGCTGCGCCAGCCAGCCAGCACCGGAATCCGCAACGGCTCGAAGGTGCGCTTGAGCAAATCACACAGCGCAGTGAAGTCCACTCCGGCCACATCCCCCACCAACACGCCCCGCAACTTGCCGAGCTTGCCCGCCAGGCGCAGGTGATTGAGCAGGCGATCGATGCGATACAGCGGCTCGTTGACGTCCTCGATGAACAGGATGGTGCCGTCGGCGACGATGTCGTAGGGCGTGCCCAGGGTGCTGGCGATGATCGACAGGTTCCCCCCCAGCAGCGCCCCCTGCGCGATACCTGGCTCGATGGTGGTCAAGGGAAATGCCACGGGGTGGGACAACAGGCTGCCGGCCCTGACCTGCCCGCGCAATAGATTGAAGAACGACGCCTCGGTGGGAGCCTGCTTGGCTGCCAGCAGGTCGGCGTTGAGCAGCGGTCCGTGAAAACTCACGAACCCGGCGTAACGATTGATTGCCAGGTGCAAGGCGGTGATATCGCTGTAGCCGACGAAGGGCTTGGGATTGCGCCGCAACAGGTCGAAGTCGATCTTGTCCAGCAACCGAGGGCTGCCATAGCCCCCACGCAAGCACAGGATGGCGTCCACCTCGGGGTCGGCGAAAGCGTCATGCAGGTCTTGCAGGCGCACCTCGTCGCTGCCGGCCAGGTAGCCGTCCTGCTGCCCTACTCCGGGGAAGATCCGCAAGTCATAGCCCCTGGAGCGCATCCACTGGAAGGCCTTGGCAGTGTCCAGCGCGGCCGGGCCGGCCGGGGCGATAAGACCGATGACGCCTTCGGCCGCCAGCGCCGGCACGGGCAGGTGGGCATGGAGGGCGGCGGTCGGTTGGATGGGCATGCGGATTCTCCCTGTGTGAATTCACTGGAGCACAGTAGCCATGAATGTCGCGAAACAGAAGGGGGAAATAGCTGGCGAAGAGCAGAAAGCCCAGGGGCAGGCGATGGGACTCGAGAGGAAGCGGCGAGAACGCCCGCAGGAGCCAACTCCTGCGGGCTTGGCGATCAGGAAACCAGACCTTCCTTGGCCAGCTTCGCTTGTTCGTCGGCGTGGTACGAGGAACGCACCAGCGGGCCGGAGGCCACGTTCTTGAAGCCCATCCGGTAGCCTTCCTCGGAGAACCAGGCGAAGGTGTCCGGATGCACGAAACGCTGCACCGGCAGGTGGTTACGCGACGGCTGCAGATACTGGCCAAGAGTCAGCATGTCGATGTCATGTTCGCGCATGCGCTTCATCACCTCGATGACTTCGTCATCGGTCTCCCCCAGGCCCAGCATCAAGCCGGATTTGGTCGGCACATGGGGCACCATCTGCTTGAACTTCTGCAGCAGGGTCAGCGACCACTGGTAGTCGGAACCCGGGCGGGCGGCCTTGTACAGGCGCGGCACGGTCTCCAGGTTGTGGTTGAAGACGTCCGGTGGAGTCGCCGCGGTGATTTCCAGGGCAATGTCCATGCGGCCACGGTAGTCGGGAACCAGGGTTTCCAACTGTACGTTCGGCGAGAGCTTGCGGATTTCGCGGATGCAGTCGGCAAAGTGCTGGGCACCACCGTCACGCAGGTCGTCGCGGTCCACCGAGGTGATCACCACGTACTTCAGGCGCAGGTCGGCGATGGCCACCGCCAGGTTCATCGGTTCATCCACGTCCAGGGGTTTCGGACGACCATGACCTACGTCGCAAAACGGGCAACGGCGGGTGCAGATGTCACCCATGATCATGAAGGTCGCGGTGCCGCCGGAGAAGCACTCGCCCAGGTTCGGGCAGGACGCCTCTTCGCAGACGCTATGCAGCTTGTGCTTGCGCAGCAGCTGCTTGATCCGGTCGACTTCCGGGGATACCGGGATACGTACGCGGATCCAGTCGGGCTTCTTCGGCAGCTCGGTGGTCGGGATGATCTTCACCGGAATACGCGCGACCTTTTCCGCACCGCGCAACTTGACGCCGGTTTCAACTTTCGCGCGGGCTGGCCGCTCGGAAACATCCAGCGTCGGGATCAGGGTTTGAACAGCGTCTTGTTGCGCAGTAGTCATATCAGTCGATTCCGCCCGTTAGGGTCGTCTGCTCAGCGTAGTCGAGGTGTTTGACGAGCTGCGCACGCAGCCGGGCACTTACCTCGGCAAATTCAATCGGCCCTGCATGGTCGCTCAGCTGGGTCATCGCCAGGCCGGCATAACCACAGGGGTTAATCCGTCGAAACGGCTGCAAATCCATATCCACGTTCAAGGCCAGACCGTGAAAGGAACATCCATGACGGATGCGCAGGCCCAGGGAAGCGATTTTCGCTCCATCGACGTAGACACCCGGTGCATCGGGCTTGGCCGCCGCCGGCACGCCGTAGCTGGCCAGCAACTCGACCAGGCAGTGCTCCATGCGGCTGACCAGTTCACGCACGCCGAAACCCAGCCTGCGCACGTCCAGCAGCAGATAGGCCACCAGCTGGCCCGGACCATGATAGGTCACCTGGCCACCACGATCGGCCTGCACCACCGGGATATCCCCCGGCACCAGCAGATGCTCGGCCTTGCCGGCCTGCCCCTGGGTGAAGACCGGAGGATGTTGCACCAGCCAGACTTCGTCCGGTGCATCGGTCCCGCGTTCGTTGGTAAAGCGCTGCATGGCCTGCCAGACCGGCTCGTAGGCCCTCAGGCCAAGCTCACGAAAGCCCAGCGTCTGTGGCATCACAGCACCATGTGGACGACACCGGTAGCGCGCAGGGCACTATTGATATCACGCAGTTGGTCTTCACCAGTGGCAGTGATGTGCAGTTGCACCGTGGTGTACTTGCCATTGCTGCTCTGGCGCTCGGCCAGGGACTTGATGTCCAGGGTGGCGTACTTGGCAAGGATCTCGATAACGGTGTCCTTGAAGCCGACGACCGTGTCACCGATCACCTTGATCGGATAGTCATCGACGGGAAACTCAATCTTGTGCGACTTAACGTCAGTGTCTGTCATGGCAATAACGGCCTCGTAAGCCGTGGCGACGGACATGGTCCCCGCTCCGCTTGGGAGCGAGGGCCACGTGGGTCGACAATATCAGTTGAACAAGCCGTAGAAGAATAGACGGATGCTATCCCACATGCGACGGAAGATACCACCTTCGTCGACTGCTTCCAGAGCGATCAGGTCGGCGCTGTGCACCACCTTGTCGTCCAGTTTCACTTCGACTTTACCGATCACGTCGCCCTTGGCGATCGGCGCGACCAGTTGCGGGTTCATGGTCATGCTGGCCGCCAGTTTCTTCAGCTGGCCCTTGGGCATGGTCATGGTCAGGTCCTGGGCCAGGCCAGCCTTGACCTGATGAGTGGTGCCCTTCCACACCGGCGCCTGGGCCAGCTCGGTGCCCTTCTGGTAGAAGGTCTGGGTTTCGAAGAAACGGAAGCCATAGGTCAGCAGCTTCTGGGTCTCGGCAGCCCGGGCCTGCTCGCTGTTGGTGCCGAATACCACGGCAATCAGGCGCATGCCATCACGTACCGCCGAGGACACCATGCAGTAGCCCGCTTCGTCGGTATGGCCGGTCTTCAGGCCATCGACGGTCTTGTCACGCCACAGCAACAGGTTGCGGTTGGGCTGCTTGATGCCGTTCCAGAAGAACTCCTTCTGCGAGTAGATCGCATAGTGGGCCGGATCTTCATGAATGATCGCGCGTGCCAGCAGCGCCATGTCATGGGCCGACGAGTAATGCTCGGGGTTCGGCAGGCCGGTGGGGTTCATGAAGTGGCTGTTGCTCATGCCCAGGTCGCCGGCGGTCTTGTTCATCATGTCGGCGAAGGCGTCTTCGCTGCCGGCGATGTGCTCGGAAATCGCCACGCTGGCATCGTTGCCCGACTGGATGATGATGCCGTGCAACAGGTCGCTGACGGACACCTGCGATCCCACCTTGATGAACATCCGCGAACCGCCAGTGCGCCAGGCGTTTTCGCTGACGGTCACCGGGTCGTTCTCGCCGATCTGGCCACGACGGATTTCCAGGGTGGCGATATAGGCGGTCATCAGCTTGGTCAGGCTGGCCGGCGGCAGGCGCTGGTCACCATTGTTCTCCACCAGCACGTTTCCGCTGCTGGCATCCATGAGCACGTAGGACTTGGCGGCCAGCTGCGGTGGTGACGGCATCACCTCGACCGCCCAGGCGGCGGGCGTGATGATCAGCGGTAGAAGCAGGCACAGGCGTTTGGCAAAGGTGGTGATGTTCATCCGTCTCTCGAAGTCGCTAATGGAAACTTGCCCGCTGGGGGCAAAACTATTTCAGACAACCTTCTGAAGGGTTGTCGCGTGTACGTTGTTCACTCACGACCCTTGCCGGGCTTTTGTTGTTCGGCGAGCCAACAACCCGGATCCGCCCCCAGTGTCGCAAGCGGACCCTCAATCTCGATGTCGCTATTCCGCAGTGACCACGCTCGCCTGGCCCAGGTTGGCCAGGCGCACGCTGTTCTGCGCTTGCTGGGTTTCGTCCGGCGAACCGAACGGCCCAAGGCGTACCCGATGCAGCGTTTGCTGATTGCGTACGATGGAACTGATGAACACCGGAGCGCTCACCATCGAGCTCAGTTTCGACCTCAACAGTTCGGCAGCATCCGGGTTGGCGAAGGCGCCCACCTGCAGGTACTGGCCGGAGGCTGCGATGCTCTTGACCTGCACCGGGACCACGGCGGCCGCGTGCTGCTGCGGCGGAGGCGTCCACTGTTCGACGGTACCGGCCGAGCTGGTGACCACCGGCGCGCTATTCTGCGCCACTTGTGGCTCATTGAGCATCAAAGGCGCCGGACGGCCACGCTGGGCCCACCATTGCTGCGGGTCGATGCCCTCGACCTTGACCCGGGCGGTACCGGTCTCGGCATAACCGAGTTTCTTCGCCGCAGCATAGGACAAGTCGATGATCCGGTCGGAATAGAACGGACCACGATCGTTGACCCGCAGGATCACGCTGCGGTTGTTGTCCAGGTTGGTCACCCGCACATAGCTGGGCAACGGCAGGGTCTTGTGTGCGGCACTCATGCCATACAGATCATAGACCTCGCCATTGGCGGTGTTCTGGCCGTGGAACTTGGTGCCGTACCAGGAAGCCGTGCCCGAAGCCACGTAGTTCCTGGATTCCTGGATGGGAAAGTAGGTCTTGCCCAGCACCGTATAGGGATTGGCCTTGTATGGGCCGGTATGCAGGGTCGGCGTCGCATCGGGAATGCGCGATACGTCGACATCCCACCAAGGCGCGCCATCCTTATGGGCCCGATTGACATCCAGGCCAGGCATCGAACGCACGGTATTGGAGGATTTGGGCTGCGGCGCACGGCTCGTCGAGCAACTGGCCAGCGACAGCGCCAACGCGGCAAAAGCCAACAGCTTCAGGGGTTTGCGGATTGGCATTGCCAGCATTACTTGACGCCCCGTGCTTGGACCAGCTGTTCAGACAGCTGATGTACGGCCATGGCATACATCACGCTGCGGTTATAACGAGTGATCGCGTAGAAGTTCTTCAGCCCCATCCAGTATTCCGGACCGTTATCACCCTCCAGGCGGAAAGCGGTAACCGGCATATCGTCGCGCAGCGCATCATGACTCGACCAGCCCAGGGCTCGCAACTCCCCGACGGTCTTGGTCGGCTCGATGCCGCTGGTCAGTCCCTCGTCCACGCGATCCCCGCGCACATCGGCGCGGCTGACCACCGGTTCGCCGGCTACCCAGCCATGACGCTTGAAGTAACTGGCCACGCTGCCGATGGCATCGTCCGGATTGGTCCAGATATTGATATGCCCATCCCCGTCGAAGTCCACGGCGTAGGCGCGAAAGCTGCTGGGCATGAACTGCGGCAACCCCATGGCTCCGGCGTAGGAACCCTTGAGGCTCAGGGGATCGAGCTGCTCTTCACGGGCCAGCAGCAGGAACTCGCGCAACTCCTTGAGGAAGAATTCGGCACGTGGCGGATAATCGAAGCCCAAGGTGGAAAGCGCGTCGATCACCCGGTAATTGCCGGTATTACGGCCAAAAAAGGTTTCGACGCCGATGATCGACACGATGACCTGGGCCGGAACCCCATATTCCTGCTCGGCACGGGCCAGGACTGCCTCGTGCTGGCGCCAGAAGTCCACGCCACGAGCGATGCGCGCATCGGTGATGAACATCGGGCGGTATTCCTTCCATTGCTTGACCCGCTCGGCAGGCCGCGAAATGGCATCGAGGATCGCCTGCTTGCGCTCGGCCTCGCGGAACACGCCCATCAGCTGTTCTCCGGCGAAACCGTAGTCCCGGGTCATTTCCCCGACGAATTCGGCGACCTGGGGCGAGCCTTCGTAGGCACCAGCCGAAGCAGGCTCGATGGCCCCCAGGATGCTTGCCAGGCCGACCCATGGTGCGTACCGAGCGGCCCAGCCACGCATTACTTGCATTGAGTTGTTCACCTTATTCAAACCTGCGCGATCCACTTGCGATGGGTATGGATCGACATCAAAACCCCAAACGCTGACAGTAGCGTCACCAGCGAAGTTCCTCCGTAGCTGATGAAGGGCAACGGCACCCCCACCACCGGCAACAAGCCACTGACCATACCGATGTTGACGAAAACGTAAACAAAAAACGTCATGGTCAGGCTGCCTGCCAGCAACTTGCCGAACAGCGTCTGGGCCTGGGCCGTGATTACCAGTCCGCGCCCGATCAACAAGAGGTAGATCAGCAGCAACGCGCAGATGCCCACCAGGCCGAACTCCTCGCCCATGACCGCGATGATGAAGTCGGTGTGGCTCTCCGGCAAAAAGTCCAGGTGCGACTGGGTACCCAGCAGCCAGCCCTTGCCGAACACCCCGCCGGAGCCGATGGCGGCCTTGGACTGGATGATGTTCCAGCCGGTCCCCAAGGGGTCGCTTTCCGGATCGAGGAACGTCAGGATCCGCTGCTTCTGATAGTCGTGCATGATGAACATCCACATGGCCACCGCCACCGGCACCGCGGCCGCCAGCACGCTGATGATCCAGCGCCAGCGCAACCCGCCCATGAACAGCACGAAGGTGCCGCCGGCCAGGATCAGCAGCGCCGTGCCCAGGTCTGGCTGGCGCACGATCAGCATGAATGGAATACCGATCAGTACCAGGCTGATGCCCACATGCTTGAGGTGCGGCGGCAAGGTGCGCTTGGACAGATACCAGGCAATGGTCGCCGGCATGATGATCTTCATGAACTCCGAGGGCTGGAAGCGGATCACCCCGGGAACGTTGATCCAGCGGGTCGCGCCCATGGCGTTGTGGCCCATCACGTCCACCACCACCAGCAATACCACGCCGAACACATAGCCAAGCGGCACCCAGCGGGCCATGAAGCGTGGCTCGAACTGGGCGATGACGATCATCGACACCAGGCCGATGCCGAACGAAGTGGCCTGCTTGGCCAATAGATCCCAGCTCTTGCCACTGGCCGAATACAGGACGAACAGGCTGCCGGCCGCCAGCGTCAGCAGCAGGATCAGCAAGGGACCATCGATATGCAGGCGCTGCAACAGCGTCGCCCGACGCCGCATCACGTCCTCGCTGGAAAGAATGCGGTCGAAATTACTCTTCACGGGCCGTAGCCTCCGTACTGGTAGGGCTGGCGAACTCTGGCTTGAGCTGGCCATCCGGGCCCAGGAGCCAGGCATCCATGACCTGGCGCACTACAGGAGCCGCGACACCGGAGCCCGACTCACCGTTCTCCACCATCACCGACACCACGATCTTGGGGTTCTCGGCCGGGGCGAAACCAACGAACAAGGCGTGGTCGCGATGCCGTTCCTGGACCTTGGAGCGGTCGTATTTTTCACCCTGCTTGATCGCCACCACTTGGGCGGTACCACTCTTGCCGGCGATACGATAGGGCGAGCCGACCGCCGCCTTGCGCGCGGTACCCCGGGCGCCATGCATGACCTGCTGCATACCGTGGTTGACCCGCATCCAGTCGGCCGGATCGCGCAGGACGATGTCCGGCATCGGATTGTGGTCCACCGGCCGCTCGCCCTCTATGCTCTTGGCCAGGTGCGGTCGATTCCAGCGCCCTTTGCTGGCCACCAGGGCCGTGGCCTGGGCCAACTGCAAGGGAGTCGACTGCATATAGCCCTGGCCGATCCCGAGAATCAGGGTTTCTCCCGGGAACCAGGCCTGCCGTCGGGTCGCACGCTTCCACTCACGGGTCGGCATCAGCCCTGGCGACTCCTCGAACATATCCAGGGACACCTTCTGGCCGATGCCGAACTTGCCCATGTAGGCCGAGAGCCGGTCGATCCCCAGCTTATGGGCCAGATCATAGAAATAGGTATCGTTGGACCGCATGATCGCCGTGTCCAGGTCGACGAAACCGTCGCCGGTGCGGTTCCAGTTCCGGTATTTGTGGTCATAGTTGGGCAACTGGTAATAGCCAGGGTCGTAGACCCGGCTCGTGGCCGTCACCACTCCCGCGTCGAGCCCGGCAATGGCTACCGCCGGCTTGATGGTCGACCCCGGTGGATACAGCCCACGCAGCACTCGGTTGAACAGCGGCCGGTCGATGGAGTCACGCAGTTCGGCATAGGCCTTGAAGCTGATCCCGGTGACGAACAGGTTGGGATCGAAGCTCGGCTGGCTGACCATTGCCAACACTTCGCCGGTATTGGGGTCCAGGGCCACCACTGCACCGCGCCGCCCCCCCAGGGCCGCTTCCGCCGCCTCCTGCAGCTTGATATCCAGGCTCAGGACAATGTCCTTGCCGGGAATCGGGTCGGTGCGCTTGAGTACCCGCAGCACGCGCCCACGGGCATTGGACTCGACTTCCTCGTAGCCCACCTGGCCGTGCAACTCCGCCTCGTAGAAACGTTCGATGCCGGTCTTGCCGATATGGTGCGTACCGCTGTAGTTCACCGAGTCCAAGGTTTTCTGTTCTTTTTCGTTGATCCGCCCTACATACCCCACGGAATGGGCAAAGTGTGCCCCCTGGGGATAATGCCGGACCAACTGGGCCACCACTTCCACGCCAGGCAGGCGGAACTGGTTCACCGCGATACGGGCGATCTGTTCTTCCGTCAACTCGAACAGGATCGGCACCGGCTCGAACGCTCGCCGCCCCTGCTTGACCCGTTTCTCGAACAGCACCCGGTCCTCCGGCGTCAGCTCCAGTACCTCGACTATCACATCCAGGACCTGTCGCCAGTCGCCGGAACGCTCACGGGTCATGCTCAGGCTGAAGCTGGGCCGGTTATCGGCCACCACCACGCCGTTGCGGTCATAGATCAGACCCCGGCTCGGAGGAATGGACAGCATGTGAACCCGGTTGCTCTCCGATTTTGTGGAGTGGATCTCGTACTGGATCACCTGCAGGTAATACAGCCGGGCGATCAGCACGCCGATCAGGCTGACCACCAGGATGGCACCGAACACCACCCGGTTACGCACCAGGCGGGCGTCTTTTTCATGGTCCTTGATACGGATCGGCTGGGGCATGGGAGGCGCGGGCTACTTGTGGTAAGGGTGGCCGGACAGCACGGTCCAGGCACGATACAGCTGTTCGCCGATGAGGATCCGTACCAGCGGGTGCGGCAAGGTCAGTGGCGACAGCGACCAGCGCTGGTCCGCCCGCGCACAAACTTCCGGCGCCAGCCCTTCCGGGCCGCCGACCATGAAGTTCACGGTACGCGAGTCGAGGCGCCAACGATCCAGCTCCACCGCCAACTGCTCGGTGCTCCAGGGCTTGCCATGCACCTCGAGAGTGACGACGCGTTCGTTATGCCCGACCTTGGCCAGCATGGCCTCGCCTTCCTGACGGATGAAGCGAGCCACATCGGCATTCTTGCCCCGGGTATTGAGCGGTATTTCCACCAGTTCCAGCGCCAGCTCGGATGGCAGACGCTTGGCATACTCATGCCAACCCTCTTCCACCCACTTGGGCATGCGTGAACCGACAGCGATCAGACGCAGGCGCACAGCCGTCCCTTATTGCTGGTCTTTGTTGAGCTTGGCGAAGTGCTCGTGGGTGTTTTCCGGGCTGTGGTGCTTGCCATCGGCCGCACGGCTCTGCTCGGCGCCCTGCCACAGGCGCTCCAGGTCGTAGAACTGGCGGGCCGAGGCGGTCATCATGTGGACGATCACTTCGTCCAGGTCCAGCAGCACCCAGTCGCTGTCGCCCTTGCCTTCTTCACCCAGCGGGCGCACGCCCTGGGCCTTGACCATCTCGCGGACCTTTTCCAGCATCGCGCCGATCTGGCGGTTGGAGGTACCGGTGGCGATCACCATGTAGTCGGTGATGCTCTGCTTGTCGCGCACATCGATCACCAGGATGTCCTGGGCCTTGACATCTTCCAGCGCGGCGACAGCCACCTTGACCAGATCTTCGCCTTTCATTACTTGGTTAGTCATATAAAACTCGTTCAGCTCGTATGTATGGAACGCCGCACGGCATGGGCCGGCAGCCTTCCTTCAGTTCGGCACACGGTACAGTCCGTGAGCATCGATATAGGCCAGGACCGCGTCAGGCACCAGGAAACGTACCGACTTACCGCTGGCCAGCAGTTGACGGATCTGGGTGGCAGACACCGCGAGCGGCGTCTGCCAGACGAATGCAATGTGTCCCCCCGGCCCTTGCAGGGCCAGCGGGTCGCTCACCGAGCGGGCCGCCAGCAGGTTGCGCAGGGCATCCGGCGGCTCACTGTCGGCATCCGGGCGTTGCAGCACCAGGATGTGGCAGTGCAGGAGCAGCTCTTCCCAGCGATGCCAGGTGGGCAGGCCGCAAAAAGCATCCCAGCCCAACAACAGGAACAACTGGTCGTCCGCGGCCAGTTCGGCGCGCATCTGCTCCAGGGTGTCTATGGTGTAGGACGGTTTGTCCCGTTTCAGTTCACGGTCGTCCACCACCAGGGGTGAGACGCCCGCCACCGCCCGCTCGACCATCGCCAGACGATCGAGCGCCGACACCTGCGGTGTATCCCGATGAGGCGGCCTGGCACTGGGTGTCAGGCGCAGCTCGTCGAGTCGCATGGATTCGGCCACTTCCAGTGCGCCACGCAGGTGGCCGATATGCACCGGATCGAAAGTGCCACCCAGCAGGCCGATACGTTTGCCCATCAAGTACGCACGTGACCGTCGCCGAAGACCACGTACTTCTCGCTGGTCAGGCCTTCCAGGCCCACCGGCCCCCGGGCGTGCAGCTTGTCGGTGGAAATGCCGATCTCCGCGCCCAGGCCGTATTCGAAACCGTCGGCGAAACGCGTCGAGGCATTGACCATGACCGAGCTGGAATCCACTTCGTTGAGGAAGCGCCGGGCGTCACTGAAGTTCTCGGTGACGATGGAGTCGGTATGGTGCGAACCGTAGGTATTGATGTGTTCGATGGCCTGCTCCAGGCCGTCCACCACGCGGATCGAGAGGATCGGCGCGGTGTACTCGGTACGCCAGTCTTCTTCGCTGGCCTCCAGCACATCGCCCCCGAGGATCGCCCGGGTCTGCTCGCAGCCCCGCAGCTCGACACCCTTGTCGCGATAGATCGCGGCCAGCGGCGGCAGTACGCGCCCGGCGATACCGGCATGGACCAGCAAGGTTTCCATGGTGTTGCACGGGGCATAGCGCTGGGTCTTGGCGTTGTCGGCGATGCGGATGGCCTTGTCCAGGTCCGCCGCGGCATCGATGAACACGTGGCAAACGCCATCCAGATGCTTGATCACCGGCACCCGGGCATCACGGCTGACCCGCTCGATCAGACTCTTGCCGCCACGTGGCACTATCACGTCGACGAACTCGGGCATGGTGATCAGCGCGCCCACTGCGGCGCGGTCGGTGGTCTCCACCACCTGCACCACCTGGGCCGGCAGGTCGGCTGCCGCCAACCCTTGCTGGATACAAGCGGCGATGGCGCGATTGGAGTGAATGGCCTCGGAACCACCACGCAGGATGGTGGCGTTGCCGGACTTGAGGCACAGGGCGGCGGCATCGATGGTCACGTTGGGACGCGACTCGTAGATGATGCCGATCACGCCCAGGGGCACCCGCATCTTGCCCACCTGGATACCCGAGGGCAGGTAGCGCATATCGCGGATTTCCCCGATGGGGTCAGGCAGCTTGGCCACCTGGCGCAGGCCTTCGATCATCTCGTCGATACGGGCGGGGGTCAGTGCCAGGCGATCCAGCAGGGCTGGTTCCAGACCATTGGCCCGGCCGCTGGCCAGGTCCTGCTCGTTGGCCGCGGTCAGTTCCGGTCGTGCGGCGTCCAGCGCATCGGCAGCCGCCAGCAGCGCGCGGTTCTTCTGCACGGTGGTGGCGCGGGCGATGACCCGGGAAGCCTGGCGGGCAGCGCGACCCAAACGGGTCATGTAGTCAAGAACGGACTCAGTCATGGTCTGGTGTGGTCTTGGCAAAGAGGAAAGCCGCTGATTATAGCTGTCGCGCCGGCCCACGGACAGCGGTCACGGGCGGATGGTCGAAATACTGCTGGTTCAGCCTGAATTAAGCCTGAAGTTGTTATCATTCCGGCACTTTCCTGGCCATTACCCTTCACCATCATGTCCATCCTGACCTCTGCGAAACTGCCCAAAGCCCTGCCTGACAGCTTTTTCGACCGTGATGCTCAGCTCCTGGCCCGTGAACTGCTGGGCAAGGTGATCCGCCACAAAGTCGGGGACCTGTGGCTGTCCGCGCGCATTATCGAGACTGAAGCCTATTACTGCGAGGAAAAAGGCAGCCATGCCTCCCTCGGCTTCACGGAAAAACGTAAGGCGTTGTTTCTGGATGGTGGCCACATCTATATGTATTACGCCCGGGGCGGCGACTCGCTGAACTTCAGCGCCCAGGGCCCCGGCAACGCGGTGCTGATCAAGTCCGCCTATCCCTGGATCGACGAGGTTTCAGGCCCTGCCAGCCTGCAACGGATGCAACTGAACAACCCGGATGCCAGCGGCCAGCCCCGCCCCGCGCAAAAGCTCTGCGCCGGCCAGACCCTGCTATGCAAGGCCCTGGGCCTGAAAGTCCCGGTCTGGGACGCGAAACGCTTCGATCACGAAATCCTCTTCGTCGAAGACGTCGGCAACACCGTGCCCACGATCATCCAGACCACCCGCCTGGGCATTCCCCATGGGCGCGACGAACACCTGATGTATCGCTTCGTCGATGCCGCCTACGCTCCCTGCTGCACGCGAAACCCGCTACGCCGGGGCCAGGTCGAAGGCCGCGACTACCTCATCCAGGGCTGACCCACCGGCCCTGCCTGACACAGAAATGGAGTTGAACCTATGGGCCCATGGCTCGACAGCGTGACCGCCTGGCTGAGCACCAACCCGCAGTGGCTGGCCGCTGCGGTATTCATCGTCGCCTTCGTGGAATGCCTGGCCATCGCCGGCCTGATCGTCCCCGGTACGGTGCTGCTGTTCGCCATTGCCGTACTGGCCGGCAACGGTGCCCTGTCGCTGGGCGAGACCTTAGTGCTGGGCTTCACCGCCGGGGTCCTTGGCGATGTCACCTCCTACCTCCTGGGGCGGCGCTTCCACCAGAGCATCCGGCGCCTGCCGGGCTTGCGCCAGCATCCTGAATGGATCAACGGCGCCGAGGCCTATTTCCAACGCTACGGCATCGCCAGCCTGCTGGTCGGGCGCTTCATCGGCCCGCTACGGCCGATGCTGCCGATGGTGGCGGGCATGTTCGACATGCCGTTCCCGCGTTTCTTCGCCGTCAGCCTGCTGGCCGCGGCGGGTTGGTCGGTGGCCTACCTGTTGCCGGGCTGGGCCACTGGCGCGGCCATTCGCCTGCCGCTGCCCGAGGGCTTCTGGCCCCAGGCCGGAATGGTTATCGGCAGCCTTGCGGTGCTGATCGGGCTGAGCGTCAACAGCAGCCTGCGCCGCCATCGCCGGGCAACACTGCTGATGTCCGGCCTGGGCCTGGCCTTGCTGGTCGGGCTGTTCATCGGCTATCCCTACCTGGCCCAGTTCGACCAGGGGCTGATCGCCCTGGTGCAGGAGCATCGTGACCCGATGCTGGACAAGGTCATGGTGATGGTCACCCAGATCGGCGAGTTCCGCGCCATGTTCATCATTAGCGCGACCCTGACCCTGCTGCTGGTGCTACTGCGCCAGTGGCGCCAGGCGATATTCGCCGGTGCCACGCTGCTGTGCACCGCACTGGCCAACACCGCCAGCAAATGGTTCTTCGCCCGAGTGCGCCCCGAGGTGCTGGCCGAGCCGCTGACCAGCTTCAGCATGCCCAGCGGGCATGCCTCCGGATCCTTCGCGCTGTTCCTGACCCTGGCCGTACTGGCCGGGCGTGGCCAACCGCCGCGGATGCGCCTGACCTGGCTGCTGCTGGGTAGCCTGCCGGCGTTGTCGATCGCGATGTCGCGGGTCTACCTGGGGGCCCACTGGCCTACCGACATTCTCGCCGGGGCCATGTTGGCGACCTGCGTCTGTGCCGCGAGCCTGACCCTGTGCCAGTGGCAGGTCCCGCTCAAGCCGATGCCGGCCAAGGCCTGGTGGTTGGTGCTGCCGGTGATGGTCCTGCTGTGTGCCTTCATGTCGATGCGGCACCTGCCACAGGCGTTGCTGCGCTACGCCTATTGAGGCGGGCGGCGCGGTGACTCAGGCGAAGAGTTCGCCCTGCAGTTCGTCCAGCAACTGCTGGATGGCGTCCAGACGCTGCTGCGGATCGTCCAGTTGCAGCAGGTCGATCTTGTCCAGTTCGGAAAAGGGCAACAGATAGGCCAACTGGTTGGCCAGGGACCGCTGCCCGGCTGCCTCGGCGCCCATGTCCAGGGCTTCCACCATGGGATGCTCGGCCAGCGCCTTGAGCAGCGCTACCAGGTCGGCATCGTCGTCCCGCAGCGGCTGCTCCGTCGCCTCCTCCAGCCATTGCACCCGGGCCACCGTCAGCTGGTCCTTCTGCACCTCGCTGTCCAGCACGCGGAAACGCCGCCCGCCCTTGACCCGGATACCCAGCAGGCCGTTGTCCTGCTGGTGGAAGTCGGTGATCAGCGCCTCGCACCCCACCTGGGCGTAACCCTGGGGCGCCAGGCCGGTCTCCTCGCCCTCCAGGATGCACACCACACCGAAGCCGCTGCCCTGCTTCATACAGCGACCGATCATGTCCAGGTAGCGCGCCTCGAAAATCTGCAGGTCGAGGATGCACTCGGGAAACAACACGGTATTCAGGGGGAACAACGCCAGACTCATGCCACCATCCTCAAACCAGCAACGACACCGCCAGCGGCAGCAAGACCGCCGTGGCCACGCCCATCAGACTCATCGCCAGCGCCGCGAAGGCGCCACATTCCTCGCTTTCCTGCAAGGCCACCGAAGTGCCCACCGCATGGGCCGTCATGCCCAGGGCCATGCCTCGCGCCTCGGGCGCCCTGACTCCCAGACGATCCAGCAGCGCCGGGCCGAAGATCGCCCCCAGCACCCCGGTGATCAGCACGAACACCGCCGCTAGCGCCGCCACCCCGCCGATCTGCTCGGCCACCAGCATGGCGATCGGAGACGTCACCGACTTGGGCGCCATGGTCATGAGGATCATGTGCTCGGCCCCGAACCACCAGCCCAGCAACAGTCCCAGGCCGGTGGCCAGGACCCCGCCCAACACCAGCGTAGTAAAGATCGGCCAGAACAACTGGCGGATGCGCCGCAGGTTGAGATACAGCGGCACCGCCAGGGCCACGGTGGCCGGCCCCAGCAGGATGCTCAGGATCTCGGTGCTCTTGCGATACTCGGTGTAGCTCAAGCCACAACCGAGCAATACTCCGATCACCAGCAGCATGGACACCAGCACCGGTTGCAGGAATATCCAGCGGGTCTTCTCGAAGGCCGCCAGCACCAGTTGATAGGCCCCCAGGGTGATGCCGATGCCGAACAGCGGATGGTGGATCACCGCCGCCCAGGCCCCCTGCCAATCGAAGGTCATTGGCCATCCTCCCGGCGCGCCTGGCGCTTGACCAGGCGCTGCATCAGCACACCGGCGAAGGCCATGGACAGCACCAGCGACAGCACCAACGCCCCGGCGATGGCCCAGAAGTCCGCGGCGATATCCCGGGCATAGACCATCACCCCAACGGCGGGCGGCACCAGCAGCAGCGGCAGGTAGCGCAGCAGGCTGCCGGCGGCCTGACTCAACGGCTCGCCCACCTCACCACGAACGACCAGGAATACCAGGAGCAGCAACAGGCCGATGATCGGGCCGGGAAGCACGGGCAGCAGCAAGTGATTGAGCGCTGTCCCGAGCAGTTGGAACAGCACCAGCCATGTCAAACCCCGTAGCAACATACTGCCTCTCCAGCCAGATCCTGTGGCGCATTATAAGCACGCAGGCGCTATGAACCGGCATTCGCCAAAAGCATGGACGTTTACCCGGGCCGGATCGCCATGATGATCTACAGTGGAGATTCTGGATCGAAACACACCCTATCGATCACTAAAACTGTTGAAACCAAGGAGAGTGTCAATGCCCTATGTTCCTGCTGCAGAGCTCAAGGACTATGTTGGGAAGGAACTGGGACGTTCCGCATGGCTCACCATCGACCAGGAGCGTATCAACCTGTTTGCCGAGGCCACCGGTGACTTCCAGTTCATCCATGTGGACCCGGTCAAGGCCGCACAAACCCCGTTCGGCGGTACCATCGCCCATGGCTTCCTGACCCTGTCGCTGATCCCCAAGCTGATGGAAGACATCCTGGTGCTGCCCAAGGGCCTGAAGATGGCGGTCAACTACGGCCTGGACAGCGTGCGTTTCATCCAGCCGGTGGCGGTCGGCTCCCAGGTGCGGCTCAAGGTCGACCTGACCGACGTCACCGAGAAAAAACCCGGCCAATGGTTGCTCAAGGTCACCGCCACCCTGGAGATCGACGGCCAGGAAAAACCCGCCTACATCGCCGAGCCCCTGTCGCTCTGCTTCGTCTGATACCCCTCGATGCGAAACAGCTCACGCTGTTTCGCTCGGTCTCTCTATATACAAGGCACACCGCTACGGCATACTCGGACCCCTAATCATCCGGAACCCGTTATGCGCCCACTTGTCCCCCTGGTCATGATCCTCCTGCTCAGCGCTTGCGGTGACGGCGAATCGCTGTTGCCGCCCGATGCCCGCCTACCGGATGGCGGTCGCTACCGGGGCGACCTGGTGGATGGCCTGCTGCAGGGCCAGGGGCGCATCGACTATCCCAACGGCAGCTGGTACGCCGGCCAGTTCGACAAGGGCCAATGGCACGGCCAGGGTGAATGGCACGGCAGCAATGGCGAGGTCTATCGGGGCCAGTTCCAACAGGGGCTGTTCCATGGCCAGGGCACCCTGACCACCAAGGACAGCAGCTACAGCGGCGGCTTCAAGCTGGGGCGCCGGGATGGCGAAGGCACCCTCAAGGAAGACGGCATGACCTACCGGGGCGAGTTCAAGGCCGACCTGTACTCGGGCCTGGGCCGCCTGGAGCTTGAGGACGGCAGCCAATACCAGGGGCAGTTCGCCAAGGGCAAGCCCAATGGCGAGGGCCAGCGCAGCGACTCCAGCGGCAACCAGTTCAGCGGCCACTTCGTCGATGGCCAACTGGAGGGCAATGGCACCTTCAACAGCGCCGAGGGCGATATCTACGTCGGCGGCTTCAAGCACAATCAGCTCAACGGCAAGGGACGCTACGAAAACTCCGATGGCGATGTCTGGATCGGCCAGTTCAAGGAGGGCGCCCTGGGTGGCAAGGGCGAGCTGATCGGCGCCGATGGCAGCCATTACATCGGCACCTTCAGCGATTGGCGTTTCAGCGGCGAAGGTCGCCTGAACCTCACCGACGGCAGCTTCTACATCGGTGGCTTCGACAGCGACAACTACCAGGGCCGCGGGGTACTGGTACTGCGGGACGGCAGCGTGCAAAGCGGGACCTGGAACAACGGCCTGCGAGTTCGCGACGCCGAGGGCAAGCTGCTCCCCGACCCGCTTGAAGGCGCCCTGCTGGCCCAGGGCCACTTGCTCCAGGAGGCCCTCGATGCCGTGCCCGCCTCCACCCCGGCTATCGAGCTCTACAGCCTGACGCTCGCCGGCGACGGCAAGCAAAGCGTATTCCTGCGCGAGGCCGACTACGTCAGCAACATGCTTGCCAGCCGCTTCGGCGCCCTGGGCCAGGTTCGCCTGGTCAACCACCGCGACCAGATGACGACCCGCCCCATGGCTACCCGGGAAAACCTGCGCCGCGCCGCCCGGACCCTGGCCGAACGCAGCGGCCCCGAGGACCTGGTGTTCATCTACCTCACCAGCCATGGCACCAGCGAACATGAACTGGTCCTGGACCAACCACGCCTGGAGCTGGCGGACCTGCCTGCCGACGAACTGGCCAACGCCCTGGCACCGTTGAAGAATCGCGACAAGATCGTCGTCATCTCGGCTTGCTATTCCGGTGGCTTCATTCCGGCCCTCAAGGATGAACGAACCCTGGTCATGACCGCCTCCCGGGCCGACCGGGTGTCCTTCGGCTGTTCCGAGGAAGCCGACTTCACCTACTTCGGCGATGCGCTGTTCGCCCAGGCCCTGAACCAGACCGACGATCTGGAGCACGCCTTCCTGCTGGCCAAGGCAACCGTGGCCGAACGTGAGCAGGCCGAGAACTTCGATCCCTCCGAACCACAGATCTGGGCCCCCAAGGGAGTTCTCGCCCACTGGCAACAACTGCGCAAGCAGCAAGCACGAAAGGCGCTGCAAAGTGTCTCTATCAGCAGCAAGGAAGCACAGAGCAACTAAGCTGAAACCAGTATCTAGGGGAAATGAATATGTACTTGACGCCTCAGCGCATTCTGCTGGCCGGCGCTTCTGGCCTGACCGGGGAACAACTGCTCGATCGCCTGCTCAGCGAACCCACCATCACCCGTGTCCTGGCCCCCAGCAGGCGTCCACTGAGCATGCACCCACGCCTGGAAAACCCGGTGGGCGAGCTTCCCGAACTCCTGCCGCAACTGGTCGGCAAGGTGGAGATCGCTTTTTGCTGCCTGGGCACCACCATCAAGCGCGCCGGTTCCGAGGCGGCCTTCCGCGCCGTCGACCTGGACCTGGTGCTGGCGTTTGGCGAGCGCGCCCTGGAAATGGGCGCACGGCACCTGGTCGTGGTCAGCGCCCTGGGCGCCGATCCCAAGTCATCGATCTTCTACAACCGGGTCAAGGGCGAGATGGAAGAAGCCCTCAAGCGCCAGGGCTGGCCACAACTGACCATCTGCCGACCTTCCCTATTGCTCGGAGACCGGGTCGAACCACGCCTGGGCGAACAACTGGCCGGTCCGCTGTCGCGACTGATCCCCGGCAAGTACCACGGCATCGAGGCCTGCCAGCTGGCCCGGGCCATGTGGCGCCTGGCCCTGGAAGAACAAAGCGGCACCCGGGTCGTGGAGTCCGACGAACTGCGAAAACTGGGTAAATGACCTCGCGCTACAAACCGCCCGTGGCACGAAACCCCACCCCCAGCGCCGTCAGTGCCGACAACGGCAGCAACAGGGTATCGAGCAAGGCGCTGGCCGGCAGGTCCAGCCCCGGATAACCGGGCGCCTGGGCGCCGAAGCGATCCACCGGGCAGCATCCCCCCTGCATTGCATACAGGTCCAGGCGCGTTCCGGCGTAAACCACCGGCGCCCCGGGCTTCGCCGCGTCCAGGGTGCGGGCCGTGGCGCAGCCGCCCAACTGCAGGGCGGCCAGCAACAGCAGCAGGGCTTTACTCATCGCTGCTCAAGTGATGTTCGCCCCAGCGGGGCAGCATGTCCTGGGGAATATTCAGCAGGTTGAGAATCCGCGCCACGACGAAATCCACCAGGTCATCGATGGTCTGCGGCTGGTGATAGAAGCCCGGCGACGCCGGCAGGATGGTCACGCCCAGGTTCGACAGCTTGAGCATGTGCTCCAGGTGAATACTGGAGTACGGCGCCTCGCGCGGCACCAGGATCAATTGCCGACGCTCCTTGAGGGTAACGTCCGCAGCCCGTTCGATCAGGTTGTTGCAGGCCCCGGTGGCAATCGCCGACAAGGTGCCTGTAGAACAAGGCACCACCACCATCGCCGCGGGCGAGCCAGAGCCAGAGGCCACCGGCGACATCCAGTCTTCCTTGCCGTAGACCCGGATCTGCCCCGCCGCCGCCCCTGTGTATTCGGTGAGGAAGGCCTGCATCAATTGCGGCTTGGCCGGCAAGGTCACGTCGGTCTCGGTGGCCATCACCAACTGCGCGGCCTTGGAGATCAGGAAATGCACTTCCCGGTCCTCGCGGACCAGGCAGTCGAGCAGGCGCAGGCCATATTGGGCGCCGGACGCCCCGGTCATGGCCAGGGTGATGCGTTCCGGGCCGTTGTTCATTGCAGCGCCTCGGCCAGCTTGCCGTGCAGGCCGCCGAAGCCGCCGTTGCTCATGATCACCACCTGGGTCCCGGGCTTGGCCTGGCTCTTCACTCGCTCGATGATGCCGTCCAGCGAATCGCTGACGATCGACGGGACCGTGCACTGGGCCGCAGTGGCCGCCAGGTCCCAGCCCAGGTTGGGCGGCGCGTACCAGATCACCTGGTCGGCCTGGTTGACGCTTTCCGGCAGGCCGTCACGGTGGGCACCGAGCTTCATGGAGTTGGAGCGCGGCTCGATGATGGCGATCACCGGCGCCTCGCCGACACGCTTGCGCAGGCCGTCCAGGGTGGTGGCGATGGCGGTCGGGTGGTGGGCGAAGTCATCGTAGATGCTCACCCCTTGCACCTCGGCGACTTTCTCCATGCGCCGCTTCACGCTCTTGAAGGCACTCAGCGCGGCGATGCCCATGGCCGGCACCACGCCCACATGACGGGCCGCGGCCAGGGTCGCCAAGGCGTTGGCGACGTTGTGCTGGCCCGTCAGTTGCCACTCCACTACGCCCTGGCTCACCCCCTCGAACAGCACTTCGAAGGCCGAGCCATCTTCACTGAGCAGCTTGACCTGCCACTGGCCACCGGCGCCGGTGGTCTGCACCGGCGTCCAGCAGCCCATCTCGATCACTCGCTGCAAGGCGGGCTCGGTGGTGGGGTGGATCACCAGGCCTTCGCTGGGGATAGTCCGCACCAGATGGTGGAACTGCCGCTCGATGGCCGCCAGGTCCGGGAAGATGTCCGCATGGTCGAATTCGAGGTTGTTGAGGATCGCGGTGCGCGGACGGTAATGGACGAATTTCGAGCGCTTGTCGAAGAAAGCGCTGTCGTACTCATCGGCCTCGATCACGAAGAACGGCGTGCCGCCCAGGCGCGCCGAAACCGCGAAGTTCTGCGGCACGCCGCCGATCAAAAAGCCCGGGCTCATCCCGGCATGCTCCAGCACCCAGGCCAGCATGCTGCTGGTGGTGGTCTTGCCATGGGTACCGGCCACCGCCAGGACCCAACGCCCTTGCAGCACATGGTCCGCCAGCCATTGCGGGCCGGACACATAGGGCAAGCCCTTGTTCAACACATATTCCACCGCCGGGTTGCCCCGGGACATGGCGTTGCCGATCACCACCAGGTCCGGCGCCGGGTCCAGCTGGGCCGGGTCATAACCCTGGGTCAGCTCGATGCCCTGGGCTTGCAGCTGGGTGCTCATCGGCGGATAGACGTTGGCGTCGGAGCCGGTGACGTGGTGGCCGAGCTCTTTGGCCAGAACCGCCATCGACCCCATGAAAGTGCCGCAGATACCGAGAATATGGATGTGCATAGTCGACCTCATAAAACATCGGCGCAGGGTAGCCTAGAGGGCTGCAAATCGCACCCTTTAGCTGACGGGGAGATGCCGCCGCGGCCTGGGCCACGGCGGGCGATGGACGTGCCTGGGCTCAGCGCGAAATGCCGTGCTTGCGCAGCTTGCGATACAAGGTGTTGCGACTGACCCCCAGTTGCTCGGCGGTATGGGTCATGTGCCAGCGCTGCTGCTCCAGGGCCGCCAGCAGCGCCTGGCGCTCGGCGTCGTCCAGGGGGCGCTCCGGCTGCGCCTCGAGCGCTTCGCTTGCCGGGGCCGGGCGGCTGCCCTGGCGAATCATCGCCGGCAAGTCGTCGATGCCGATCCGACCGTCTTCGCACAAAGCCGCCAGAGTCCGCAGCACATTGCGCAGCTGCCGCACGTTGCCCGGCCAGGAATAGCCCAACAGCGCCTGGCGTGCAGCCTCGTCCAGGCCCACCGGCTGCGTGCCCGCCTCCTCGGCCAGGAGAAAGTCCAGCAGTTGGGATTTGTCGCTGCGCTCACGCAAAGCCGGCAGGGCAATCTCCAGGCCATTGAGCCGGTAGTACAAGTCTTCGCGGAAGCTGCCATCGCGCACCCGCTCCTGCAGGTCGCGGTGAGTGGCACTGATGATGCGCACATTGACCGGTTGCGGCTCGCCGCCGATGGGCACCACCAGCCGATCCTCCAGGACCCGCAGCAAGCGGGTCTGCAAGGCCAGCGGCATGTCGCCGATCTCATCCAGGAACAAGGTGCCGCCGTCGGCCTGCTGCAGCTTGCCGCGCATGCCTTCCTTGCGCGCCCCGGTGAAGCTGCCGCCGCGGTAGCCGAACAGTTCGCTCTCGATCAGGCTTTCCGGGATCGCCGCGCAGTTGAGGGCGACAAAGGCCTTGTCCGCCCGGACGCTGCCCTGGTGCACGGCCTTGGCGAACGCCTCCTTGCCGGAGCCGGTCTCGCCATTGATCAGCAGCGGCACATCACGCTCGAACACCCGCGAAGCCCGGCGAAAATCGTTCTGCAGGCCGGCGTCCCCCAGGCAGATCCCCGGGGCGCGGGGCTGGAGCACTTCCAGCGGCGCGCGCAACAAGGGTGGCGTGACGGGCTGCGGGACACCGCGCAACAAGGCGAACAACCGCCGCCCATCCCGGGTGCGCAATGGCCAGCTGGCGCTGGCATTGAGGCTGGCACGACCGAACAGCTCGTCCAGGGAACAATCGAAAAAACTCTCCACGGGCTTGCCCAGCAGACCACCGCGAATATGCCCCAGCAGGTTCAGGGCGCTCTGGTTCACCGCGCAAATCCGCCCTTCGCCGTCGAACGCCAGCAGCCCCTCGCTGAACAGCCCCACCGACTCGGCCTGCAAATGAAAGCGCAGCAACCATTGGTTTTCGAAGTAACGCAGGAAGTAACAACTCTCGATCATCTTCGCCGAGAGGTTGACCATGGCCATGGTGTGGAACTGGCTCTGGCGGGAAACATCCTGGCGGGCCGAAGACACGTCCAGTACCGCCAGCAATTCACCATGGGGGTCGAACACCGGGCTGGCGGAGCAGGTCAGGCCGGTGTGCCGGCCACGGAAATGCTCGTCCTGGTGGATGGTCAGCGACTGGCGCTCGACCAGGCAGGTACCGATGCCATTGGTACCCTCGCGGGCCTCGCTCCAATCGGCGCCGAGCCACAGGCCGGCATGCTCGAAGATCTTGCGCTCGCTGGGAGCGGTGATGCAGTTGAGGATGACCCCGCGGGCATCGGTCAGCAGCACCGCGTGACCGGCGCCAGACAACTGTTGGTGCAGGTTGGCCATTTCGGTGCCGGCGATCTGCAGCACGTCGCGCAGGCGTTCGCGACTCTCCAGCAAACGACCGTGCTCGAGCACCGTCGGCGCCATGGCCAGGGCCGGGTCGAGGTGATAGTCCTCCAGGCAGCGCAGCCAGGAACGGGCAATGGAAGGATCGCTGCCAGGTCCCTGCAGATGAGCCTTGCCCCGCGCGACCGTCAGCACTTGCTGGGCATGGCGGGTCAGATGATTGCTGCTGTGCATTTCTTATTGTTCTCCTGCTGTGCTGTCACGCGCGGGCGCCATCCTGTGGCCGCCGAAGTCCGGGAATCGCTCCCCGCCGACGAAAGCTCCGAGGATTCAGCGGATTGGTCCGACAGGATTCGACACGCGAATCAGCATCCTCCAGCCGTGGCCGCATTGCAACGTCGGCTTGACCCATAAGTCACAGGTTGTGCCATCAAGGTTACAAACTGTCACTCGATACTGCGCCAGATTTGCCACAGTCCGGGCCCAGAGGCTGCGACCTGCTGTCACAAGGCCTTGATTCACCTGGCATGGGGCACACTGGCCCGGGCTTTGCTCTACGCTTGCCATGCGCTACAGCGCGTCCTCCCCCATAAGCATAAAAGCCAGGAGATACCCCATGCGTTACGCACACCCCGGTACTGAAGGCGCTATCGTTTCGTTCAAGAGCAAGTACGGCAACTACATCAACGGCGAATTCGTCGCGCCCATCAAAGGCCAGTACTTCACCAACACCTCGCCGGTGAACGGCAAGCCGATCGCCGAATTCCCGCGTTCCACTGCCGAAGACATCGAAAAAGCCCTGGACGCCGCCCATGCCGCCGCCGATGCCTGGGGCGCGACCTCGGTCCAGGCCCGTTCGCTGATCCTGCTGAAGATCGCCGACCGCATCGAGCAGAACCTCGAACTGCTGGCCATCACCGAAACCTGGGACAACGGCAAGGCCGTACGCGAGACCCTGAACGCCGACATCCCCCTGGCCGCCGACCATTTCCGCTACTTCGCTGGCTGCCTGCGGGCCCAGGAAGGCAGCGCCGCCGAGATCGACGGCAACACCGTGGCCTACCACATCCATGAACCGCTGGGCGTGGTCGGCCAGATCATCCCGTGGAACTTCCCGATCCTGATGGCCGCCTGGAAACTGGCCCCGGCCCTGGCCGCCGGCAACTGCGTGGTGCTCAAGCCCGCCGAGCAGACCCCGCTGGGCATCACCGTGCTCATGGAACTGATTGGCGACCTGCTGCCAAAAGGCGTACTCAACGTGGTGCAAGGTTTCGGTCGCGAAGCCGGCGAGGCCCTGGCCACCAGCAAGCGCATCGCCAAGATCGCCTTCACCGGCTCGACCCCGGTGGGCTCGCACATCATGAAATGCGCCGCCGAGAACATCATCCCGTCCACCGTGGAACTGGGCGGCAAGTCGCCGAACATCTTCTTCGAAGACATCATGCAGGCCGAGCCCAAGTTCATCGAAAAGGCCGCCGAAGGCCTGGTGCTGGCGTTCTTCAACCAGGGCGAGGTCTGCACCTGCCCATCCCGCGCCCTGGTGCAGGAGTCGATCTACGACGAATTCATGCAGGCAGTGATGAAGAAGATCGAGCAGATCAAGCGTGGCGACCCGCTGGACACCGAGACCATGGTCGGCGCCCAGGCTTCCGAACAGCAGTTCGACAAGATCCTGTCCTACCTGGACATCGCCAAGAACGAAGGTGCGCAACTGCTCACCGGCGGCAAGGTGGAGAAACTCGAAGGCGACCTGGCAACCGGCTACTACATCCAGCCGACCCTGCTCAAGGGCACCAACAAGATGCGCGTCTTCCAGGAAGAAATCTTCGGCCCAGTGGTGAGCATCACCACCTTCAAGGACGAAGCCGAAGCCCTGGCGATCGCCAACGACACCGAGTTCGGCCTCGGGGCCGGGGTCTGGACCCGCGACATCAACCGCGCCTACCGCATGGGCCGTGGGATCAAGGCCGGTCGCGTGTGGACCAACTGCTACCACCTGTACCCGGCGCACGCCGCGTTCGGTGGCTACAAGAAATCCGGCGTGGGCCGCGAGACTCACAAGATGATGCTCGACCACTACCAGCAGACCAAGAACCTGCTGGTGAGCTACGACATCAATCCGCTGGGCTTCTTCTGATCTACCCTCCCGGCGGCCCCACGGTCGCCGGGAGGTTTTTCGCGGCCCTGCCGCACCTCTATACCTTCGTGGTCCGGTGCCACTGGCTTGCCGGACGGGACGCTGCTGTCGGAAGTTCTGAGTCAACGACCTCGCGCGCACAGCCCCGGGCTCGAACAAGAGCCTTGAAAAACAATAAGACTAGGGAGCAAAGCAATGGACCAGATCGGCAACTACGTGCTCTACCTCATCATGCTCTGCGCCGTGCTCGGCGCCCTCGCTGCCATCTATGACAGCGATCGCGGGCTGGGCAAGGAGTTCATGGAAGGCATCCACGCCACGGGCTACATCTTCGTGCCGGCGGCGGGGATCATGGCTTCCATCCCCTATCTCACCGTATTGATCGAATCGGTCTTCGGGCCCTTCTTCGAATCCCTGGGCGCCGACCCGGCCCTGGCGGCGACCATGATCATCGCCTCGGACATGGGCGGCTACCACCTGGCCTCGGCCCTGGCGGCCAGCAAGGAAGCGCTGGTGATGGCGTTGATCACCGGCTTCATGGGCGGCGCCACCATCGTCTTCTCGATCCCCATGGGCCTGGCGATGCTCGACAAGCGCGACCACAAGTACATGGCCCTGGGGATCATGTCCGGCATCCTGACCATCCCGGTCGGGGTGATGGTGGCCAGCCTGATCCTGGCCTTCAGCAACCCGATGGTCCGTGAGCTGGTCAGCACCAACTCCGAGGCCAGCTACCAACTGGCCCTGGCCGTGGGTGGCCTGTTCGCCAACCTGCTGCCGATCCTGATCTTCGTCGTGGCCCTGGCCCTGGGCCTGCGTTTCCTGCCGGACCTGATGATCAAGGGCTTCATCATCTTCGGCCGGACCCTGGACGCAGTGATCAAGCTGGTGCTGGTGGCGTCGATCGTCCAGCACTTCACCGGCGTGTTCACCACGGTCTTCGGCAACTGGGGCTTCCACCCGATCATCGCCGACGCCGAGGACCAGACCCGCGCCCTGGAAACCGCCGGCTACATCGGCATCATGCTGGCCGGGGCCTTCCCCATGGTCTACCTGCTGCGCAAATACCTGGGCAAGCCCCTGGAGAGCCTGGGCGGCAAGGTCGGCCTGAGCGCCGTGGGCAGCGCCGGCATGCTGGCCACCATCGCCAACATCCTGGCGATGTTCCGCCTGGTGCGCTACATGCCGCCAAAGGACAAGGTGGTCAACATCGCCTTCGGTGTCTGCGCGGCCTTCCTGCTGGGCGACCATTTGTCCTTCACCGCCAACTTCCAGCCGACCATCATCCTGCCGGTGCTGATCGGCAAGCTCAGCGCCGGTTTCGTCGCCGTGGGCCTGGCCTACTGGCTGTCGGTGCCCAAGGCCCTGCAACTGGAAGCCCAGGACCGTGCGGCCGGGATCATCGCCGAGGGCGAGTACCTGGGCGATAGCGTGCAGGAAGCGCCAGTAGGGCCCGGGCAAAAGGCCACAGCCTGAGCCCGGCACGACAAGGAACGCCTGCATGCCAGCCATCACGGGCGGCGCACCGGTGTTGCTGCTGGGGCTGGACTTCGGCTCCACCACCAGCAGCGCGCTGATCGCCCAGGCCAGCCTCAGCAGCCAGTGCGTCACCGGACGCATGGCCCTCAATGAACCCCGCGTACTGTTTCGCGGCGACCCGGTGTTCACGCCGTTCAAGGACGACATCATCGACACCGGGGCCATCGGCGACTTGATCGAAGGCTGGCTGGAACAGGCCGGAGTCCGCCCGCAGCAGCTGTTTGCCGGCGGGGTGATCATCACCGGCCTGGCTGCCCGGCGACACAATGCCCAGGCCCTGGCGCAACAGGTGGGACAGCGGCTCGGCAACGTCCTGGTGACCCGGGCCGACGACGGCGGCCTGGAATCCTGGCTGGCCTTCATGGGCAGCTGTTCGGCCCTGAGCCGCTTCCATCGCCAGCAGCCCCTGCTCAACCTGGATATCGGCGGCGGTACCAGCAATGCCGCCTGGGGCCTGGATGGCAACGTCCTGGCCAGTGGCTGCCATTTCATCGGCGCCCGGCACCTGCAATTCGAACCCGGCAGCTATCGGCTCAGGGAAATCTCGGCGTACGGCCGGGCCCTGCTCCAGCACCTGGGCATCGCCAGGGAGCCCGGCCAGGAGCTCATGCCTCCGGAGCGGGACGCCGTCCTCGCCTGGTACATCGCAGCGTTGCTGGCGATCGCCGAGGGCGACCGGGCGTTCTTCGCCAGTCCGCTGGGCCGGCTGGTCGAGCAGTTGCCGCTGCTTTTACCCCAAGGCCATGCCAGTGCCGCGCTGACGTTTTCCGGCGGTGTCGGCGAGCTGCTCTACCGCCACCTGCAAGGCGAAACGCTACCCGGCACCACCTTCTATGGCGACCTGGGCATCGACCTGGCCCTGGCCATCGCTCGCCAGCCCCGGCTGGTGGGGGATGCCAACCGGCTGCTGCCGGAAAACCGCGGGCGGGCCACGGTCTATGGCCTGACCCTGCACAACACCGAGATTTCCGGCAGCACCCTGTTCTTGCCACGACCACAGGCGCTGCCGCTCAAGGACCTGCCCATCGTCGCGCGCCTGCCCATCGACGCCAGCGAGCGCCAACTGCGCGACGCCCTGGGCCTGGCCCTAGGCAGTCGCGACGGTGCCTGCCTGCAATTGCTCGATGGCGGCCAGGTTCCCCGGTTGGAGCAGGTCCGCCAACTGGGCACGCGCCTGGCCCAGGCCCTGCAAGCGGCGACCCCGGCACCGCAGTGGCCACTGGTGCTGCTATTGGAAAGCAACATCGGCAAGGTCCTGGGCAACTACGCCACGGACTGGGGACGCAGTGCCTGCAACCTGATCGTCATCGACGAGGTACGCGAGCGCTCGGCGCACTTCATCAACCTGGGAAAACCCCATCAGCACATCGTGCCCGTCGCCTTCTACGGCGTGCACTGAGGCGATGCGAACCAAGGAGAGTCCTGCCATGCCACTCACCGAACTCCAGCACATCCGCCTGCCCGAGGTGCCCGCAGAGCGCAGCTACGGCACCCGGGTCCTGGATCGCGAAATCCGCTTCGCCAATCTCAAGGCGGTACTCGGCGCCGCCGACATCAGCAAGGCCGGGGACCGCGTGGCCGGCCTCGCGGCGGCCGACGAAATCACTCGCGAAGCGGCCCGCAAGGTGCTCTCGGAATTGACCCTGGGCCACTACTTCGAGCACCCCCTGACCGACCGCCATGGCCGTATCGACAGCGTCATGCAGGTCAACTACGACATCGACCACCAGGTGTTCGCCGAGATATCCGGGCTGACCCTGGGCGCCCTCAAGGACCGCCTGTTGCGTAGCCATGGCACGCAGATCCGCCGCATCGGCACGGGCCTGACCGGGGTGATGGTCGCCGCCCTGGCCAAGCTGCTGGACGTGCACGAGCTGATCCTGCTGTCCAAGAAGCTCAAGAGCGGTGCGGCCGCCAAGGCCCGGACCCTGGTGGGCCTGCCCGGCACCCTGTCGTCGCGCTTGCAGCCCAACCACCCCACCGACAACCTCAGCGGCATCACCCTGCTGGTGTACACCGGGCTGAGCATGGGTTCGGGCGACGCGCTGATCGGCCTCAACCCGGCCATCGACACCGTGGACAACATCCGCGCCACCCTGTGCCACCTGGACAAGCTGCGCCGGGAAACCGGGGCACCCACGCAGATCTGCGTGCTGTCGCACATCAAGACCCAACTGGCCTGCCTGGACCAGGGCGCGCCGGTGGAAATCATGTTCCAGAGCCTGGCGGGCACCGAGCGCACCCTGACCGACGAGTTCGACGTCACCGTGCAACTGCTCGACCAGGCCTGGCAGGCCATGGCCGAGCGTGGCCCGCTGAGGGACGTGGCGGAAAACTTCATGTACTTCGAGACCGGCCAGGGCAGCGAGCTGACCTATGGCAAGCACGAAGGCATCGACATGACCACCTGCGAGGCGCTGTGCTACGGCCTGGCCCGGCGCTACCGGCCGTACATGGTCAACAACGTCACCGGTTTCATCGGCCCGGAAACCCACCTCGACAACTTCGAGATGACCTATGCCTGCCTGCAGGACCAGTTCATGGGCAAGCTGCTGGGGCTGCCCATGGGCATGGCGCCCTGCTACACCCTGCACTCCCAGGTGACCCTGGAAGGCCAGCAGATGGCCACCGAGCTGCTGACCGCGGCCGGCGCCAACTTCTTCATGGACGTGTACCTGAGCACCGATCGCATGCTGGCCTACTTCGATACCAGCGCCCACGACAACCAGACCCTGCGCGAAGTCCACGACCTGGCGCCGGCTCCGGAGTACCTGCGCTGGGCCCTGGGCAAGGGGATCTTCCAGGAGGATGCCCATGGCAACGTCGAGCGCGGGCCGAACTGGGGCAACCCGCGGATCTTCTGCGAGTCGGACATCGACTTCCAGCGCCTGCTGGAGTCCACCCCGGCCACCTACGGTTTCGACAATGCCGGGCCGCGCCCGGCCAACACGGTCTCGCGCATCGTGCGGGCCAACCTGGCGGTGGCCCGGGAGGCGATCTACGTCGACCTGCGCCCGGCCGAGATCGGCGAGATTCCCCTGCGCGAGCTGCGCACCGCCGCCCCGGACAAGCTGGCCCACCTGCAAGACCCGGAACTGGGGGCACGCCTGACCGAAGAGGTACTGCGCCAACTGCAGCCGGAATACAACGACGTGCAGATCGTGATTTCCGATGGCCTCAGCGCCGAGGCCATCCACCACAACATTCCCGAGCTGCTCCCGGTGCTGATGGACGGCCTGCGCAGCCGCCAGCTGCGTATCGGCCAACCGATCCTCGCGCCCTACGGCCGGGTCAAGCTGGCGGAGTCGGTGGGCGAGGCGCTGCAACCGCAGCTGATCATCGTCCTGATCGGCGAACGTCCCGGCGGCGATGCCCTGGCCTCGCGCAGCATGTCCGCCTACCTGGGCTATCGCCTGCCGGACGACCAGGCCCGGCGCGCGGCGGCGCAGTTCAGCGGCAACCCGGGTATCGGCTACGAATACACCGTGATCTCGAACATCTACAGCGGCGGCCTGCCGCCGCTGGAAGGCGGCAGCCTGGTGGCGGAAAAGGCCTTTGCCATCCTCCAGCACCGGGCTGCCGGCAACCGTCTGGAAAACCTGCTGAAGAAGGTGGCATCCTGATGATCCGCCAGCATTCGGCAACGCCCCTACATCGTTGAAACGGAGACTGAGATGGCCCAATTTTCCCACAGCGTAGGTTCTCAGACCTATCGCTTCGATAGCCTCAAGGAAGTCATGGCCAAGGCCAGCCCCGCCCGTTCCGGGGACTTCCTGGCCGGGGTCGCCGCCCTCAACGACGGCGAGCGGGTGGCCGCCCAGATGACCCTGGCGGACATCCCCCTCAAGCACTTCCTCGAAGAGGTGCTGATCCCCTACGAATCCGACGAAGTCACCCGGCTGATCATCGACAGCCACGACAAGGCGGCCTTCGCCCCGGTCAGCCACCTGACCGTCGGTGGTTTTCGCGACTGGCTGCTCAGCGACGCCGCCGACGAGCAGAGCCTGCGCGACCTGGCCCCGGGCCTGACCCCGGAAATGGCCGCCGCGGTATCGAAGATCATGCGCCTGCAAGACCTGGTGCTGGTGGCGCAGAAGATCCGCGTGGTGACCCAGTTCCGCGGCACCCTGGGCCTGCGCGGGCGCCTGTCCACCCGCCTGCAGCCCAACCACCCCACCGACGAGCCGGCCGGCATCGCCGCGAGCATTCTCGACGGCCTGCTGTACGGCAACGGCGACGCCATGATCGGCATCAACCCGGCCACCGACAGCATCGCCTCGATCTGCGCCATGCTGGAGATGCTCGACGCCATCATCCAGCGCTACGAGATTCCCACCCAGGCCTGCGTGCTGACCCACGTCACCACTTCCATCGAGGCGATCAACCGTGGCGTGCCCCTGGACCTGGTGTTCCAGTCGATCGCCGGCACCGAGGCGGCCAACGCCAGCTTCGGCATCAACCTCAACATCCTCAAGGAAGGCTACGAAGCAGGGCTGAGCCTGAACCGCGGCACCCTGGGGCAGAACCTGATGTACTTCGAGACCGGCCAGGGCAGCGCGCTGTCGGCCAACGCCCACTTCGGCGTCGACCAGCAGACCTGCGAAACCCGCGCCTACGCCGTGGCGCGGCACTTCAAGCCGTTCCTGGTCAACACCGTGGTCGGTTTCATCGGGCCGGAGTACCTGTACAACGGCAAGCAGATCATCCGCGCCGGCCTGGAGGATCATTTCTGCGGCAAGTTGCTGGGCGTGCCCATGGGTTGCGACATCTGCTACACCAACCACGCCGAAGCCGACCAGGACGACATGGACAACCTGCTGACCCTGCTGGGGGTGGCCGGGATCAACTTCATCATGGGCATCCCGGGGTCCGACGACATCATGCTCAACTACCAGACCACCTCCTTCCACGACGCCCTCTACGCCCGCCAGACCCTGGGCCTGAAGCCCGCGCCCGAATTCGAGCAGTGGCTGGCACGGACCGGGATCTTCACCCAGGCCGACGGCAAGGTGCATTTCGGCAACAACCTGCCCCCGGCCTTCCGCCAGGCACTGGCCCAGTTGGGATAAGGAACAGGCTCATGCAAAAACACCCGAGCGACTCGCAAAACCCCTGGCTGGAACTGCGCCGCCTGACCCCGGCGCGCATCGCCCTGGGCCGCACCGGCACCAGCCTGCCCACTGGCGCCCAGCTGGATTTCCAGTTCGCCCATGCCCAGGCCCGGGATGCCGTGCACCTGCCGTTCGACCATGCCGGACTCAGCGCCCAGCTGGCCGAGCGGGGCCGCGACAGCCTGCTGCTGCACAGCGCCGCCACCGATCGCCACAGCTACCTGCAACGCCCTGACCTGGGGCGCCGGCTCAGCGACGAGTCGGCCCAGGCCCTGCGCGAATATGCCCAGGCCCACCCCGGCGGGGTCGACCTGGCGGTCGTGGTGGCCGATGGCTTGTCGGCGCTGGCCGTGCATCGCCATACCCTGCCGTTCCTGGCGCGCATGGAAGAACAGACCGCCGCCGAAGGCTGGTCGCTGTCGCCGGTGATCCTGGTGGAACAGGGCCGAGTGGCGGTGGCCGACGAAATCGGCCAACTGCTGGGCGCCAAGATGACGGTCATCCTGATCGGCGAGCGTCCGGGACTCAGCTCTCCCGACAGTCTGGGGCTATATTTCACCTACCAGCCGAAGGTCGGGCTCACCGATGCCTACCGCAACTGCATCTCCAACGTACGCCTGGAGGGCCTGAGCTACGGCATGGCCGCCCATCGGCTGCTGTACCTGATGCGCGAAGCCTGCCGCCGGCAATTGTCGGGGGTGAACCTCAAGGACGAGGCGCAGGTCCAGACCCTGGACAGCGACTCGCCCGCGGACATGAAGGGCAACTTCCTCCTGGGCCCGCCCCAAGTGTGATTTTGCAAGACGATTGCGCTTTTTAACCGCTTTGGGCAGCATCGCAACGCGGCTGCCCGAGTTCTCCAACCTGTGCCGTCACATCCACTTGAAGTTGAGAGCCATCATGCGGATTACTCAAGCAACCCTCGAGCACCTGGATCTGTTGACCCCGCTATTCGTCAAGTACCGCGAGTTCTATGGCGCCCTGCCTTACCCGGACTCTTCCCGGGCGTTCCTGGAAAAGCGCCTGCGGCGCAAGGAATCGGTGATCTACCTGGCCCTGGCCGATGACGACAGCAGCAAGTTGCTGGGCTTCTGCCAGCTCTATCCGAGCTTCTCGTCCCTGTCCCTCAAGCGTGTGTGGATCCTCAATGACATCTATGTCGCCGAGGATGCCCGCCGCCAACTGGTGGCCGACAACCTGATGCGCACTGCGAAGAAGATGGCCAAGGAAACCCATGCCGTGCGTATGCGGGTTTCCACCAGCAGCGACAACGAAGTGGCGCGCAAGACCTATGAATCCATGGGATTTCGTGAGGACACGGAGTTCAAGAACTACATCCTGCCCATAAGCGAAGACTGAGAGCGGCCCGGGCCTGATGCCAGTCAGTCAAGCGAGGTGATCCTCCGAGGGAGCAGCCGGTCGACGCTCGATTGCTCGCGAGGCTCGTTAACGGTAGCGCGTGTCGACTGGATAAACGCAGCGCTCTGAAGCCCTCACGGACAAGCCTCGCTTCTACCCTTTCCTTAACTGATCGGCATGAGTCTCCGGTCCCAGACCGCGGAATCTGTCAGCGTGCCGACAGGTTGCGGATCGACATGTGCCGCTACAATCTGAACACGCATTTCACCCGTCAGCCTTTATAATGCCGTCCTTTCTGGCCCCTCAGAAAAATCTCACACCCTCATAGCCCCTTTTCTCAAAGCAACCGCACAGGCCCGCCGAGCCGGGCCGTCACCACAGGTGCCTCAATGGATTTCAACCCGATCGACCTAATCCTCCATCTCGACGTCTATCTCGACATGTTGGTGACCAACTACGGGCCCTGGATCTACGCCATCCTGTTCCTGGTGATCTTCTGCGAGACCGGCCTGGTGGTGACCCCCTTCCTGCCGGGGGATTCGCTGCTGTTCATCGCCGGCGCGGTGGCGGCTGGCGGCGGCATGGACCCGGTGCTTCTGGGGGGATTGCTGATGCTCGCGGCGATCCTGGGCGATAGCACCAACTATGTGATCGGACGAACGGCTGGAGAACGCTTGTTCAGCAACCCCGACTCGAAGATCTTCCGCCGCGACTATCTGCAGAAAACCCACGATTTCTATGAGAAGCACGGTGGCAAGACCGTGACCCTGGCGCGCTTCCTGCCCATCATCCGGACTTTTGCGCCTTTCGTGGCCGGCGTGGCGAGAATGCCCTACCCGCGTTTCTTCGCCTTCAGCGTGGCGGGCACCATCCTCTGGGTCGGTGGCCTGGTGACCCTGGGCTACTTCTTCGGCAACGTGCCGTTCATCAAGAAGAACCTGTCGCTGCTGGTGGTAGCGATCATTCTCCTGTCCCTGGTGCCGATGATCATCGGCGTGCTGCGCAGCCGCTTCGGGCGTAACGCTGAAAAAGCCGGGAGCCGCTGAGCGGCATGTGGTCCTTGAGTGCCTGGCGCCGTAAACGCCGCCTGGCCAGGCATCCGGTCAGCGACCAGACCTGGCAGCAGGTACGCCAGCAATTGCCCTTCCTCGACGGCATCAGCGCCGCCGAGGACCAATGGCTGCGCGAAGCCAGCGTGCTGTTCCTGGACGACAAGCACCTGACGGCCCTGCCGGGAGTCGAGCTGCCCCAGGAACAGCGCCTGTTGCTGGCTGCCCAGGCGCAGTTGCCATTGCTGCATCTGGGCGACCTGAACTGGTACCAGGGTTTCCACGAAATCATCCTCTACCCCGACGACTTCAAGAGCCCCCAGCGCCATCGCGATGCCAGTGGCATCGAGCACGAGTGGGACGGCGAACACAGCGGCGAAGCCTGGCAACAGGGGCCGGTCATCCTGGCTTGGCCCGGGGTCCTGGCCAGCGGCGGCTGGGAGGCCTACAACCTGGTGATCCACGAGCTGGCCCACAAGCTGGACATGCTCAACGGCGACGCCAACGGCCTGCCACCGCTGCACGGGGACATGCGAGTCAGCGACTGGGCCCAGGTCATGCAGGCCGCCTACGACGATCTCAATCGCCAGCTGGACGAGGCCCCGGACACCGAGACGGCCATCGATCCCTACGCCGCGGAAAACCCGGCGGAATTCTTCGCGGTGACCAGCGAGTATTTCTTCAGCGCTCCGGATTTGCTGGTAGCGGCCTATCCGCAGGTCTATGAACAGCTACGGTTGTTCTACCGGCAAGATCCACTGGCGAGGTTGCAGCAACTTCAGGCCCACGATCCGCTCTATCAAGCGCAGCACTAATGCCTTGCCGGGCAGTGACGTCATTCATCCGAAGGCGCTGCGCCAGGCCATGCCAGGCTCGCCTGCAAGGCGCCGCGACCAAGGTTCTACGACCCTCGGTACGTGGCATCGATAGCGGAGTGTGTCTATAATCGGCGCCACTTTTTGGTCAATCAACGGGGGCAACGCCCAATGAGCTACAGCAAGATTCCAGCGGGTAAGGACCTGCCGAACGACATCTACGTCGCGATCGAAATCCCGGCCAACCACGCGCCGATCAAATACGAAATCGACAAAGACAGCGACTGCCTGTTCGTTGACCGTTTCATGGCCACCCCGATGTTCTACCCGGCCAACTACGGTTTCATCCCCAACACCCTGGCCGACGACGGCGACCCCCTGGACGTGCTGGTCGTGACTCCCTATCCGGTCGCCCCGGGTTCGGTGATCCGCGCTCGTCCGGTCGGCATCTTGAACATGACCGACGATGGCGGCGGCGACGCCAAGGTGATCGCCGTTCCTCACGACAAGCTGTCCCAGCTGTACGTCGACGTGAAGGAATACACCGACCTGCCAGCGCTGCTGCTGGAGCAGATCAAGCACTTCTTCGAGAACTACAAGGATCTGGAGAAAGGCAAGTGGGTGAAGATCGATGGCTGGGGCAACGCTGACGCCGCCCGCGCCGAGATCCAGAAGTCGGTTGCCGCCTACAAGGGCTAAGAAGCGGCTATAAGCTTCGAGCGACACGCTTCAAGAAAAGCCCCGAGAGATCGGGGCTTTTTCATGGGTGACAGGAACCTGGCTGGCAGGCCGCACTCTTGCGTAGCCTGGGTCCCAGGGAGGATTATTTTTCTGTTTCAGGCCTCTGGCTCGCGCTTTACGCTGGGAATTCCAGATGAATATGCGTATGCTGCGCCCCACCTTTGCGCATCGGCCCTCATGGCCAGATCGCCCGACGAAGCGGATGACTCTCCCGCCAGTCCCACAGCCAGCCGCAAGAGCTGGGTGTCCATTTTGCAGGCTGGTGCGGTTTACCAAAAATAAGCCAAGCCAGTCCCCGAGAAGCCGGCCACAAGCCGGCTTTTTAATGCCTGAAAAACCTCACTCCGACTCCCCACCGAACAAGTACTTCTCCAACCCACCATGGAACGAGTACGTTCTGTCGCATATTGCTTTACACGAAAAAAAATCTGCTTAAATCTAATAGCAAGGAAATAGACACAGGCAAAAAATCAGAATGACGCAAATTGCGACAGAAGCTCTGCCTGAATTGATGGGCCTGGACAGCATGCGAGTCTGGGACACCGAGTTGGCCTTCGCCCACCTGAAGAGCCTGGGCGAGGCAGACACCAAGCGCACCGCAGAACGCCGCCTGCATAGCCTCCACCTGCTGCCCGAGTCTTTATCGGAGCACGATCTGCGTGATGAGCATGATCGCCCAGCGAACCCGCTGGTACTGGCATGGGCCATCCACCAGGCCCGCAGACGCCGTGATCGCGTACTGTTCGGCCAGATCGACAGTTTCGCCAACGGACGGCCCGTGCTGCATGTCAACGACGCCCGTGGCGCACGCTTTTGGATACCGTTGCCCGGAACAGGTAGCGAGGCCATCCACCAGGCCCTCGATGCCCTGCAGCATCACGTCGACAAACCCATCGCCTTCTTCCCCCATGGCGCACTGGTCGGCGCGACCCGGGCGATGGCCAGCACTCAGAACGTCCAGTTCTGCCTACCTGCCTATCAAGGAGTGCTCTCACCGAAGCAGCACAACGATGAGCGCAGTGCGGAGCTTGTCCACGCGCCATGGCTCAAACGCCTGGAAGCCGAGAGCATCTACATCATCCGCGAAGCCGTGGCCGAGGCGAAGAACCCAGTGTTGCTGTACTCCGCCGGCAAGGACAGCGATGTCATGCTGCATCTGGTACGCAAGGCATTCTATCCATCGACACCACCGCTGCCCTTGCTGCACATCGATACCCTCTGGAAATTCCAGGAGCTGTATCTGTTCCGGGATTCCGTCGCCCGAGAGAGCGGCATGGAACTCTTGGTGTACACCAACCCCCAAGCGCTCGAGAAACACATCAATCCGTTCGACCATGGCTCGGCCCTGCATACCCAGATCACCAAGACCGAAGGCCTGAAACGAGCCCTGGATCACTATCGATTCGATGTAGTGCTGGGCGGCGCCAGACGCGACGAAGAAAAGTCACGAGCCAAAGAACGCATATTCTCGCCACGCCCGGCTTCCCACCAGTGGGATCCTCAGGGCCAGCGCCCCGAGTTATGGAATCTCTACAACAGCCGCAAGGCCTCCGGCACGAGCATCCGGGTGTTTCCGCTGTCTAACTGGACCGAATTGGATATCTGGCGGTACATCCATCAAGAGAACATCGATGTTGCCCCCTTGTACTTCGCCAAACCACGCCCCGTGGTGATGCGCCCGGAGATGATCATGGTGGTCGATGATGGGCGCTGTCGCCTGCTACCGGACGAAAAGATCCAGATCAGGACAGTGCGCTTTCGCTCCTTGGGCTGCTATCCGCTCACCGGCGCCCTGGAGTCGGATGCCGAAACACCACAAGCGATTATTCGGGAACTCATGCATAGCCACCGGTCCGAACGGCACGCCCGGATAATCGATACCGACAGCCCCGGCTCCATGGAACAGAAAAAACGTGAGGGTTACTTCTGATGACTGACGACTCGACGCCCATATTGATCATCGGCGGCGGATTCAGCGGCACGCTGACAGCTATCCACTTGCTGCGCACCACTACCGGACAAGCCGCCTCCATCACACTGCTCGACCCAGCGGCTGTGCCGGGCCGTGGCCTTGCCTATCGGGGCAATGATGACAACCTGTTGTTGAACGTACCTGCCGGCAACATGAGTGCATTTGCCGACGATCCCTCGCACTTCGTGGAGTTCTGCCAGCAAATCGACCCCTCGTTCAACGTCGGCAGCTTCGTCTCCCGCCGCCTCTATGGACGCTACCTGCAGCTCAATCTGCAACGGGCCATGGCCGCCAACCCCGGCCGACTGAGGCTTGTGCAGGACCAGGCCCATGCGGTACACAGTCGACCTGGCAAGGATGGCTTCACGGTCACGCTGGCCTCCGGCCGCCTCCTGGCTGCGCAACACGTGGTCCTGGCCCTTGGGCACCAGGTACCGGGCTTTCCATTACCCTTGCCGCCCAAGGAGCTCGAGAAGGTGATCGAGCCCTGGGACTTCCAGCGCATGAGCCAACTGCCCGGGGATGCGCCCGTCCTGATCCTGGGTACCGGCCACACTGCCGTGGATGCGTTATTCCAACTGACTCAGCAAGCCCGGCCACGCAGGATCTGGATGCTTTCCCGACATGGCTTGCTGCCCCACGCTCACCGGCTCAACCCCGTGCCCCCTGCCACCAGCCAGTACCCGACCTACCTCGGTGAAGCACCGCTACGCGTACGTACCCTGCTGCGGGAACTGCGCAAGGAAATAGCTCGGAAGGCGTTGGCAGGCTGCGATTGGCGCGACGTGCTCAACCAGCTCCGTCCTCATACACCACGCCTGTGGCAAGCCATGCCCCTGGTCGAACGCCAGCGCTTCCTGCGCCATGGCATGGCCTTCTGGGACATCCACCGTCATCGCCTGGCACCACTCTCGGCAGATCGCCTGCAAGCGCTGAAAGAGAGCGACGAAGTTCAGGTCCTGGGTGGGCGCCTCACAAATATGCGGGCCACTAGCCGCGGAATGCTACAAGTGCAGTTCAGGCCTCGCTGCCAGCCTCGGGAACAATCCCTGGAGGTCGCCGCGATCATCAACTGCACCGGCCCGCGGATGTCCATTGGCTCTCATTCCAGCCCCCTGCTACAGCAACTGGCCCGGGATGGACTGCTGGTCCCCGACCCCAACAAACTGGGCGTGCTGATCGATGATCACTATCAACCGACCTGTTCCAGCGGCCAGGCTACCCCAGGGCTGTGGTACGTCGGCCCGATGCTCAAAGCGCAGCATTGGGAAGCCATTGCGGTGCCGGAACTTCGGGGGCATACACAACGACTCGCACAACACCTAGCCAGGCAACTGGCGATCTACCCTGTGCTCCCGACTCAAGCTGAGCTCGCCTGATCATGCCAGAGACCGTCCTTCATCCCTCAAAGCACCAAGACACCGTTCGATCATCGCCTGTCGTCGACGTCCCCAAGCAGCACCAAGACTCCCTGCGCCTGATCACCTGCGGAAGCCAGGGCGACGGCAAGAGCACCCTGGTAGGGCGACTGCTGTGGGAACTGCACCAGGTTACGGAAGATGAAGCCGACAGTTTGCGTGCCAATTGCCAGCCCCATGCTACCCAGGCCAAGGACATCAACTATGCCTTGCTGGTCGACGGTCTCGCCGCTGAAAAAAAGCTGGGCATGACCATCGACGTGACCTATCGCTTCTTCTCCACCTCGCGCCGCGCTTTCATCGTGGCGGACACCCCCGGCCACGAGAGCTATACCCGCAATATGGTGACCGGAGCCTCGACCTCGGATGTCGCGGTACTGGTGGTCGATGCTGTGCAAGGCATGCGCACACAGACTCGTCGGCATGCCTGCTTGCTATCGGCACTGGGCATCCGCCACGTGGTCCTGGCGATCAACAAGATGGACCTGGTCATAGACGGCCAGCGAGTATTCGAGGCCATTCAGGACGAGTTCCAGGCAACTTCGCCGACGTTGGGTTTCATCAGCGTCACGGCCATTCCCGTCTCCGCCCTGAAAGGCGATAACCTCACCAGCAGGTCGGCTCGCACCCCCTGGTACTCGGGACCGACCCTGGTCGGCTGCCTCGAAGCCCTGGAAATTCAGCGCGCCAGCAGCACCAGGGTGATCTTCCCAGTGCAGTGGATCAACAACCCCGACAGCGGTTTCTGCGGCCTCAGTGGCAGCCTGGTATCCGGCGAGCTGGCCCCTGGGGACGAGGTACGAGTCACCGCTTCGGGAAGAACAGCCAAGGTGGCTCGACTCGTCACCGCCGATGGCGACCTGCCCAAGGCTAGAGCCGGAGATGCCGTAACGCTGGTGCTGGATCAGGAGCTAAAGGCCTCACGCGGGGATGTACTCGCCCTGGCAGCCCAGCCATTGCCGATGAGTGATCAGTTCGAGGCTACCCTGGTCTGGATGGTCGAGGAAGCCGGGCTCATCGGCAGGACCTACGAGTTGAAGCTGGCCACCCAATGGACCACCGCCAGCATCACTACCCTGAAGTACAAGATGAATGTGGATACGCACTCCCGGGAGGCGGGCCGTCAGTTGGGACTGAATGATATTGCCGTGGCCACCCTGGCCCTGAGCACGCCACTGGTATTCAGCCCCTTTGCCGAATCGCAAGCACTGGGAGGGTTCATTCTGGTCGATACCTTTACCCATGCAACCGTCGCCGCCGGCATGATCCGCCATGATCTGCGCCGGGCACAGAACGTACATCGCCAGGCTTTGAGCATCACTCGCCAGGACCGCGAACGGCTCAATGGCCACAAAGGCAAGGTCATCTGGTTCACAGGCCTATCGGGCTCCGGTAAATCCACCATCGCCAATGCCTTGGAGCAAGAACTCCACGCCCAAGGCAAGCGCACCTACATTCTGGACGGCGACAATGTACGCCAAGGTCTAAACAAGGACTTGGGCTTCACTGACGCTGACCGCGTGGAAAACATCCGCCGCGTCGCGGAGGTGGCCAAGTTGATGATGGATGCAGGGCTGGTAGTGATGACCGCCTTCATCAGCCCTTTCAGGGCCGAACGCGAGATGGCCCGACAATTGATCGGAGAGGGACACTTCATCGAAGTGTTCGTCGATACCCCCCTCGAAGTCTGTGAACAACGCGACCCCAAGGGACTCTACAAAAAAGCAAGGAGTGGGCTGCTACCGAACATGACAGGCATCAATAGCCCGTATGAAGCCCCACAGCTCCCAACACTCACCATCACCCCGGAGCAAACCGACTCGAATCAAATATTAAGCAACTTAGTTGATAAAATTTTGCATAACTGAAAAAGATAACGCTTCGCCCAGTGACACAGCATTCAGCCATGCTGATATCTATTTAGCTGCGGCGAAGCAAATTTTATATAAGTTATAAAAATCACCCACAATGCTTCTAGCTAACTCACCCACGAATCAATTCAGGTTATCGGCCAATTAATTCAGTTTGAGCTCGCTGGTAGTCCTCGGGAATACCAATATCGATGAACGCCCCTGAGCTGACAAACACATCAAAACCTCCAGATTCCACTGCTGGTATAAGGAAGTCTGCTTCAAGGGAAAAAGCATCACCTGATTTGAATTTATTCAACTGTCCAGTCTCTAGCACATAACAACCTGCGTTGATGAGTCCTGAACCGCTTACACCTTTTTCAGTGAGGCCTGTAGCAATACCATTTTTTGTCAATAGTCGCCCATAACGTAAAGTATCAAGGACTTCACATCCGACGATAATCGGCCGCCGGCGAGCTTTCCATAACTGCTCTACATGATGCGATTCTAGATCAAGAAAAGTATCGCCATTAAAAACAAATACATGATCTGCGGTTACATGATCCATCGCTAAACGCACACCACCTCCGGTTCCAAGCGGCCGATCCTCGATTACATAAGCTATTTCGAGCTCCCCATAGCGAGCCCCAAAATGGCTGATGATTGTCTCAGCCATGAATCCCACTGACAAAATAGCTTTGGAGAAACCTCTGGCAGCTATCATGTTCAATAGAATCTCAAGAAATGGACGTCCGCCGATCGGTGCCATTGGCTTGGGTAAGTCGGCCACGACCGAACGCAGCCGTGTTCCTAAGCCTCCAGCCAAGACAATGGCTTCCATCAAACACCCTCCTTAAACAAGGCGCGCTCAACAATCCCACATAAAATATGACCAAGCACTGCATGAGCCTCCTGAATTTTCGGAGTATCTGCACTTGGCACCCCCAAATAGAAGTCGCAGAGCGACTGCATTGGTCCACCTCGATTACCTGTCATACCAATGCATAGCACTCCGCGATTCCTAGCCTCCTGCAAGGCCAGAATAACGTTCGCCGACTTACCCGATGTAGAATAGGCAATCAGCACATCACCCTCTTGCGCATGAGCCTGCACTTGTCGAGCAAATAATTTGTCATAGCCATAGTCATTACCAATTGCGGTAAGAATGGAAGTATCTGTCGTTAAAGCAATTGCGGGCAGGCCAGGCCGATCAAAAGCAAAGCGACTGACAAACTCACCAGCAATATGCTGAGCATCGGCCGCACTACCACCGTTCCCCAGTAACAGAAGTTTTTTCCCTCGTTGCATACTGTCAACACAGGCTTGTGATGCAGCTTCAAGGGATTCCAATAATGCCTGATCTACAAGCATGTCAGATATGACCTGCTGTGTTTCAGCCATACGCTCCTTGATATAGTTTCTCATAATGATTTCCATGCTTGAGAACCATGCTTAGTGAAGTGACAGTTACTCACCTGTCCACCGAAAGCAGTTAAAGTCCGGATTACATTCATGCGTTTTTCAGCTGGAACAAAGAACCACATAAAGCCTCCCCCACCGGCCCCGGAAACTTTCCCAGCTAGGGCACCAGCGTTACATGCGGCCTCATATATTTCATCAATCTTGGGGTTTGATACAGTCTTGGCAGTACGTTTCTTACTTTCCCAGCCAAGGCGCATAGACTCAACAATACCGGTAAAGTCACCACGTAACAGGCTCTCTTTCATAGCTTGAGCCTCACGCTTCACACCATGCATAGCTTCTAGCGCAGCTGACACACCGGCTTTAAGATTATTACTTTGATCTGAAATTATTCGAGCAGACTCTCGAGAAACGCCGGTGAAGTATAAAACCAACGAAGCTTCAAGTTCACACAACACCCAATCCTTGATACGTAACGGATTGATTACCGCCCGCTCATTGGCGTAAAACTCCATGAAATTGAAACCACCAAAGGTTGCCGAGTATTGATCCTGCCGACCTCCTTGAAGATCGCAATCTATACGCTCAATTTTATAAGCTAGATGAGCAATGGCATAGTCATCAAGAGGCAAATTCAATAACTCGACAAAGGCCTTGATCATCGCGACGACTAAAGTTGAAGAAGATCCTAGGCCAGATCCTGGAGGTGCATCACAGAAGGTACTCAACTCCATTGGAATTGGTTTACCTTCGTTAAAGTTCTGCACCATGTGGTTATAGACGGCCTTGTGCAGGTCAAGCTCACCAGTTAAAGCCAGAGTGCCATCTGCGGCCATGGACATCTCAGCCTGTTGATCGGTAGCGACCAACCGAACAACAGACTCATCTAATGTTTTAATAACTGCATAAGCATAGCGATCAATGGTGGCATTGAGTACAAACCCACCATGGATGTCACAGTATGGAGAAACGTCCGTACCGCCTCCGGCCAAACCAAGACGAAGAGGGGCTCGCGCGCGAAATGTTGGCATTAGTTAGTTCCACTACTCAATAAATTCATCCAGAGTTGCCAGTTACCGATTTAACGGAATCCGCCCCTTGGCGATTTCACTGCGCCAGTGCTCAAGCAAATCGGCGAACATTTTTTTAGCCGGAATTTCTGGCTTCCAATCAATCGCGGTACGGATCTTAGTATTGTCAAACATCTGATAGTCAGCATCAATTGGTCGCATACGCTCTTGATCTGCCACGACTTTGATGTCAGTACGCGTACTTAATCCGAGTAGGATCTCGATCACTTGAGGCAGTTGATAAGCCTCTTCACCGGCAATATTGAAGTACTCTCCAGAAGGAATTTTCCCTAAAGCACTTGCCTCGAGCAAAAGGAAATAAGCTCTGACTGCATCCCGCGCATCCTGAAAAGTCCTGGTACTAGAAAGATTCCCAACCCGAATGATAGGCTCCTGATACCCAGCTTCAATCAATGCAATTTGCTTCGCTACGGTGCTTTCAAAAAATACATCGCTACGCCGTGGACCGGAGTGTGTTCCCATTCGCGTTATGAAGGTGCGCAAGCCGTACGCTTCACCATAAAAGCGCCCAAGGTAATCGGTACCAATCTTGCTGATACTGTAGGGGCTTGCTCCATGGAAAGACGACTCTTCCGCCAACGGAACACCTGGCTGAGCCTTACCATAAACCTCGCTGGATGAGCAGATATGCACTACTGGGTCATATCCATCAGCTTCTTTCTGCTGACGAATGCATTCCAGCAAGTTGGCCGTGCCGATAATATTAGTTTGCAAGGTCTCGATCGGAATTTCAAACGAGGTTTTCGGATAAGACTGAGCAGCCAAGTGCGAAATAAACTCTGGCTTTACAGACTTGATCATCCGCGCAAGGGAAGAATAGTCGTTAAGATCGGCATAACATAAACTAATACGGTCTTTACGATTGATTCGATTGGTTAAATGATAAAGATTATCCATCGATTCCTGCCATCGCATCATGCCGAAGACATCAAAATCTGTATTCTCTAGAACATAGTCAGCCAACTGGGAACCGACTTGCCCGGTTATTCCGGTAATCAGGATTTTTTTAGCCATCTCAACTCCTCACGCCCCTCAGCAACCACAAAAATAATCGCCAACTTGAAACTCAACAGTTAAAAGGAATCGATTCCAAAATAACAGAGGCCGCTTAGACCTCAATAACATGCGCTCTACTCTTTTAGACAGCCAAAATCTCAAAAAACCTTGCTATCTATGATCAAGAGTCACCAAAACTTTGGAAAAATATCTTTATCAAAGCATAGCTATTTCTGACGCCGACAGAGCTCAAATAGTATTCTATTTAACAGCCACAAACATGAACTGTTCCCCACCTAGATAACCAAACTCCCGCGAGTGATAGCAAAGCGCATATGAGTCTCGGAAACCTGAAGCACGAATTTGATGAAGCATCTCCCAGCCGAAATGCTGAAAGCACAATACACCATCGCCAGATAGTGGATCGCCATGATACTCAGCTGGCAAAATGTGATTGATTTCACCGTTCTCGATCGTTGCCCGCACCAGATTTGAAGGGGAACTCGGAATGAACGGTACCGACCACATCATTTTCCCCCCTTCTTTAAGAACGCGGGCACACTCTTTAAAAGCTTGCAGGTAGTCTGGTATATGTTCAAGTACATCAAGCGACACCAGCGTATCAAAAGATTCGTCGGGAAAGCTCAAAGCACAAAGCGTTTCATTACGCACACCGTCTTTATTCACGGCACCAAAAGGCAGTTTGTCGCCAAGAAATTCACTACCAACCGTATTAGAGAATTTCCCCGAGAAATAAGTGTAAATTGGAGTCACTTGCTCTGTGATATACAGACTATTATCAGGATAAGCCTCCATCTCTAGATCAAATAGATGAAAAGTGGCGCGCATTCGATTGTTAAAATATGTCTCTGGGCAGCAAACACGCTCGCGCCAATTAACCCTGTCGATGCTACCGGAGTGTTGAAAATCAACAAGAAATTCAACTTGCTTACCAGCCGTATATGAATAGCCAGGAACAGTAAACTCTGTCGGCGTAGAAGGCTGCACTAGACTTAAGTAGGCATTATGCTCATCAACAGACTTTTTATTCTTTTTCGAGTGAACAATAAAATCTTCATAAGAGCGAATTCTGTATACTTGCATACAACCCCTTTACCTTTAGCCGATACAGCCATTTATAATTTTCTTCTTGCACCACGAAACTTTAAATCGACAAGTCACTTCCTGGCCGTTTCCCAGTTCTTTTCATACCACTCATAAGTTGATCGAATACCCTCAGGCAGGGTAACACGGGCGGTAAAACCGGTAGACATAAGGCGGTCGAGATTATAATAACGAACAAGCTGTCCATCAGGCTTACTTGCATCCCATTCAACCGGCACGCCTGTAAGAGCTTGCAAGGTATCGACGATGTAACGAATAGGATGACGCATTCCACTTCCCATGTTCACAGCGCCTTCAAGGTTATGAAGTATAGCTACCAATGCGCGCGCCGTATCGTCAGCATAACTGAAGTCACGAATGGCAACGCCACTTCCCCAAGCCTTCACAGAAGTGCCATTTCTTTTAGCCATATGAAACTTGGCGACTAGAGAAGGGATGACGTGACCTTCTTCGATATTGAAACTATCGTGTGGGCCATACAGGTTACCGCTGATTACAAAAGCGGAGGACAGGCCATATTGTTCCTTAGCAGCATCCAGCTGAGCGAGCATAAGTCTCTTTGAATGAGCGTAGGAGTCTTCTGACGGATGCGGCGGCCCGAGCCAAACCTGGCTCTCAAAAAGCTCCTCTTGTCCTTTTAGCTCTGGATATACGCAACCTGATCCCATTGCTACAATTTTTTTCACACCTACACGTCGTGAATACTCCACAACATTCGTATTAATAAGAACATTGTCGACCAGAATATCCGACTTGTATCGTGTATTTCCACCAATTCCGTGGACTCGAGCAGCAAGATGAAATACATAGTCTGGAGAGATTTTTGACATCAATTGCGAAACCGCAACGCTGTCGCGCAGATCGCAGTCGTGGCTTCCTATACTAATAACATTGACAAACCCCTCTTCAGCCAACGTGCGGGAAAGCGCACGCCCGACCAAACCAGTGCCGCCCGTAATTAAAATACGCGAAGCGGGATCAATCGCTATCTGTTTAATCATGTGTTCTCCATTTTTTTGCATGCCTGTAGCGTTCTTTAAATTTACCGATATAAGCAGTATTTTTCGAGGTTGAAAGTAGAATCAACCCACAGAGCTTAGCAGTTTCCAGCCATGAGACTTGCAGAAGCGCTTTGCCCACATCTAGCCAACTGGCGGGCTCATATAGGAACCGAATGACATCCGATCCTATAAGCGTGGCAAATAACGCTACTGGCTGGCCACTACTACGAAATAAACGATATTTGGTCAACATAAACTCAGCTTGGGAACGTGCTGATTTAACTCTGACTCGGGAGGTTACTTCATGCTTACGAAATTGGCTCAGCGCCGAGTGCTTAAATACGACCTTGCCTTGCTTTATCACATCCCCAACAAACAACCAGTCACCTGTGAGCCGTAGACGTTTCAAGAAAGGATTAAAAGCTCCCCTAAAGGCACTAGCCTTAAAAAGAGCTGAACTCATATTGGGGACCGTCTGTCCTCGTATCTGGAAGTTCAAAAGCTCATCAAGTCCGTCTGCGACAAAATCCACATCCCATCGCGACTCTTTCCAGACATCGTGAAAATAACTATTCGTATGGCCTATAACCTCACTAACTTCATTAATTATTAATGAACTAGTATAAACAAGTACAGCCTCCGGCTCGGCACAAAACTCCTCAACAGCCACCTCGACAAAATTCAGCTCAGCAACGTCATCACTTTCGCAAATCCAAATATACTCTCCTGTAGCTAAAGTGCATATTCGCTCCCATGCCGCAAAGGGAGAGCCTGAGTTCTGTTCATTACGAATATACAGAAACTCATAGCGAGCTTGTAATTCGCTGATGATGCGATGCGAGTCATCACAAGAAGCATCGTCAATAACGAATAACTCAATATTCTCATAGGTCTGATTGAGTATCGACTTGATCCGTTCTTCAATATAGCGTCCATGGTTAAAAGAAGGCACCAATACGCTAACCTTAGGAGATTGCTCTCTCACTCTGCCTCCTCAAGCTTATATATCTTACGAATGGAGGCCCATTTTGACTGCCATGAGTAACGTTCCATGCACAGCTTTCGTGCCGCCGTCCCCATCCGATCATTAAGCTCCAAGTTTGTCAGTAACTGAATACATCTATCAGCAAATGTCTCAGGTGTTTCAGCAACAAATATATTGACTCCGTCTTGGTAGGAAAGTCCTTTGAATGCTATAGGAGATACCACACAAGGGCATCCTACTACCGCATATTGATTCACCTTGCCACGGAACCCTGAACCGCCAAGTGCAGGTGCGATCCCGACCCTTGCTTTCTCTATGTACGGAGCAAGAGCTTCGACTTCTCCAACAAATTCGATTGATTGGTCTTGATACTTTTGGAAGGGTGAGAGATCACCTCTACCTACTACCGTGAGCACGTAGCCTGGCACACAAGCTTTCACCATAGGATGGACATGCTCTAAATACCAATGTAAGGCAAGAACATTAGTCTCAGACCCAAAATATGCTACATACAGTAGAGATGCTCGTTTAGTCGCTGAACTTTTTATTTCGTAACTTGGATTTAGAGCCTCTTTAAACTCAAACTGCGACACACCTGTATCGACTCCAGATATATGTCGTGAAGAAGTCACTGCACGTAAAAATGCTGCATCGGCAGAGGATACGCAGACCACCTCATCAACTTTTTGTGTAAACACCAATTCCTCAGCTGCTGTACGTAACATCGCGGCAAACCGACGGAGCGGCAGGAAATTACTTATGTTTAAATTACTACGCACACCAAGGAATAATACTTTCGCGGCTGACTCCATTGGTGTAAAAATTATCTTTTTCCCAAACTGCCTAAATCCGTCCACATAATGGCCGGTTTGATGAAACTGGAGATCAATCACGTCATAGGCTAACATACAGCCGCTTTGCTCAGCTAAAACACTTGGCGATAAATCTTCAGCGGGCGACAAATAAACATTATCAAACAACCGATAGACATCGTCCAAAGACCAATCAATTGTAGGTCTATGGTGAGTCAGCAAGTCGATCTGAATGCTTGAACATTGTTCTCGGATAAGAGAATAGATATCAAGAATTCGGAGTCCCCCAGCATGAGCTCGAGTCGGACAGTAATGACTCACGAGAAGAATTCTAAAAACCTTCTCACTCACATTTATTTTAATATCATTGACAGACTCACAAGGCGTATCAGATAGAGACTCACCGACCGAAATAGGTAATTGCGAAACAGGTCTACCGCCACGAGATAGAAAGGTAATAAATTTTGCAGACCACCAGACAAGCTTACGCAGAGGCGATGTTATTCGCCAAGACTTTGAGTTATACAAGTCCAATAACTCCCCACTTATTTCTCCAATCTGCCCATCTCTCGCAGCAACGAGTTTTTTAAGCTCCACAACCTGATCGTCGTGCTCTCGCAAGACTTTCACCAGATCATCTTTTAATTTTTCAAGCCCCACCTCCTGAGAGGTACGAGCCATTACAAGTGGCTCTAGCATTTTTCTTAAACTATCAATCAGGGTATCACGCTCCGCAATCATCTGATTAAGCTGAGCAGAGTGTCCATCGCGCTCTTGGGAGAGTTGAGCAAGAGTGGCTTTCAGTTGCTCAATTCCAGCTTTCTGGGCATTACAAGCAATAACAAGAGAGTCGACCGATTGGCCTAAATTACCAATTAGCGCATCACGCTGTACAATATCTTCATTAAGCTTCGCCACCTGTTCATCATTTTTTTTCAAAAGCTGAATGTAAGCTTCTTTTAGCTGTTCAACCCCTGCTTTCTGCGAGTCACGATCGACAATCAGGGACTCCACTGTTTGGCCTAGATCTCCTACTAGAGCATCTCGCTCAACAATTGCTTTTTGTCCAGCTGCGATTAAGCTTTCACTATTCTGCAAATACTTCAACAAGAAACGCTCACCATCCTGGATCGCTACAAATTTATCTATTTTTTCCTTTGCGAGGAGATCATCAACTCCAACCCTGTCTTCCGCTAACTCAAGCATGAAGCTGTAAAGCTCGATCACTTTAGGCGGAACATCCTGATCCGCGCGCAGATCGGAAACTTTATATTCGGTATGCCTTAAATCAGCCGCTAAAAATTCGTCATGATACTTCTTGAACTCGTCGGATTCTTTTTCGAAATTTAAATCCAACGAATTTGCAATCCTATATAGTTGTTTCTCTGGATTTTCCATCAGCAAATCGAAATCTACAACTACTCGCTTTCCGCCAATGGTATCCGTCAGACTGGTCAGTGTATATTCAAACCAAAGCAAGTAAGCTCTATCCAAACTTACCCCAGCATACTTAGATAGAGATCGGGCCACACTCATGGGATTACGGCACGCGATAACGTAACCTTCTTTGATTTCCAGTCGACCAAATATTTCACGCCAGAAGGGGAGCAGACGAGTCATTTGAGGATCTTTCATCCCAAACACACTTGCCCTCCTCAACTTACATCTCATAATTTCTGTAGCACGTAACTTCAGTTCGGCCAGTCCCGCCTCATCCATTGACGCTAAGGGCACGGGTGTAAGATTATGCCAATCGTGTTCAATTTCTTTGAAAATTTCCAAATTCAAAGAATAGATATCTTGATCTTCCCAAAAGCCTTTATCGTTAACTCCGATCTTCGGTGGCATTAAGTTTTCGCCAAGCTCGACTCCTAACACCGCCAACGCCCGTGTAATTGCACTAGTACCACTGCGCCCAGGCCCAACAACTAGAACCGTCTTTTTCCCTTTTACATCAGTCATCAAATCTAAATCCTTATTCAACAACGCAAGCATGAATTTGGTGCGTACAATTGAAATCAACCAAACCAGAGATCAGACAGTCTACCCTTGGTTGCACTCGAAACATGCAGGCATCTAGTATGCGGTGAAGGTATACTTCCTCTCCATTTCTTATACCGTAAACACCTGCATTTACAAAATAGAGCCCTGGATTTAGATTACACTGAAAGCGAAATTCGACTTGATAGTTTGATCCAGTTGAAGCATAGGGGAGTGCCTTTCTTAGGCTTGAGGCGCTAACAGCCCCACCGAGTTCGACCCCAGATATCGTTTTAATAAGCATCCCGAACAGGACATTAGTCGCATCAGATGTAAACTGAACATTGTACTTGAAAAAATAGAACTCTCCATTCTGTAAGCAATTCACCTTATTCCCAGAAAGGTTGAATAGCTGCGGCCTACTGATTAATGCGCCACGCTCTTCATAATTAATCGTACTTTTCGGTTGCAAATGGGGATCAAAAAAATCATTTAGCACCAATGAACCCGAACTTCCGATATTTTTTTGCTCTTGTAGCTCTCTCTCATGTTGTTCGCCAGAAATAGCGCCAATTATTTGCTCTCTAACTTCCTCACGTCTGTCCATTGGTGCATATAGTAACTTTTGGTACAATCCAATAATTTTCTTGGGCTTCCCGTCAGCAAGCCTCTCTCCCGAATCCATCAAAAGAGCACGATCGCATAGCTCAACGATTTGGGAACCCGAGTGAGATACGAATAGAATAGTAGCGCCATTTGCCCGGATAGCTTCGATACGAGCAAAGCACTTACGCTGAAACAATTCATCCCCAACAGATAAGGCTTCATCGACAATTAGTATTTCAGGATCGACATTAATTGCGACTGCAAAAGCCAAGCGAACCATCATTCCGCTTGAGTAGGTTTTTACTGGTTGCTCGATGAAATTACCAATATCGGCAAAAGCGACAATATCGTCAAAGCGCGAGTCGATTTCTTGTCTAGTCAGCCCTAACACGGCGCCATTGAGGTAAACATTTTCACGCCCACTGAATTCTGGGTTAAAGCCAGAACCTAGCTCAAGCAGCGCAGCGATGCGTCCGTTAGTTTGTATACTTCCGGAAGTTGGGTTAAGCGTTCCGCAGATCATTTGCAGTAGCGTCGACTTCCCACTGCCATTACGACCGACAATACCAACGGTCTCGCCTTTTTTGACCTCGAAAGATACATCCTTGAGTGCCCAAAACTCTCGAAAGTACTGCTTTGGTTGCTTGAAAACTGAGCGCTGTAAGCGCGGCAAGATGAATTGTTTGAGCCGATCTCTTGGCTGCTCATAAATCTGATAGCACTTGCTCAGTTTTTTGACTTCGATGGCGATTTCAGAGGACATCGGCAAACCCCTTTCTGGTCTTCTGAAACCAGGCAAATCCCACCCAGGCAACAAAAAAACTAACAGCTAAATATATTGCAAGTAAATTAAGATCAGGTGAAACCCCAAAATATAAAGCTGCTCTAATCATTTCAATCACTGGCGTTAGCGGATTCAAGTACAACAAATATTGATAATCCTCAGGCAACGCTGCTGCAGGGTAGAAAACAGGGCTAAGAAATAAAAGCATTGTTGTTATGATACCAATGAATTGCGTGACATCTCTCAGATATACACCCAATGAAGCCAAGCCCCAACTCAATCCCATGATCAGGAGCATCAGAGGCAATAACAACAGTGGTAAATAGAGAGCCGTAACATGAGGAATACCGAACAAGAATAAGTAAGCCAGCATCCAAACTCCAAGACTGACAACGCCATGAAAAAGAGACGAAAGCAACCCTACAAAAGGTAATATCTCCAATGGAAATACCACTTTCTTTACATAATTCACGTTGGATAGAATCAAACTGGGGGATCGACTTATACACTCAGAGAACAAATTAAAAACAATCAACCCAGCAAACAACAGCAAAGCAAACTCTGTTTTCGAACCGTTTCCTGCCCCCCAGCGAGCCTTGAATACTTCGCTAAAGACAAAAGTATAAATTGCCAACATAAAAACTGGATTGAAAAACGACCAAAACAACCCCATAACTGAACCACGATACCGCCCAAGGACTTCTCGCTTCACAGAAGCCATAACCAGCTCTCGATTACGCCACAGGCTCGTAATCATTGCTCTTGGACTAGCAGAAAAATATTGCATTAGACAAGACTCCCTAACCTCAACAACACTTGATGATTGTTCTTACGAAAGAGCTCATCACAATTCAGGCAGCCAAATCGAATTGGTACAGGAATACTAGCTTCAAGAACAAAAATTTTAATCAAGTTACAGCCCCCTAGAAAAATCAAAAATTCCACAAGAATCAATTTTCAGTAAACAGGCAATCAGCACCGACATTATTAAAATTAACGGCGAAAAACTGAGGCTTGGCAGGGGTTTCGCAACTTTCGAATGGTAAATAGCGGCCATTCAGAATAGCGACAATCAAGCTGAGTACAGGCGCAGAACCCGAAACAGCTCAAGAGAAACAGACTGGCCGTGACGAAAAACTCGCGCTCCATAGGTGAGGCTGCGGCTACTTTATAGGACCATACATCATATTGAAAGATATCTGTAATAAGCATCGTTGCTTACCAAAAAACGAAGACGCGTTCATTTAAATATCCAGCTTGCCGAACTCGGGTAGAATTACTATTAATGGAGCTCTGCTCCTTGCCAACCATAATGGTCATGACTCAAATCTTCCCGAAAACTGCTGCAACGGCAAGACCAATATTCCCAAGTATTGTTTGGCGGTAAACTCCGGAACGCTTGAGTTGAACGAGACGCGGTATGAGGCTTTTTTTCCGCGCCATGCTAAATCTTTTAAAAATCGCTTGATTCTCAGGAGTAAGCCGATGCTCAAGGGCATTCAGGGCAGCGATATTACTATCACTCCAATATTTGAAGCGCCCTTCAAATAACATCCGAATACGCTTGAAGCGGGCATTCCAGTTGGAGTTTGTTCCAATCAAGTTCCCGCTGTGCTGGCGATAACGAAGTGTTGGCTCACTGTCATAGAAAACTTGACCACCGCAACCACTAATCACTAAATATGCCCACCAATCATGACTCACAACAGGCTGGCGTTCCCCTGCCTCACGCAGAAGCCTACGCGCAGCTTCGTTGAAAAGCATAGTATTGCCGCCACCGATATTCTGCATCAGCGCATTGGCAAAACTAGGAGGTCTTGAAAAAAGTGGGGAGACACCAATTTCATTATTATTAACATCTACCAACCGAGTACGAGAACAATACAAGCCTGGCACTTCGTCGGGTACGGTCTGCAACCAGCGCACGGCTCGAGCCAGCTTGTCCGCTTCCCAGATATCATCCTGATCGGAATAGGCATAGAAATCGGCCTTGATATGCTCCTTGCAGGTTAACGAGAGAAAATTCGCGGCAAAACCTTCTGCCGGTCCGGAACAAATAAACAGGCTGCCTTCAGACCATTTATGCTGATAGGACTCCAGTATTGCGCGAGTATCGTCTTCAGACCCGTCGTCGGAAGCCCATACCTGCCAATTCGAATGAGATTGAGCCTCGAAAGATGCCAACTGCTCAGCCAAATAGCGCTGACCATAGTAGGTGCACAACAAGATAGCGACCTTCGGCAAAGCCATATCCACATCACTCCTACACTCAGCTTCAAAAACAGGCTGCACACCTGAGGAGTTCGATTCGCTGGTCGATTGAACTTCAAATAGATTGTTGACTGAGAAAATTTCAGTGTTTGACAGATTATATCTAGGCATCCACCCGCCTTAACTGCGAAGAAACAAACTCACACTGTTCTGAGCACTGTCCATAGCACTCGTTTACGGGGGGGGGGCGGCCGACCATCGCCTTGAACATCCAAGGAACCCTACCTTCCCCCTTGGTACCCGGCAATGATTGCGCCTAGCCATCATCAAGAGCTCGTGCAAAAGCAGCACTCGGGCAATTCAGTCGAATTTTAACCACGAAACCAGACATCAATCACGTTCCCACGCTCCAGTGCTTCTGGATTTCAGATCATCCCATTCAGCTTGCCGGACAACATACTAGCCGCTATTCAACAAAGACCATTTAATTTCAGAAAATTCTTCACTGAAATTTTGCCACTCGTCGCAAAAATAGATGTCCGGCCAGAAGCGTAATACTGGCCTTGGGCCTCGCTCTGGCATTTCGTCGGTATGGACGTACTTTCACCGCCCGCTGTACCTGATTTCCGGCTCCTAATCCAACATTGCACGAGCTTCATGACAATCGCACCTCTGATCGACCACTTGCAATGCCTTCCCCTCCCTCGACGAGAAACAGAGTTATGGTGCTGACTCAACGTGCTCCTGACATACCCTCTCCATTTCTCTTAAGGGTAACTGCTGAGCATCGAGGCATGATTGAAAACAACCATGAACATGGGACACGATCCATGGTTACTGCCAGCATTAGAAGCAACGCGGGCAAGGCGCATAACATGCAAATTTCGCACCCAAGGTAGCCGGCAAGATCGTACTTCTAACTCCTACTGAGCATCCCGCTCCTGCCTAATGCGGGATAAGACCACGACCAGCGATACGGCGAGTTACATTCCCTGTCTGGAGACACGGACGGTCTACAGCTCTAACGATGAGCGCCCCTCAAGTAAAATTTCGCCTTCGCTCATCATCAAATGACTGTGAACCACCACCCAAAGCACCATCATGAGGCACTTGGCCAGTATTTCAGGGACACGAGTGACGCGAATAAAATCGCCGCTTTCCAGGACTCTCGGATGACACGGAATGTGGAATAAAGAAACCGCCATCAGTCACTTGAACTCCCACGCCCATGCGGGCAGCACCGGGCGCTGCGCGGCTTATACCCGACAGGCCATCGAAGCCGGTGGTGGCGGCGTAATCCTGCACAGGAAGCACTCGGCCAAGGACTTCGGCCCCTCCCTGACCGCGGCGGGGTTCGTCGAGCAACCTGCCGGCCAGGCACCGCAGGCCGGCGACGTGGTGGTCATCCAACCCATCCCCGGCCATCCCCACGGCCATATGGCGATGTTCAACGGCAAGCTTTGGGTGTCAGACTTCAAGCAGATGCATGGCTTCTACCCTGGGCACTCCTATCGGGTACAGAAGCCTGAATACAAAATCTACCGTCATCCATAAGGGGTTCCCCATGAGAATGCTCTTCTGCTCGCTGCTGGCGGCCATTGCCCTGCACCAGCCGCTGGCCCTGGCCGACTGCGCCAGTTCGCCCAAGCCTGCGACCCAGGCGTTCTACAGCTGGTACCTGCAGACCTTCAGCCAGGACAAGGATCCAGTAACCGACAACGCTCCCGAGATGAAGAAGTACGTCTCGGAATCGCTGATCGCCAAGATCAAAAAACAGATGGCCAGCCCCGATGGCCTGGAAGAAGACTACTTCCTCAAGGCCCAGGACTACATGGATGAATGGCTGACCCAGATCCAGGTCAGCGAGCCACAGATCCAGGGCTCCAGCGCCAAGGAGCAAGTGACCTTGGGCAGCACGCCAGACACCACCCAGATCGTCGACGTGCGCATGGTCAAGGACAAGGGCTGCTGGAAGATCGATGAAGTGATCTCCACTGCCGATCAAAGCGACTGACCCACCCTCATCCCGCGCCGGAACCTGCAAGCCAGGGCCCGGCGCGTTCTGCAACCGAGGCTCAAGGCTTGGCTGGCGCTATCGGCCCCGGTGCCTTGACCTGGGTCATCAGGTCGTCATCCCACTGCCCCTCGACCTTGACCTGCGCCAGAGCCCCCAGATCCATGGCCTCGATCAGGTTGTGACTGAGGTACACATAAGTGCCCGGCTGCTTGAAGGTATAGAGCGCCGCCAGAGCCGAGCCACCGGGGATGAACCAGGTTTCCAGGTTGCGTTGCGGAGCATTGGCGAACTTGCCGGTGGTCCAGACCCAGTCCCCATGGCCGCCGATCAGATGCGGACGGCTGTCGCGATTGGCCTGCGAGTGAATGAACAGCACGCTTTCGCCGACCTTGGCGGTCAGCGCGTTGGCTCCGGTCAAGGCGCCGACCCGACCGTTGAACACCACGTGACTCGGAGTCAGGGTGCGCATCACCGCGCGGGTATCCGGGTAGCTGGAGGCCAGGTTCGGATAATCCTTGTAATGCCCGTCCTTGTCCTTGGGAATGTAGAGGTCGAACTCGCCGATGGTATAGGCCCGGTCGTAATGCAGGGGCTTGCCAGCCGGGTCTTTCAGGCCATCGCGCGGCAGCACCATCAGGGTGCCACTCATGCCTGAAACCACATGCCATGGCACCATGCCCGAAGGAGCGCAGTGATAGACGAAGGTGCCACTGCGATCGGCCTTGAAGCGCAATACCACTTCCTGGCCCGGGGTCACTTGGGTCAGCGCCGCGCCACCCAGGGCGCCAGTGGCCGCGTGGAAATCGATGTTATGAGGCATGCTGTTGCTGGCCGGGTTGCTCAGGGTCAGCTCGACGTAGTCGCCCTCGTGTACCACCAGGGTCGGGCCGGGCATGGAGCCATTGAAGGTCATGGCTTGCAGCGTGGTGCCCTGGTCATCCACCACCATCTTTTTCTCTTCGACGCGCATGTGGAACTGCATCACCTTGGGCGGTCCGCTGACCACCTGCTCGTGAGCGTGCACCTGGGGCGGCGTCACCAGCTCCACCTTGACCCGCTGCAGACCGTCCGCACCCGCTGCCAACGCCAGGCCAGAAGCACAGCCGCCAGCTACCACACACCACTTCAACCACGATTGAAAAGTCCCCATGCTTGCGTTTCCTTGCCGACGAATGGTGACTCATTGCAAGGCAAACGCCGGGCGCCGGTATTGTCTCAGGGCAATAAACCCATGAGCCGTTGACCGGCGCCGATCATGGATAACTGAAGCTGCGCACCAGGGTCAGTTCGCCAGGGGCGCGCATCGGCACGATAAACGATTCGCTCTTCTCGTCCGGCGTGCCTTCCTCGGTGATCACCGTGACCTGGGCGGTGGTCAGGGGTTGCACGGCGTTATCCTGGCCGCCGTCACCGTCGTCGTCAGTGCGATAGCCGCCACCGTAGTAGTTCACATACACCAGGTACTGGCCCTTGAGTGGTGCCGGCATGGAGAAGATCTCCGGCCCGTAGCCGGTGGTCACGTCGACGTCCAGGGCCGCACCATTGGCAGCCACTCGATCGCCGTACCAGATATGGGCGCCATCCGGGGTCACCAGGTGCAAGTCCAGGTCGGTGTTGTCGCTGTCCCAGGACAACAGCACCCGCAGCTTGGGCGGCGTGACGCCACCGCCGGTGTTGAGGAATTGCACACGCTTGCGCTGTTGTCCGTCGGGGCTGCGCACTTCGACGCTATTGCTGCCGTTGGGGAACGAATAGGGCCGGTCGAAGCCACCGTCTTCGTCCACCTTGAGCGGCATGCTGACGCCATTGACGATCAGCTTGCCCGGCTGCGAAGACTTGGGCGCCCCCTTGATCTGCCCACGGATGCGCGCGGTATCGGCCTGGCCTTGCGGAGTGTTAACCGAGGAAGCCGGGTAATTGACGCTCTGGCGATACTGTTCGCCGTCGTCGGCGCGAGTGCGCCAACCGCCTTTGGGAGTGTCAAGCTGGATGGCGCTGTCGGCCAGGGCCACAGGAAGGCTGAACATTCCACAAAGGAACAGGAGCAGCGGGGAAGCAGGAAATTTCATGACCTATTCCAGTAAAAGATGACGGGCAAGCCCTTCGATGTAGGTTTCATCCTGGCCATTGGGATGGGCTTCGAAGGCCAGGTGCAGGTATTCATGGGTCAGGTCGAGGCGGTCCTGCAGGGACAGCACGCCACGCACGTAGATCCGTTGTCGCTCACGATCGACGTAGGGCCGGCCGAAGCCCAGGCGGCACACCGCGAATTGATTGACTTCGTTGTAACCGACCTCTTGCTCCAGCGGCTGGCGCCAGCGCCGCCGTTGCTTCAGCAGCCAGTCCTGGGCCGCAGGCAGGGGCTCGCAGGAAGCCACCGGATTGTCCCAACGGCTGAGGCTGGCACGCGGATAGGCGTGCAGCAGGATAGCGTCGTAGCGCTGGCCTGAACCGGCCTGCTCCACCGCCTGTTGCCAGGACAGCTTGTCCGGCGCCTGCAAGTCGGAGTGATAGGTGACCTGGGTTCCAGCCAGCACCAGGTCGCCAGTCCAAGCGGCGATGGCCCGGGCCTCGGCGGTGGCCGGACGCGGCGCGACTCGCTGGCGGCTGCTGCTGTCGTCGATGCTCAGGCACTCGCCGCTGCGAGCGGCGTTCTGCAACAGGTAGGTGCGGATCGCCACGGCCAGGGCCTTGGCCGCCTCCCGGGGTTCGCTGCTGGCTTCGCGTTGCAGCACCCGGGCCACGTATTCCTCGCGATCCAGGCGCGCCACCAGGCGTTGCGCGGCCCCATCCCGCTGCAGGAACAGCTCGCCAGCGCTATGGATATCCAACTGGTTGCCATTGGCGAACGCCACCCGGTAATCCCCTTGCAGGGCACCGGACCTGGCAGGTTGGCCATTCTGGCTGACGCCCTTGAGCGGATAGCGGGAAAACAGGCTGACCTCGACGCAGCGGCCCTTGTCCAGCGGCATGTTGACCGGCAACAACTGATCCAGGGCCTGGGCATGCTCCTTGAGGACCCGCTGGCTAGTGCCGCGGCCACCGACCCACAACGGCGTGCCGTCCGTCAGCCAACCGGCGAAACCGCCCTGGCGCGATTGCGGGTCGCGCTCGGCCAGCCAACTCCAGGTCTTGACCCGCAGCCGCCCACCGAGCGCCCCCACCACCGTGCCATCACCGGCGTTGAGCACCACGTCCAGCAATACCCGGCGCGCGGTGTCCCGGGCCGGCAAGCTGGCCAGGACTTGCAGCAGTTCAGCCACCGGAACCCGAGTCTGTGGCTGCAGCTGCTGCAGATCCTGCAGCCAGCCTGGGGCCTGGCGCGCCTGCCAGTAACTGCGCCAGTCACTGGCCGACACCTTGAGGCGCGCAGGCTCGAAGTACAGGCCGCAGGAACGCACCAGGGCCTGGTCGCGGGCGATGCTGTTACCGACCGTGCAGCAGTACACCTCTTCCTTGGACTTGCCCTGGCAGGCATAGGCCGGTTCCTGGGCGCCGGTGTCCACCAGCCAGGCGTAGACGAAGAGTTTCCAGACACTGCCCAGGGGCGTCTGCAAGTCTTCGGGCAGCGGCTCGCGGGCCAGCACCTGGGTCCTGGAGAGGCTCACCAGCTCGCTGTCCGGCGCGGTTTTCCAGGCCAGGCGCAGAGGTTCGTCCTGGGCCGTCGCCAGCCCAGGAAGCAAACACAAGCACAGCCAGGTCCAACGTCGCAGCATGTTACTTGACCGAAACCTGGCCCAAGGCCGGAGTACGCTCCTGAGCCTGATGCTCAGGTGCATAGACCTGGTAGAAACGTGCCGGCGGCAGGTTGAACTGGCCCTTCTGGGAGAAACGGACCAGGTGGCGCAGGCGCACTTCGCTGCTGTCGTTCAGTGCATCCAGCGGCACGCGGTAGCTCATCTGCCCCGGTTCGGCACGGGCCTTCTCCAGCGACGCGGCTTCACTGCCCGCGGGACCGGCCAGCTTGATGCCCCAGGTGGTGCGCTCGACATCGGCGCCCGGCGGCAACGGCACATCCAGCATGCCGTACACCAGCGGGCGCTTGCCTTCGTTGGCGATGATCACTTCATCCAGGTACAGGCCATCGCTGGCGATCGGCTTGTTGCCCAGCGGCTCCAGCTTGAAGGTGAAAGCTTCGTCCCCCGGTACCAGGCGCAGCAGGCGGCGAGTGATATTCACCGGTGCCGGCGTGCCGGCCTCCTGCTTGCTCAGGTAGCTCACCGAGGCCCGCAGCGGGCGCTCCGGCACCGAGTCCAGGGTCAGCACCGCAGGAACCTGCGAGCCTTGCCATTGCCAGTAGCTTTCGCCGCTGGCGCCCTGGCGCTGTTGCCAGCCTTGCCCCGGGTTGAGGTTCGTAGCCGGCGCCGACTGGGCCACGCTGCGTTGCAGCCAGGTCAGGGCCAGGGCCCGCTCCAGGGTCGACTGCGATGGCAGCAGGCGTTGCAGCAAGGCGCGCGTCGCCCCCTGGTCGAACGGCTTGAGCGACAGGCTCAAGGCCTGGACGAAGGGCTGCGAGCTGATTTCCATCTGCTGTTGCGCCGCTTCCAGCTGGGCGACGAACGCCGGCGGTGGCGTGACCTTGGCGTCCCGCGCCAGGGCCGCAGCCAGCACCCGGGCACTGGCCAGGCCCAGGGCCGAATCCGGGCTGTCCATCACCAGGCTGTCGCCGCTGTCGTCCTGCATGCTGGCTTGCGGTCCCGGGCCGGCCTTGGCCAGGTCGTCCATCAGGCCACTGACCAGGGTATTGATCGGCAGCTTCATCTCGCGGGCGAAGGACAGGATCAGCGCACGTTGCAGCAACGGCGTATTGCCGGCCTGCTTGGCATAGACCTCAAGCACTCGCTGCCAATGCTCCGGCGGCAGGTTCAGGTCCATCACCTTGCTGGCGTTCCAGTCGGCGTAATAGGCATAGGCGGTGAGGAAGGCATCCGGATCGGCGTCCTCGCCCCACCAGGTGAATGCCGCTTCCGGCCCGGCCATGTGCACCAGGCGCAGGCGACTGTTCTGCATCATCAGGCGCAGGCGATCACGGATCTGCGGATTGCTGGCCAGGGCCGGGTAGGCAACGCTCAGCGGCAACAACTGGCTGGCCGTCTGCTCGACTCCGCCATAGGGGTATTCCAGCAGGTCATCCAGGGCGGCGCGGAACAGCGCTTGCGGGCTGTCGTCCAGGCGCAGGCGAATTTCCCCGGCATCGCCCGGCAAGCCCAGTGGCGTGCTGTTGGTGACCACGTCCAGGCTCTGGGTCTGCACGGTCTGCCAGCCAGCCCCATTGCTGGCCAGGCGTACCGCCAGGGTGTCCATGGTCTTGCCGCCCTGCACCAGCTCGGCGCTCCACTGGCCATTGCCCGGAGCGATGGCCGGCAAGGCCACATAGTTGATGCCGCTGTTGAGGGTCAACGGCAAGCGCTGGGACTCACCGGCGTAATGCACCACCAGCTCGGCCTTGACCGGCTGCTCGGACTGGTTGAACGCAAAGACCCCAAGGTCTGGCTTGTCGCCGCTGCGGAAGCGGGTCGGGCCGCTCCACTTCAGGTACAGGGCCTTCTCGGACCGCACGAACTGCTTCTTCTGGCCCACTTGGCCATCGTCGGCGATGGCCCGGGCGGTGATGCGCCAGCGAGTCAGCGAGTCGGGCATGCGGAAGGTGAAACGTGCCTTGCCGCTGCCGTCGGTGACCAGCTCCGGCTGCCAGGCAGCGGTGTCGACGTCTTCGCGGCGCGGACGCTCCAGCACCTTGACCCCACGCTCGCTGCGGTTGGCCTTGCCTGGCGCCGTCGGGCTGCCCGGCAAGGCCACGTCGTAGCTGATGAACGACAGGCTGGCACTGGTGCGCACGTTGTTGCGCCGTGGATGGTAGAAGAACTGATCGATGCTCGGCGCCACTTCCGGCTGCAACGCGTAGACCATCTCGTCCACCACGCTGACCGTCAGGTGGGCCGGCACCGGCTTGCCGGCGAACTGGGTGGAGAGGTCCACGGTGACGGTGTCACCCGGCTGGTATTTCTCCTTGTCGGTCTGGATGGCTACATCGATCTGCGGCGTCAGTACCTTGATCCCAGCGTTCTGGAAGCTGTATTCGCCGCCCTTGGTGTAGAGCACGGAGAAGGTCAGGTTCGGCGCGAAGCTATCCTTGACCTGCACTCGGGCGCGGTACTGGGTCGGGCTGAGCTTTTCCACCTTCAGCCAATCGCCACCCTGGGACAACAATGCGGTGGCCTCGACCTTGTCGCGCTCCAGCGACAGCAGCGCATCGTTGATCGGCTCGGGGAAGGTGATCAGCGCCAGGGCTTCGTCGCCAGCCTTGTACTCGGGCTTGTCGAGGACGATTTCCACGGTGCCCGGCACGGCCTTGACTCCTTCGCCGGTGACCGAATGGCTGGTGCCCCCCACGACCCGGTCATGCTCGTCGCGCAAGGTCAGGTTGTAGGTACCCGGGCGCTCGAAGGCCAGGGCAAAACCACTGGCGCCTGCAGCCAGCTTGCCCTCGCCGGTGGACTGGTCTTCCATCCGCACCCAACTGTAGCGGCTGGGCAAGACGTTCTTGCTCTGCTCGCTGGCGTTCTGGTTGGCGTAGCTGAACTGCACCTTGTCGCCCACCGCGCTGAAGCGTTGCGGGGCGCTGAGGCTGAAGCTCGCGGCGCCACGCTCGATGAGGATTTCCTTGGTGGTCTTGACTCGATAGGCCGCGCCGTCACTGGCGAACACGGTGAGCATGTAGCGGCTGGGCTTGTCCGCCGCCGGCAGGTCGAGGCTGGCACTGCCCTTGGAGTCGGTGGTCAGCTCGGTGCTGGTCAGTTCCACCGGGAACTGGCCCATGTACTGCAACTCGTTGTCCACCATCGACAGCTGCTGGGACCGCAGGCTCAGTTGCAGGCGCGCATTGGCCACCGGCTTGCCATCGGGATAGAGCAGCACCAGGTTGCCCTTCACCGCCTCGCCGGTCTTGAAGTCCGGCTTGGCCAGGCTCAGGGCGATCTCGAAGTGCGGCTTGATGTATTCAGCCACGCGAAAGGCGCTGCTGTAGACCTGGTCCTTGTAGCGCAGGCGCAACTCATAACCGCCCGCCACCGCATTCTCCGGTAGCTGGAAACGCCCCTGGGTGCCGGACTTGGAATCCAGGTTCAGGGTCAGGTTCTGCAGGGCGGTGCCCGCGGCGTCCAATACGCTGACATTCACCGTACCGGCACCGGGCAGCACCGAGTCCCGGGCATTCTTGAACTCACGCCCGACGACCTTCAGCGAGACACAGTCGCCCGGGCGGTATAGCGGCCGGTCGGTGAAGGCATAGAGCTTGGTGTCGTAGATTTCGCTGTCGTAGTAGAAGTTCTCGGAGACGAACACCCCGCCTTCCTGGTCCTCGCCAATCACATAGGAGCGCTCGGGGCTGACGTGCTTCAAGCGCACCAGGCCCTGCTCATCGGTGGCACCGCTGTTCATCACGCCCAGGCCGTCGGTCCACAGCACGTTGACCTTGGGCACCGAGTTGCCTTCGTGCTTGCCCGCTGCCCAGACCAGGAGCTCGTCACCGGCGATCTTGCTCACCGCCACGGTATTGGAGACGAACACCATGGTGGTGGCGCGGTACTTGCCAACCAGGGCTTCGACCAGGTACAGGCCCGGCTTCAACTGCCCCAGGGGAATGTAGACGTTGCCCGGGGCGACGTTGATGAAGTCACTGGAAGACCCGGCCAGGTTGACCCCGGCCGGCGGCTGGATCGGCTTGGCCTGCCACAGCGGGTAGCGGAACTGGGTCACCAGCGGCAAGCCCGGGACCAGGCCGAACTGCGGCTGGGCGTCATAGGGCGTCGGCGCCAGCAACGAGTTGCCGACCTTCAGCTCCGGGACCTCTTCGGTCACCTGCTTGCGCGACTCATAGGAGAAAGCGCGCTGCATCACCCGGCGCGACTTGCGATACCAGTTGTCCCACAGGTAGGCCAGGGTGTTGGACAGCCCCTCGCCCTTGAACTGGCCATCGCTGACCACTCGGTGCAGGTTCTTTTGGCGCTTGAGGAAGTCCAGCGGCTGGTTGATCCGGTAGACCCGGATGTCCGCGCCGCCATAGGGCTCCATGCGAAAACGCCGATAGTCGCGACCCGGGGCCTCGAGGCGCACCATGGCCTGCTCGTCGCTGGCAAAACTGCTGTCGGACAACAGGAAGAAACTCTCCCCGGCGACCGCTGCGTAATCGCTGGCGGGCACGGAATCCTCGGCGTTGACCAGGGCCACGGGAGCCACCAGGGTCAAGGCCAGGGTCAGGCGGAACAGAAAACGGGACATAGGCAAGCCGCGTGAAGACGTCACGAGTGAAGGCAAGACAAGGCGAAAACAGGCGAGGAAGCGCAGTTTACTGGCTGTAAATGAGCATTCCGAGCCTGTGTTCAACGCAGTATTGGCGAACGCAGCAGTCTTCACGCAGCTTGCACGGGATTCGCTCATTGGGTGAGGAAGTTCAGGCGAAAGATGCCGATGAAGTTGGGGTTGGCGGGGTCGGGTATCCATCGGGTGTCCTTCCATGTCATCAGTTGCTGCACGCTGGCCGAGCGCATGCCGTTATCGGTGGGGGTGGTGGTGCCGGTGTGATAGGCGATGTTGCGGCCCATCCAGATCATCAAGTGCTGGTCGTCGCCCTGGTCGAAGAACAACAGGTCGCCAGGGCGCGCCTGGCCCAGGTCGCGGCTCACCAGATGACTGTTGAACTGGATCAGCTTGATCGCATTGACGTAGGGGCCGACCTTGCCGCCGCCCTGCTGCCACTGCTGGGCCAGGCCGCGCTGGCCTTCGCTCAGCTGCAACTCCGGCGGCAGGTAGCGGTTGGACAGGCCATTGGCCCGCAGCCATTTGCTGTCGTGGTTCTTGAGCGCTTCGTTGGCGGCGAAACGCACCAGCCCGGCGCAATCCTGCTGATACCAGCGCGGGCTCGGGCCCTGGCTGAGCTGCTCCTGGGCGATGCGCACGAACCAGGCGCGAAACACCTGGGACTGCTGCACATCCAGCGGTGCGACCGTGGTCGCGCCCACTGCGCTGCTGAGCAACAGGGCCAGCAGGCCAAGGCCGCTCAAGCCGTGGCGCAAGGCTCTCACAGCGCTTGCCATTGCAGCGGCAGCCATTGCCAATGGCCATTGGGCTCGCTGCCCTCGGGCAGGGTCAGGGCGTACTGGCCATAACCACCCAGGGTACGCAGCTTGGGCACCAGGTAGGTCTGGGCGGCGTTGTTGAACACCGGCTCCATGTCCTGGGGCAGGCTGTCGAAGGTTTCCTGCTGGATCAACTGCGCCAGGGACTGCGGTCCCAGGTAGATCGGCATCATGGCGTTCTTCGGCGCCACGTCGGCCAGGGGCGGGAAGCGCTTGTCCAGGGTGCCCAGGGCCTTGCCCACCAGCTTGTCATCCAGGGAGAACACCAGGGTCGAGCCATGGCGGGCCAGGCTGACTTGCATGAAGGCGCGGCCAGTGATGGCTTGCGGGTCCTTGGCCTGCTTGGCCGGGTACGGGCCGAAGTTCGAGCTGACCTGGCGCTGCCACTGGTGCACATTGCCGTCCTGCTGCTCGACCACCGGGAAGATCCGCTGCGCCACCTTGCTCTCGCGCGAGCCCACCATGGAGCCGAACAACTTGCCCAGGTCGGCGTCGAGCTTGGCGTTGTCCTTGTCCTTGAGGCTGGCCACCAGCAAAGGCGTGTACAGCCGCGAGTCGGCGTACCAGCACAGTCCGGCGCTGCCGGACAGGTGTTCGGTCAGGGCCTGGGCCACCGACTCCTCGGCGCCGAGCTTGACCAGCAACGGCTTCTGCTGCTGCGCCGCCAGGGGCAGCGCCACGCAGGCGCTGGCGCCCATGGGCATGGCCTGCCAGATCGGCTTGAAGTCGAAGTCCGGCTGGTCCTCTTGTTCTTCCATGGCCAGGTAGCTGTGCCAACCCTTGTCGTCCATGTCGAAGCGCAGGCCGGCGAAGTTGGGGATGAAGCGCTGGTAACCCATGGCCAGGACGCTGGAGTTGACCGCCAGGCGCTGCTGCACTTCGGGTTTGCGCGCCTCCAGGCCAAAAGCCTCGGGAAACAGCTTGTCGCCGTTGAGCAGCGCTTCCAGGGCCTTGGTGGAGACTGCGCCGTGCACGTCGCTGACGCCAGAGGCCAGGTCATACAGCTGGGTCGGATTGGACAGCACCACCAGTTTGTCGCCGTGGGAGGCGAAGGCCAGGGACTTGTTGGCGTTGAAATTCAGCTGGTACAGGGTCACCGCATCGCCGCCGACCTTGAGCTCGGCCAGCTTGCTCAACTGGCTGTCATCCAGGGCAGCCTTGGCCAGGGGCTCGAGCAGCTTGGCCAGGCCGCCACGGTCCATCACCAGCAGGAAGTCCTTGAGCCGGCCATCGACGCCGCGCCACAGGGCAATGTCCGCCGGCTGGTCGAGCAGTTGCTCGATCAGGTTGTCCTGCAGCTTCAGGTCATGCTCGTAGATGATCCGCCGCAGGCTGCCGATCAGGCCCAGGCGGTCGGCATGGGCCTGGTAATAGAAGACGAAGTCCTCGGTCAGGGTTTCACGCAGGAACGGCACCGCCAGCAGATCCTTGGGCAACTGCGCCAGGGAATGGGTCTCCAGCAGGCCATCGGGGCGGCTCAGGCCCAGCTTGTCGCCGGGCAGCTCGACCACCGAGGTCTTGGGCTTGCAGCCCACGCCAGTGGCGACGGCCGCCGCCAGGCACAGGCCCATGACCAGGGCCGGCCAGCGCCGCTGGCTGCCGGGTTGTTCGCTACCGGGGACGCCGGCCGCCGGGGATGCTGTGTTTTCGCTCATGATTCACAAAGCCCAATTCATCCGTGGTGCGGGATGTTCAATAGTTGAAAGACTTGACCAGCAACAGGTCGCCGATGGCCCGCATGGGCACGATGAAGGTCTCGCGTTTCTCATCGACGGTGTTTTCGTTAAGGATCAGGTTGATCTGCGAGGTGATCACTTCGTTCTGGTTGCTGCCTTCGTCGAAGTTGTAGCCACCGCTGCCGAAGTTGCCCCAGTAGTTGACGTAGATCAGGTAGGTACCGCGCAATGGCGCGGTCATGGTGAACATTTCCGGCCCCGGGCCGTCGACCCCGTCCGGGTCCAGGCCGCCGCCATTGGTCAGGCCCGGATGGCCGAAGAAAGCATGCTGGCCATCGGGCGTGATGATGTGCATGTCGAGCTCGGCCTTGGGGTCGTCCCAGCCGAGCACCACGCGGATACGTGGCGGGGTCTTGTTGGGGTTGGATTCGTAGAACTGCACGCGCTTGAGCGACTTGCCCTCGGAGCTGCGCACTTCGACGCTGTTGGAGCCGGCACCGAAGGCGTAGGGACGACCGAAGCGCCCCTGTTCGTCGGTGTAGAGATTGAGCGGGTTACCGTTGACCGACAGGCTGTGGGGTTGGCGCAAGTGGCCAATGGCCTTGAGCTGGCCCTCGATCATGGTGCGGTTGCGCTGGATGCCGCGATCGATGGGCGGCGTCGGATAGGCCACGCGGTCCTGTTCGGTGCGGTCGAGCAACCCGGAATAGCGCCATCCGCCCAGGGGCTCCTGCAATTCGGCCGAGGGTTCGGCCCACGCACCAGCGGATACCAGCAGGGTCAACAAGAGGAAGGATAGAGCGCGCACGTATTGCGTCCTGCCATGCATGGGAAAAACCTGGCGCCAGATCCTCGGCGCGGCTACGAAACATTCGGAAGGTCGCCCAACGATGACGGGGCGTTTGAAAGGGCGCAGATTATCGATTTGCCGGTTGTTGCACAATTGGGGAAAAGGGATTTTGCGAGGGAGTCGGCATCGGCCTGGAGGCCGCGTCGTTCATGCCATTACGGTGACATCACCACCCGCAGACCAGGAGCCATTCCGCAGGTCCAGCGCCACTCCCGCTCATTGCTGTCTATGCTGCCGTTGCGCCATCACCCGCAAGTTTCCTTAAGGTTTAACGCAGATGATCCCCGGCGGATTTTGATGGCGCGCGCATTGGCGATCCAGAGCGCCAGCGGGCGCTTCTCATTTGCCCGCAAACCCGCTGTCTGCTAGTGTCGCGCCGGTTTAACGTCACCCGGGATAGCCGCCATGGCCCGCAAAAAAGCTGCCTTAGATTTCGAACAATCCCTCGCCGACCTGCAAACCCTGGTCGAGCGCCTGGAGAACGGCGAGCTGTCGCTGGAAGACTCGTTGGCCGCCTTCGAACAAGGCATCGGCCTGACCCGTGATTGCCAGGCGGCCCTGGCCCAGGCCGAACAGAAGGTACAGGTGCTGCTGGAGCGCGATGGCGAGTTGGCGGAACAGCCCTTCGATGCGGAACAGCCAGAATGATCGCCACCTACCAGGCCAGCAGCCAGGCCCGCGTCGACGCGGCACTACAGTCGCTGTTCAACGCCCCTGGCCCCGAACTCGCCCGCCTCTATGAGGCCATGCGCTACAGCGTGATGAATGGCGGCAAGCGCGTCCGCCCATTGCTGGCCTACGCCGCCTGCGAAGCCTTGGGCGGCAAGCCGGAACAGGCCAACGGCGCGGCCTGCGCGGTGGAACTGATCCACGCCTACTCCCTGGTGCACGACGACCTGCCGGCCATGGACGATGACGATCTGCGTCGCGGCCAGCCCACGACCCACAAGGCTTTCGATGAAGCCTGCGCGATCCTCGCCGGCGACGGCCTGCAGAGCCTGGCCTTCAGCGCCCTGCTGGACCCGCGCCTGAGCGATGCCAGCGCCGAGATCCGCCTGCGCATGGTTACCACCCTGGCCCAGGCCGCAGGCCCGGCGGGCATGGTCGGCGGCCAGGCCATCGACCTGGGCTCGGTGGGGCTCAAGCTCGACCAGAAGGCGCTGGAGTACATGCACCGGCACAAGACCGGCGCCCTGATCGAGGCCAGCGTCATCCTCGGCGCCCTGGCCAGCGGCTTCGCCGAGAAGGACGAACTCAAGGCCTTGCAAGCCTACGCCCAGGCCATCGGCCTGGCATTCCAGGTCCAGGACGACATTCTCGATGTCGAAAGCGATACCGCGACCCTGGGCAAGCGCCAGGGCGCCGACATTGCCCGGGACAAGCCGACCTACCCGGCATTGCTGGGCCTGGAAGCCGCCAAGGCCTATGCCCTGGAGCTGCGCGACCAGGCGTTGCACGCGCTGCGGCCGTTTGACGCAGCAGCCGAACCGCTGCGCGAACTGGCCCGGTATATCGTCGCGCGCCGCAACTGACCGACGGGTTTCCAGGACCGCATATCGGCCAAGTTCGGTGCTCTGCGTGGGCAGCTTGCGATGCATAAGGTAAACTGCCGCCTCTTTCTACACCTATAACGATTCGCCTGATGCCCACGACGTTTCATGAGATTCCCCGCAAGCGCCCGAGCACGCCGCTGCTCGACCGAGCCCAGACGCCGGACGGCCTGCGCCGGTTAGGCGAAGCCGAGCTGGAAACCCTGGCCGATGAATTGCGCCTGGAACTGCTCTATTCGGTCGGCCAGACCGGTGGGCATTTCGGTGCCGGCCTCGGCGTCATCGAGCTGACCATCGCCCTGCACTACGTGTTCGATACCCCGGACGACCGGCTGGTATGGGACGTGGGCCACCAGGCTTATCCGCACAAGATCCTCACCGGTCGCCGCGAGCAGATGGGCACCCTGCGCCAGAAAGACGGCCTCGCCGCCTTCCCCCGGCGTTCGGAAAGCGAATACGACACCTTCGGCGTCGGCCACTCCAGCACCTCCATCAGCGCCGCCCTGGGCATGGCCATCGCCGCCCGCCTGCAGAACAGCGAACGCAAGGCCATCGCGGTGATCGGCGACGGCGCCCTGACCGCGGGCATGGCCTTCGAGGCCCTGAACCACGCGCCGGAAGTGGACGCCAACATGCTGGTGATCCTCAACGACAACGACATGTCGATCTCGCGCAATGTCGGCGGCCTGTCCAACTACCTGGCCAAGATCCTCTCCAGCCGCACCTACGCGAGCATGCGCGAAGGCAGCAAGAAAGTGCTGTCGCGCCTGCCCGGCGCCTGGGAAATCGCCCGCCGCACAGAAGAGTACGCCAAGGGCATGCTGGTCCCCGGCACCCTGTTCGAAGAACTGGGCTGGAACTACATCGGCCCGATCGACGGCCATGACCTGCCGACCCTGATCGCCACCCTGCGCAACATGCGCGATCTCAAGGGCCCGCAGTTCCTGCACGTGGTGACCAAGAAGGGCAAGGGCTTCGCCCCGGCGGAAGTCGATCCCATCGGCTACCACGCCATCACCAAGCTCGAACCCCTGGACGCTCCGGCCAGCGCGCCGAAGAAAGCCGGCGGACCGAAGTATTCCGGCGTGTTCGGCGAATGGCTGTGCGACATGGCTGCCGCCGATTCGCGCCTGGTGGGCATCACTCCGGCCATGAAGGAGGGCTCGGACCTGGTGGCCTTCAGCGAACGCTTCCCGCTGCGCTACTTCGACGTGGCGATTGCCGAGCAGCACGCGGTGACCCTGGCAGCCGGCATGGCCTGCGAAGGCGCCAAGCCGGTGGTGGCGATCTACTCGACCTTCCTGCAGCGCGGCTACGACCAGCTGGTGCATGATGTGGCGGTGCAGAACCTCGACGTCCTGTTCGCCATCGATCGCGCCGGCCTGGTGGGCGAAGACGGCCCGACCCACGCCGGCAGCTTCGACTTGTCCTACCTGCGCTGCATTCCGGGCATGGTGGTGATGACCCCGAGCGACGAGAACGAACTGCGCAAGATGCTCAGCACCGGCCACCTGTACAACGGCCCGGCGGCGGTGCGCTATCCACGCGGCACCGGCCCCAATGCGCCGATCGACAAGGACCTGGAACCGATCGAGATCGGCAAGGGCCTGGTCCGTCGCCAGGGCAAGCAAGTGGCGCTGCTGGTATTCGGCGTGCAAATGGCCGAAGCGTTGAAAGTGGCCGAGAGGCTCGACGCCACGGTGGTCGACATGCGCTTCGTCAAGCCGTTGGACGAAGCCCTGGTGCGCGAGATCGCCGGTAGCCACGAACTGCTGGTGACCATCGAGGAAAACGCCGTCATGGGCGGCGCCGGCAGTGCTGTCAGCGAGTTCCTGGCCCAGGAAGGCTTGCTCAAGCAGGTCCTGCACCTGGGCCTGCCGGACACCTACGTCGAGCATGCCAAGCCGGCGCAGATGCTCGCCGAGTGCGGCCTCGACGAAGCCGGCATCGAAGCCTCGATCCGCCAACGCCTGCAACTGCTGGGCCTGGCGTAAGCTCCAGCGCCCTTTGCTGAGCGCCCGCCACGCGGGCGCCAACTTCTCCCGTTCCACGGCCCATGGCATCCTGCGGCCGAATCAACGCCGTGCGCAAGGAGCAGCCATGAAACTCTCCCGCCTTGCCCTGCCCCTGTTCCTGCTGCCCGGCGGCGAACTGCTGGCCGCTACCAGCGACCGCGACCAGGCCCTGAAGCTGCCGGATACCCTGATCAGCGCCAACCGCCAGGTCGAAGAACGCAACGACAGCAGCAGCGCCAGCACCGTATTCACCCGGGAAGATATCGATCGCCTGCAACCCACCAGCCTGAGCGACCTGCTGCAACGGGTTCCCGGGGTGCAGGTTGCTCAGACGGGTGGCCGCTCGAGCCTGCCAGGTGTTTACATCCGCGGCACCAATTCGTCCCAGAGCCTGGTCCTGGTGGATGGCCAACGCATCGGCAGTTCATCCAGCGGCGACAGCAATCTGCAGTTCATCAGCGTCGAACAGATCGAGCGGGTGGAAGTGCTGCGTGGCTCGCGCTCGGCGATCTACGGCAGCGACGCCATTGGCGGGGTGATCCAGATCTTCACCCGGCGCGGTACCCAGCAGGGACTGCAAGGCAGGATGCACCTGGGCTTTGGCAGCAACCAGACCTGGCAACGCAGCCTGGGGCTATCCGGCGGCGACCAGCAGACCCGCTTCAGCCTCGGTGCCAGCCTGGATGAAACCGCCGGGATCGATTCGACCCGGGAGTCCTACCCCAGCGACGACGACCATGACGCCTATCGGAACCAGTCGTTGAGCCTGAGTTTGAGCCATGCCTTCGACGACGATCTGGAAGTGGGGCTGAACCTGCTGGATAACCGTGGTCGCAGCCAGTACGACAGCCCTTTCGGCTATTTCGACATGGCCACTAACAATACCTATCAACAGCAGCCCTATACCGATTTCACGGTCAGCAGCATCAGCAGCTTCATCGACGCCCGTCTCAACGACAGCTGGAAGTCACGCCTGGAACTGGGCCATGCCGAGAATCGTGACGCCAAGCGCGACAAGCTCACCGTGGAACGCAGCACCTTCAATACTTATCGCGACTCGCTGAACTGGCAGAACGACCTGAGTCTGGATGAACGCAACAGCCTGATCCTCGGCGCCGATTGGTATGAGGATCGGCTCAATACCAGCGCGGCCTACGGCGAGGACAGCCGCTGGAATCGTGCAGCGTTCATCCAGCACCGCTTCCGTGGCGACAACTTCTCCACGGAGTTGGGCCTGCGCCACGACCGTAACCAGCAATTCGGCAGCCAGAACACCTGGAGCGGAAGCCTCACCGTGCCAGTGAACCCGGACAACGACCTGCTGTTGTCCTACAGCGAAGGCTTTCGGGCTCCGACCTTCACGGATCTGTATTACCCAAACAGCAGCAACCCACAGCTCAAGCCAGAACACTCCAAGAGCTATGAACTGCAGTGGCGTAGCCAACTGACCCCAGATAGCCGCCTGGAAGCTTCTCTTTATCGCATCGATCTCAAGGACGCGATCATCTACAACACCAGTGCACGGCGACCAGAAAACATCGGTTCGGCACGGATCAATGGCCTGGAAACGGCCCTGAAACAGGAATGGTTCGGCTGGCAGACCAGCGCAGGCGTCGCCATCATCGATCCACGCAATCGCCAGAGCGGAGAACAACTAGCACGCCGGGCCAAGCGCACCCTGAACCTGGATCTGGACCGTCAGTTCGAGCGGCTGGCATTCGGCGCCAGCTGGCAACTGGTGAGCAGCAGCCGTGAAAATCGCTTCGAACAGAAGCAGGCACGGCTTGGCGGCTATGGCTTGTTCAGCCTGCGCAGTAGCTGGGCAGTCAACCAGGAGCTCAAGCTGGACCTGAAGCTCGACAATGTCCTCGACAAGTCCTACTCACGGGCGCTCTACAGCTACCAGGGCAGCCACTATGGCTACCGCGAAGAAGGCCGCACCTGGATGCTCGGCGTGACCTGGACCCCTGAGCTGTAAGCTTGCTCAGCGCTCGGGCGCAATCAAGCCGCAGAGCTTGGCCACTGCGCCGACCATCTGCCCGCTGGGCCGCTCCAGGCCCTTGTCCGTCACCAGCAACAAACGCCCCTGCTTGACCGCGGCGATCTGCGGCCAGGCCTTCCAGGCATCCAGCTGGCCCTGGGCCGTGGCGAGGATCGCCTGCGGATTGCGTTGCAGCACCGCCTCGATACTGACCTGGGGCGCCGGCAGCGATTGATCGGCAAAGACATTGCGCGCCCCACAGACCGCCAGGGCGTCGCTGATGATCTGGCCACCACCCACCGTATATAACGGACGATCCCAGACCTGGTAGAACACCGGCAGCGGTGACTCGCGGCGATAGCGCTGGCGCAGTTGTGCAAGTTGCTGGTCCAGCTGGGTCGCCAATGCCTGGCCGGCTTGCGAGTGCCCCAGGCGCTGGCCGATCTCGGCGATCTGGGCAGTCAGCTGCGCAAGGTCATGGGGTTCGGCAACCAGGGTGGGAATACCCAGGCGCGCCAATTGCTCCTTCTGGACTGGTCCGACACTGCCCGGCCAGAGCAGCAGCAAGTCCGGGCGCAGGCTCAGCAAGCGCTCGATGTCCAACTGGCCGTAGCGCCCCACCGAAGGCAGGTCCTTGAGGGGCGCCGGACGCTCACCGGCATCCAGCACGCCCACCAGCAGGTCGGCGGCGCCCAGTTCGACGACGATTTCCGAGAGCGATGGTGCCAGGCTGACGACCCGCTCCACGGCCAGCGCCTGGCCGCACAGAGCCAACAGCAAGACGGCCAGCCAGCGCGGCATCAACCGAGCTGGCGTGGGATGCGGTAGAGGTAGAACAGCACCGCCGTGGACAGGGCCAGGAGCATCAGCGGCACGGCTTCAAGGCCGACGAATACCGCCAGGGCACCGATCCAGGCCGGCAATGCCGCCACCAGCAGGGCCGTGCGCCGCCGCGCTGCCAGGTCGATCCAGGCCGCCGGTTCTTCCGGGGTATCGAGGGTTTTCTGGGTGGCGATCAAGCCATGCTTGTAGGCGCCGAAAAAGCGCAGGCTGACGAACATCGACGCCACCCCGGCGATGAACAACGGCATCGCCAGCACCGGCAGGATCGGCTCGCCCTGGCCGAATACGGCGTTGAGCACGAACAACGGCAGCAGCGCCAACGCCAGGTATTGCCACCAGCTGACGGCCAGGCGGCGCCTCACTTGGCCCCGGGTCACGCGCGGTCGACCTCGCCCTGGTGCTCGTTGCCCATCATGTGGTCGAGCTTGCTGGCCTTGGTCGCCAGGTACAGCTTGTTGTGCGGGTTGTGGCCGGTGTGCAGCGGCACGCGCTCGGCGACCTGGATGCCCATCTCGGTCAAGGCCTTGACCTTGCGCGGGTTGTTGGTCATCAGGCGCAAGGCCTTGACGCCCAGATGCTCGAGCATCGGCAGGCACATGGCGTAGTCGCGCTGGTCGGCGGCAAAACCCAGGCGCTCGTTGGCCTCCACGGTATCGGCGCCGCCATCCTGCAGCTCATAGGCGCGGATCTTGTTCAGCAGGCCGATGCCGCGACCTTCCTGGCGCAGGTACAGCAGTACCCCGCGACCTTCACGGGCAATCGCTCGCAAGGCGGCTTCGAGCTGCGAGCCACAGTCGCAACGCTGGCTGAACAGGGCATCGCCGGTCAGGCATTCGGAGTGCAGGCGACCGAGCACCGGCGCGCCGTCGGCGATATCGCCCAGGCTGAGCACCACGTGCTCGCGACCGGTGGCTTCGTCGAGGAAACCGTGCATGGTGAATTGCGCAAAGGGGGTGGGCAGCTTGGAAGCGGCAACAAAAACAACGGGCACTGTTGTGCTCCTGATCTGTATGGGGACTGGAGATTCGCAGAGGCGGCATTGTAACAGCAGCCTCCACTGGGCGCTTAGGCTGAATTATCGCGGATAAAGATCGATAAGTTCGATCAACGGACCGCTGGCCGCGCGTTTCCATCAAACGGATAAGGTTGCTTCCAGTGCTGGAAGATGGCCCGCAAGCCACCATTCTTCACCAGTTGCTCCATGCGTTGGTCGTACAGGGCCAGCAGGGCCCGGCCCCGGGGCGTGTCGGCGAACCCCAGGTACAACGGCAGCTCAGCCAGATGCGAACGTCTGAAACGGCTCGGATCCTCGGCCTGCCCGAGCACATACTCGACCTCGGTCTGGCCGTCGATGTAGTAGTCGGCACGTCCGTAAAGCAGCATCGGCAGGATACCGACCCGACGGCGGATCTCGTTGTAGCGACGAACGTTGGGCAGGTAGTCCTCGTACTTGTAGCCACGCACCCAAACCAGCCGATAGTTGCCCAGGCTCGCCAGGGTCAGCTCGGGATTGTTGGCCAGGCCCAAGGCATAGATGTGGTCGTTGTCGTAGTTCCAGCGTGGATAGAGCACCCCCGGGGACTCGTTGCGATAGGCGCCGGCCTGGGCGTCCACCTCACCGCGTTGCACCAGCCCGACCGAACGGGTGTAGGGCATGCTGTGGCGTTCCACCGTCACCCCCTGGGGCTCGAACACCTCCCGCAGGATGTCCCATGACAGACCCTGGCCATCGGCCTCGCTGTACTTGCTCCACTCTTCGCTGGCGATCCTTATGGACCCGGGCGCCATGGAAAGGTCGCCGGCCCAGGCATCACAGCTACAGACAACCAGTAAGACCAGCAGCGCGCGACAGACACCCATGCCTTGCCCCTCAGCCCAAGCACCACACCAATCCCTGCATCGCCAGCCAGGCAAACACGCCGGCCAGAATATCATCAAGCATGATGCCGACGCCGCCGTGGACATGCCGGTCTACCCAGCGAATCGGCCAGGGCTTGAGGATGTCGAAGAAGCGGAACATCAGGAACCCCGCCAGCAGCCATTGCCAGCCTTCGGGCACCAGCCACAGGGTAATCCACATACCGACCATCTCGTCCCAGACGATGCCTTCGTGGTCATGCACACGCAGGTCGTCGGCCACCTTGCCGCAGAGCCAGAAGCCGAACAGCATGGTGACGCCGAGCATCAGCCAGTAACCCCAGTCCGGTAGCATCTGCCACAGCGGGATAAAGGGTAGCGCAACCAACGAACCCCAGGTGCCCGGAGCCTTGGGCAGGGTGCCCGAACCGAAACCGAATGCGAGGAAGTGCCAGGGATTGCGCCAGACCGACGGCGGTACGAATTCCGCCGGGACCTGCTTGGGATGATCTGTCACGGTGTCTCCGGAAAATGTTGGTAGCCGCGGATGTCCGGGGTAATGTCCTGCCCGCCGGCATCCAGCAGCGCCACGCCTTGCCCGGCCACCACCTGCCCCACCACCTGCAGCGGCCAGCCGGCTGCCTGCAGCGGTGCCAGCTCGACGGCAGGCAAGGTGAAGGCCAGCACATAGTCGTCGCCGCCACTCAAGGCCGCGGCGCGCGCGCCCTCAAGGCCAAGAAAGTCCACCAGGGGCTTGGACAGGGGCAGCTTTTCCAGCTCCACCTGCAACCTCACCGCGGACGCAGCGGCGATGTGCCCGCAATCGGCGAGCAGCCCATCGGAGATGTCCAGGGCCGCCGTGGCCCTGCCGCGCAAGGCCTGGCCCAGGGCCAGTTGTGGCTGCGGCGACCAATAGTGGGCCAGCAGCGGATCGGCCACCTCGGGTTCGGCACGGCGCTGGCCCAGCACCAATGGCAAGGCGCCGGCGGCATTGCCCAGCGGACCGCCGACACACAGCAAGTCGCCGGGCCGGGCACCGCTGCGGGTCAGGGCCAGGCCCGCGGGTACGCGACCGAACACAGTGACGGTCAGGGTCAGCGGGCCGCGGGTGGTGTCGCCACCGATCAGGCGCACGGCGCAATCCTGGGCCATGGCATTCAGGCCACGGGCATAAGCGGCGAGCCAATCGGCACTTACCGTCGGCAGGGTCAGGGCAAGGGTGAAGGCCAGCGGCGTGGCGCCCATGGCGGCCAGGTCGCTGACGGCCACCGCCAGGGAGCGTTGGCCAAGAAGAAACGGCTCGCAGGGATCGGCGAAATGCACGCCCGCCACCAGGGTGTCGGTGGAAATCGCCAACTGCTCGCCAGGAGCAACCGCCAGCAGGGCACAGTCGTCGCCGATCCCCAGGGCAACGCCCTCGCCGCCCTGCGCACAAGGCGCGGCAGCGAAGAAGTTACGGATCAGTTCAAACTCGCCCATGGCAACTGCAAGCGCGGATCAGCGCTTGAACGCCTTCACTTCTGCTGCACGCAGGCGTGGGGCCAGCTTGTCGAGGACGCCGTTGACGAACTTGTGGCCATCGGTGGAACCGAAGACCTTGGCCAACTCGATACCCTCGTTGATCACCACGCGGTACGGCACGTCGACACGCTTGAGCAGTTCCCAGGTGGACAGGCGCAGGACCGCCAGCTCCACAGGGTCCAGCTCGTCGATGGCCAGGTCCAGGCAAGGTACGAGGGCGTTGTCGATCTCGTTCTTGTTGGCCGGGACCCCGTGCAGGATTTCACGGAAGTAGGCGCCGTCGATGTCGGTGAAATCGTTGTCGACCCGGAACTGCGCTTCGATTTCGTTCAGCGAGTGCTTGGCCATGTGCCATTGGTACAGCGCCTGGGTCGCGAGCTGGCGGGCTTCGCGACGCTTGGCGCTCTTGGATGGCTTGCCGGCGTTGGCAGGCTTGGGCTCGCGCGGGTTGAAACGATCGCTATCGTCGCTAATCACTTGGCCTCCAACTGCGCCAGCAGGCTGACCATTTCCAGGGCGGACAAGGCAGCTTCAGCCCCTTTGTTGCCGGCCTTGGTGCCGGAACGCTCGATGGCTTGTTCGATCGAGTCGACGGTCAGTACGCCGAAGGCCACTGGCACGCCGAACTCCATGGACACCTGGGCCAGGCCCTTGGTGCATTCGCCAGCCACGTATTCGAAGTGCGGAGTGCCGCCACGAATGACCGCGCCCAGGGCGATGATCGCCGCGTACTCGCCCTTCTGCGCGACCTTCTGGGTCACCAGGGGAATCTCGAAGGCGCCAGGAGCGCGGATGATGGTGATGTCGCTTTCGCTCACGCCATGGCGGACCAGGGCGTCAACCGCGCCGCTGACCAGGCTTTCGACGACGAAGCTGTTGAAGCGGCCGACCACCAGGGCATAGCGGCCTTTAGGGGCGATGAAGGTACCTTCGATGGTCTTCAGGGTCATTCGACAAATCTCTTAAAGAGCCGGAGCGTGTCTAGTACACGCTCCTGAGTGATGTTTGAACCGCGAATTTCAAGCTGGCAACGGCCGGCTTTTATTCGGAGGGCACGTATTCTACAACTTCCAGGTCGAAACCGGATATCGCGTTGAACTTCATCGGCGCACTCATCAGGCGCATCTTGCGCACGCCCAGGTCACGCAGGATCTGCGAACCAGCACCGACGATGCTGTAGGTGGTCGGTTGTTTCTTCACCGGCTGGCGCTCGGTGGTCTCGCGGATATGCGCCAGCAACTCGTCGCCATCCAACGGATGACCCAGCAGCAGCACCACGCCGCTACCGGCCTCGGCCACGGTGGCCATGGCCGCCCGCAGGCTCCAGCGCCCAGGTTGCTTGACCATCAGCAGATCGCGCAGCGGATCCATGTTGTGCACCCGCACCAGGGTCGGCTGCTCGGCGCAGATCTCGCCCAGGGTCAGGGCCATGTGCACGTCGCCCTCCACGGAATCACGATAGGTCACCAGGTTGAACTGGCCCAGTTCGCTGTCCAGGGGCTGCTCGGCAATCCGCTGAACGGTACGTTCGTGGATCATCCGATAGTGGATCAGGTCGGCGATGGTGCCGATCTTGATATCGTGCTCGGCGGCAAAGGCCTCCAGTTCGGCGCGACGGGACATGGTGCCGTCGTCGTTCATCACTTCGCAGATCACCCCGCTAGGCTCGAAACCAGCCATGCGCGCCAGGTCGCAAGCCGCTTCGGTGTGGCCGGCACGGGCCAGGGTACCGCCAGGCTGGGCCATCAGCGGGAAGATGTGGCCCGGGCTGACGATGTCCTCGGCCTTGGCATCCTTGGCGGCCGCCGCTTGCACGGTGCGCGCGCGGTCGGCGGCGGAGATGCCGGTGGTCACGCCTTCGGTGGCCTCGATGGACACGGTGAACTTGGTGCCGAAGCCACTACCGTTGCGTGGCGACATCAATGGCAGCTTGAGCAGCTCGCAACGCTCGCGGCTCATGGGCATGCAGATCAGGCCACGGGCGTGCTTGGCCATGAAGTTGATGTGTTCGGCCTTGCAGCACTCGGCGGCCATGATCACGTCGCCTTCGTTCTCGCGGTCTTCGTCATCCATGAGGATGACCATCTTGCCTTGGCGGATGTCTTCGACCAGTTCTTCGATGCTGTTGAGCGCCACGCGGCACCCCCCTTCTTTCAAAATTTGAGGTTCAGGATTTGAGGTAGCCGTTAGCGGCCAGGAAGCTTTCGGTGATGGTGCTGCCCGTGGCCTGGGCGGCCTTGTCGCCCAGTAGCAGGCGCTCCAGGTAGCGCGCCAGCAGATCGACCTCGAGGTTGACCTGACGGCCTGGCCGGTAGTCGGCCATGATGGTTTCCGCCAATGTGTGGGGCACGATGGTCAGTTCGAATTCGGCACCGTTCACCGCGTTGACCGTCAGGCTGGTGCCGTCGACGGTGATCGAGCCCTTGTGGGCGATGTACTTGGCCAGCTCCTTGGGCGCACGGATACGGAACTGGATGGCCCGGGCATTCTCCTCCCGCGCTACCACCTCACCGACGCCATCCACGTGACCGCTGACCAGGTGACCACCCAGGCGAGTGGTCGGGGTCAGGGCCTTCTCCAGGTTGACCCGGCTGCCGGTCTTCAGCTGGTTGAAGGCGGTGCAGTCCAGGGTCTCGCGGCTGACATCGGCCCAGAAACCATCGCCGGGGAGTTCCACCGCAGTCAGGCAGACGCCGTTCACCGCGATGCTGTCGCCCAGCTTGACGTCGGTCAGGTCAAGCTTGCCGGTTTCTACATAGACCCGCACATCTCCGCCTTTTGGGGTCAATGCGCGAATGCTGCCGATGGATTCGATGATGCCGGTGAACATGGAGTCCTCCTCGAGAACAGGGCCGCCGGGTAGGCGAAAGTCGGGAATTATACGCTCGCTGACGGGGCGGGAATGGCAGTGACTCGCCAGTCATCGCCAACCGCGCGCATTTCAATGATCTTGAGCAATGGCGCCTCGCTCATCTGCTCCAGCGGCCAGTCCAGCAATGGCCGGGCCGAGGAGCCCAGGAACTTGCCAGCGATGAAGATCTGGTACTCGTCCACCAGTCCCTGGCGGGCAAAGGCCCCGGCCAGGCGTGGTCCGGCTTCCACCAGCACTTCGTTGACACCCCGGGCCGCCAGCTCCTTGAGCAGGCGCTGCAGGTCCACCTGGCCATCGGGGCCGGGAACGATCAGGCATTCGGGACCGTTGGCGTATTGCTCCTCCACCGCGACACAGGTCGCCACGAGGGCCGGGCCCGCCTTGAAGAATGGCGCATCCAGCGGCACTCGCAGGCGTCCATCGACCAGCACCCGCAGCGGTGGCCGGCCCATGGCCAGGGCCGTCTGCCCGGCATCCAGCCCCAGCTCGGCGGCACGTACCGTCAGCCGGGCGCCATCGGCCAGCACGGTATCGGCGCCAGTCAGTACCACGCTGGACTCGGCCCGCAGGCGCTGTCCCGCCGAACGTGCGGCAGGGCCGGTAATCCATTGGCTTTCGCCGCTGGCCATGGCGGTACGCCCGTCGAGGCTCATGGCCAGCTTGACCCGCACATAAGGCAGGCCATGCTCCATGCGCTTGAGGAAACCCTTGTTGATCGCCCGCGCCTCGTTCTCCAACACCCCGCAATGCACAAGGATGCCGGCCTCGGCCAGGCGTCCCATGCCGCGCCCGGCGACCTGCGGATTGGGGTCCTGCATCGCCGCGACCACGCGCGCCACTCCGGCGCCGACCAGGGCATCGGCGCACGGTGGCGTACGTCCATGATGACTGCAGGGCTCCAGGGTCACGTAGGCGGTGGCGCCACGGGCCTGGTCCCCGGCCGCGCGCAGGGCATGCACTTCGGCATGGGGCTCGCCGGCACGCACATGCCAGCCCTCGCCCACCACCTGGCCGTCGCGCACGATGACGCAACCGACACGGGGATTGGGATGGGTGCTGTAGTGGCCCTTGCGTGCCAGCTCCAGCGCGCGAGCCATGTAGTGGGCGTCGAGTACCGCCTGCTCCGCGGACTGGCTCATTGCTTGGCCGGCTCGCGGGCCAGGCGGTCGATCTCTTCGCGGAACTCGTCGAGATCCTGGAAGCGCCGGTAGACCGAAGCGAAGCGGATATAGGCGACTTCATCGAGCTTTTGCAACTCGCCCATCACCAGTTCACCCACGACCAGCGACTTGACCTCGCGCTCGCCGGTGGCCCGCAGCTTGTGCTTGATGTGCGCCAGCGCCGCTTCCAGGCGCTCGACGCTCACCGGGCGTTTTTCCAGGGCGCGCTGCATACCCGCGCGCAGTTTGTCTTCGTCGAAGGGCTGGCGGCTGCCATCGGTCTTGATCAGACGCGGCATCACCAGTTCGGCGGTTTCGAAAGTCGTGAAACGTTCACCACAGGCCAGGCATTCACGCCGGCGACGGACCTGTTCGCCCTCGGCGACCAGTCGCGAGTCGATGACCTTGGTGTCGTTGGCACCGCAGAAGGGACAGTGCATGGTGGCAGGCAACAAAAAAAGGGAGGGCCATGGTAGCGCATCCCACTGGCAAGACAAGCCATAGCCTTTACGGTATACAGACCGACTATTATGTTTCGCACATGGAAATCTGCCTCGTTGGAGCTTCAAATGCCCCTCAGACCGCTCGTTTTGCTCAGCCTCGTCAGCCTCCTGGTCGCCTGCAGCAGCGATGCGCCGAAACCCGTGGCCAACACTTCCGCCAAGCCCCAGGCCGTGCAGAACACCCAGGAACCGGTAGACCTCGGCCCCCTCCCGGCCTACCAGCGGGAGTTGAGCGGTAGCCTCAATGGCGTGCCAGCCGGGGCCAACGTCGAGCTGGCGCTGCTGGTGATCGATGAACGCGGCCGCCCCCAGCGCCTGCTGGCCAGCAGCAACCTGACCGGCACCGACCGGGTCCTGCCGTTTCGCCTGCGCTTCGCCCCCGAGGCCTTCCCCGCGGGCGCCCGGGTCGAACTGCGAGGCCGCGCCAGCCAGTCCGGGCAGTTGATCCTGCACCTGCCGGCACAACGCATCGACCAGCCCACCACCCAGGCCCTGGGCCAACTGCAATTCGTCAAAGCCCCATGACACCACCGCTCGAACTGCAAGCGGCACTCGGCGAACTGCTGGGGGACGCGCAACTGGTGGCTTGCGAGCTGCCCGAGACCGAACTGCGACTGTGGCTGCTCGATGATCGCAACATGGACCGTGCCTTCACCCCCGAAGAAACCCGGCGCATCCTCCACGACCCGCCCTACTGGAGCTTCTGCTGGGCCAGCGGCCTGGCCCTGGCTCGCTACCTGGCCGAACACCCGCATTGGGTGCGTGGCAAGCGCGTGCTGGACTTCGGCGCGGGCTCCGGCGTGGCGGCGATCGCCGCAGCCAGGGCCGGGGCGCTGGAGGTGGTGGCCTGCGACCTCGACCCCCTGGCCCTGGCCGCCTGCCGGGCCAACGCCGAGCTCAATGGGGTGGAATTGGGCTACAGCGCCGACTTCTTCAGCGAGGCCGATCGCTTCGACCTGATCCTGGTGGCCGATGTGCTCTACGACCGTGCCAACCTGCCGCTGCTGGACGAATTCCTCAGTCGTGGCCAGCAGGCCCTGGTGGCGGACTCACGGGTCAGGGACTTCCAGCATCCCTTGTACCAGCGCCTGGAAATGCTCAAGGCCCTGACCCTGCCCGACCTGGCCGAACCCTGGGAATTTCGCAACGTGAGCCTGTATCACGCACAGCGCCCCGCGAGCGCCAGCATGGCGGCACCGGCGATGGCGATCTCCCCCGGGCAAGCTTTATAGTGACGCCATTCCCGCTTATTCGAGAGACCCCATGAGTCAGGACACGCCGTACATCTTCGATGCCCGCACCGCCGATTTCGACCAGTCGGTAATCGAAAACTCCTTCCACAAGCCGGTCCTGGTGGACTTCTGGGCCGAGTGGTGCGCGCCGTGCAAGGCACTGATGCCGATGTTGCAGCAGATCGCCGAGAGCTATCAGGGCGAACTGCTGCTGGCGAAGGTCAACTGCGATATCGAGCAGGACATCGTCGCCCGCTTCGGCATTCGCAGCCTGCCGACCGTGGTGCTGTTCAAGGACGGCCAGCCGGTGGATGGCTTTGCCGGCGCCCAGCCGGAATCGGCGGTCCGCGCCATGCTCGAACCCCATGTACAGATGCCGCCACCCAAGGCCGACGACCCCATGGAACTGGCCGAGGCGCTGTTCGCCGAAGGCCGCATCGCCGACGCCGAAGCCACCTTGAAAGTCCTGCTGGGCGAAGACAACACCCAGGCCAAGGCCCTGATCCTCTACGCCCGCTGCCTGGCCGAACGCGGTGAACTGGACGAGGCCCAGACCGTGCTCGATGCGGTCAAGAGCGATGAACACAAGGCGGCCCTGGCCGGCGCCAAGGCACAGATCACGTTCCTCAAGCAGGCGGCGTCCCTGCCGGATGCCGCCGACCTGAAGGCGCGCCTGGCCAAGGATCCCCAGGACGACGAGGCGGCGTACCAGCTGGCGATCCAGCAGCTGTCCCGCCAGCAGTACGAGGCGGCCCTGGACGCCCTGCTCAAGCTGTTCATGCGCAACCGCAGCTACAACGAAGGCATCGCCCACAAGACCTTGCTGCAAGTCTTCGACCTGCTGGGCAACGACCATCCATTAGTGACCACCTACCGGCGCAAGCTGTTCGCCGCGCTGTACTGATCTCTCCGGGGCTGGCCTGCCACAGGACACGCTGGGCAGCGCTGGCCCGCCTTCAGCCCCTCACGATACCCAGCTATAGATCGGCGTATCCGCGCCGCTGACGACCTTGACCCGGGCGCAGTGGCGCAGGCGCACCAACAACCGCTTGCCCGCCGCCGCACTACCGGCCAGACCCTCCAGCTGTTCCAGCAACTCCGGCCCGCTGAGCTGGCCGGCCTGGCGCAGCAGTTCCTGGGCGGTCTGCCACAAGGTGTCCTCCTGGCCCGGCGGTTTGCTGGCTACTGCGGCGGACGCTGGCTGGGCCGGTTGAGCGGCCTGCAACTGTGTCCCCAACTGTCCTGCCAACTGGGCCCAGTCGCCTGCGTCCAGCTCCAGGGTCAAATCCACCGGCAAGTCGCCGATGCTTCCACGAATCCGCAACATCGCTGTGCTCCCGAAAATTTCTGACGAGCATGCTCCCACGCGTCTTGCGCAACGCCAAGCAGGCGGTCAAACTCTGCCACCGATAGCGTTATAAGATTACATAACATTTATTTCACTTGCGTCCCGGAGACTTGCCATGCGCCGCCTGCTACTCGCCCTGCCGTTCGCCCTGTTGCCACTGGCCGCTACCCAGATCGCGCAAGCCCATGACCACGAACACGAGCATGAACACGGCAGCCTAGGCGCCCATGAACATGGCGTGGCCCGGTTGAATGCGGTGCTCGATGGCCAGGCCCTGGAGCTGGAACTGGAAAGCCCGGCGATGAACCTGGTGGGCTTCGAGCATGCTCCAGGCAGCGACGCCGACAAGGCCAAGATCAGCGCCGCCCGCAAGCAACTGGAGCAACCCCTGGCACTGTTCAGCCTGCCCACGGCCGCCAACTGCAGCGTGGCCAGCCAGGAGCTGGAAAGTCCCTTGTTCGGCGACCAGCCAGCCATGGCCGACCACGACGATGACGACGAAGGCGCCGCTGGCCATGAACATCACCACGAACACAGTGAGATCCACGCCCACTACCGCTTCGCCTGTGCCAAGCCCGAGGCCTTGAAGAACCTCGACCTGGGGCAGGTCTTCAAGACTTTCCCCGCCACCCAGAAAATCCAGGTACAACTGATTTCGCCAAGCGGCCAGCAAGGGGTCGAGGCCACCGCCAAGGCCGCCACCCTGAAGTTCTGAGGCCACGCCTTGCTCCAGCCGTGGCCCGGACACGGCAGGAGCCGACATTCATTCGCTGATCATCGGCCCGACATGACGCAAGCACTCATCGAACTGTCCGACCTGGGCTTCAACTGGCCCGGCCAGCCCCCGTTGCTGGACATCCCCGCCTTCGCCTTGCAAACCGGTGAAACCCTGTTCCTCAAGGGGCCCAGCGGCAGCGGCAAGACCACCCTGCTGGGCTTGCTGGGCGGGGTGCAGAAACCCACCCAGGGCAGTATCCGCCTGCTGGGCCAGGAGCTGGGCGAGTTGTCCGCCGGTGCCCGCGATCGCTTTCGCGTCGACCACACCGGCTACATCTTCCAGCAGTTCAACCTGCTGCCCTTCCTCTCGGTACGCGAGAACGTCGAGCTGCCCTGTCATTTCTCCAAGCTGCGAGCCAGCCGCGCCGTGCAGCGCCACGGTAGCGTCGACCAGGCTGCCGCGACCCTGCTGGCCCACCTGGGCCTGAAGGCCCCCGACCTGCTCGGCCGCCGCGCCGACTCACTGTCCATCGGCCAGCAACAGCGGGTCGCGGCGGCTAGGGCATTGATCGGCCAACCGGAGCTGGTGATCGCCGACGAACCCACGTCGGCGCTGGACCAGGACGCCCGCGAGGCCTTCATCCAGTTGCTGTTCAGTGAGTGCCGCGAAGCCGGTGCCAGCTTGCTGTTCGTCAGCCACGACCAGAGCCTGGCGCCGCTGTTCGATCGTCACCTGTCGCTGGCCGAACTCAATCGCGCCGCCAAGCCTGCCGAGGTCTGAGATGTATCTGTTCCGCCTAGCCATGGCCAGCCTGGCTAACCGTCGCTTCACCGCGTTCCTCACCGTGTTCGCCATCGCCCTGTCGGTCTGCCTGCTATTGGCGGTGGAACGGGTGCGCACCGAAGCCCGCGCCAGCTTCGCCAGCACCATCAGCGGTACTGACCTGATCGTCGGCGCCCGCTCCGGCTCGGTGAACCTGCTCTTGTATTCGGTGTTCCGGATCGGCAACGCCACCAACAACATCCGCTGGGACAGCTTCGAGCACTTCGCCAGCAATCCCAAGGTGAAATGGGCGATCCCGATTTCCCTGGGCGACTCCCATCGCGGCTACCGAGTGATGGGCACCACCGAGGCCTACTTCCAGCACTACCAGTACGGCCACCAGCAGAACCTGCAGCTGGCCGTGGGCCGGGCCTTCGCCAGCGATCCATTCGAGGTGGTGCTGGGAGCGGAAGTCGCCGAGGCGCTGCACTACAAACTGGGGGACCAACTGGTACTGGCCCATGGCGTGGCGGCCATCAGCCTGGTCAAGCACGATGACAAGCCCTTCACCGTGGTCGGTATCCTCAAGCGCACCGGCACCCCGGTGGACCGTACCCTGCACATCAGCCTGGGTGGCATGGAGGCGATCCACATCGACTGGCACAACGGCGTGCCGGCCCGTGGCGCGGGTCAGATCAGCGCCGACCAGGCGCGCAACATGGACCTGACGCCCCAGGCCATCACCGCTTTCATGCTGGGCCTGAACAGCAAGATCTCGACCTTCGCCCTGCAGCGCGAGATCAATGAGTTCCGCGGCGAACCGATGCTGGCGATTCTTCCCGGCGTGGCCCTGCAGGAACTCTGGAGCCTGATGGGCACTGCCGAGAAGGCCTTGTTCGTGGTCTCGCTATTCGTGGTCCTCACCGGCCTGATCGGCATGCTCACGGCGATCCTCACCAGCCTCAACGAGCGCCGTCGGGAAATGGCCATCCTGCGTTCGGTGGGTGCCCGCCCCTGGCATATCGCGACCCTGCTGGTACTGGAGGCCTTCGCCCTGGCCCTGGCGGGGGTCATGGCCGGGCTGGCGCTGCTGTACCTGGGCATCGCCCTGGCCCAGGGCTACGTGCAATCGAATTACGGCCTGTACCTGCCGCTGTCCTGGCCCAGCCCGTATGAGTGGACGCTGCTCGGCGGTATCCTGGTTGCCGCGCTGCTGATGGGCAGCGTGCCGGCCTGGCGCGCCTACCGGCAGTCCCTGGCCGATGGCCTGTCGATCCGTTTGTGAGCATCGATCCATGAAGATTCAACGCCTGCTTCACTCCCTGTTCGTCCTGTCGCTGCTGGCCAGCCCGGTCTCCTGGGCCGCAGCTGCGCGGGAGCTGACCTGGTCGGAAATGATCCCGGCCGGAGCTCCAGCCGAGGTGCCGAACATGAAGCCCCTGCACGACCTGTCGCAGATGAGCGATGCGCTGTCGGCCGAGTCGGCGCCGGCGGCCAAGCAGGAGCTGCCCGATGCCCCGGTGGTCCAGAGCCTCGATGGCCAGTCGGTGCGCCTGCCCGGCTACATCGTGCCCCTGGAAGTGAGCGAGGAAGGCCGCACCACCGACTTCCTGCTGGTGCCGTATTTCGGCGCGTGCATCCACGTACCGCCGCCACCGTCGAACCAGATCGTCCATGTCACCAGCGAGGTCGGGGTGAAGCTCGACGAGCTCTACCAACCCTACTGGGTCGAGGGCGACATGCAGGTCAAGCCTTCAACCAGCGAGCTGGCGGATGCCGGTTACCAGATGGCGGCGCAGAAGATCTACGTATACGAACTGCAAGAGTGAGCGTCGATCACGGGGAACCTTGCGAACCTCGCGCCCCGGAAATCGAGGGCAAAAGAGTGCGGGACAGAAGAATAGTTCAGCACCGGAGCGGTGGGTTCGCGATTTCATTGAGCTGAGTCAAGGTGATCAACTTGACGATCCTTACCATTGGACATAGCCAATTTGAATCGTCCTTTGGAGCTCCCATGCATAAGTCCCTGCTTAGCGCCTCCCTGGTTGCGCTCGCACTCGCCGCCCCGATCGCCAACGCCCACGAGGCCGGTGACATCATCGTTCGTGCCGGTGCGATCACCGTCAACCCGAAAGCCAACAGTTCCGACGTCAAGGTCGACAGCGGCCCCCTGGCCGGCGCCAACCTGGGCGGCAAGGCGACCATGAGCAGCGATACCCAGCTGGGCCTGAACTTCGCGTACATGGTGACCAACAACGTCGGTATCGAACTGCTGGCCGCCACCCCGTTCGAACATGACGTGAAAATCAAAGACACCTCCCTGGCCCCGGCCAATGGCAAGCTCGGTACCCTCAAGCACCTGCCACCGACCTTGAGCGTGGTGTACTACCCACTGGACCATAAGTCGGCATTCCAACCTTATGTCGGTGCCGGTATCAACTACACTTGGATCTATGACGAACACGTAGGCAGCCGTGCCCAGGCGGCAGGTTTCGACAACTTCCGCGCCAAGAACTCCTGGGGCCTGGCCTGGCAGGTCGGTGCCGACTACATGCTGACCGACAACATCATGCTCAACGCCCAGGTGCGCTACATCGATATCGATACCCGGGCCTATGTGGACAACAATGCCCTGGCCGCTGGCACTCGCGCCAAGGTCAACGTCGACGTCGACCCTTGGGTCTACATGGTGGGCCTGGGCTACAAGTTCTAAGCCCAAGCCCCATGAAAAAAGGCGCCCTCGAGGCGCCTTTTTCGTGTCCGGAAAAACGTCAGCGACCCAACAGGCGGGCCAGGCCGACGCTCATCGGCGTGGGCTCGGGAAAGCGGAAGCGCTGCAGCAGACGCTGGTTGCTGGCCCGCGAATGACGAATGTCGCCGGAACGGGCAGGGCCATGGCTGATGGGGGGCAGCTCGCCCACAACCTCGCCCAGGGCTGCCAGCAGTTGCTTGAGCGTGGTCGCCTGGTTCAAGCCAACGTTGACCGCGCCCTCTTCCAGTCGAGGAGCCTCGATGGCTTGTACCAGCACTTCCACCAGGTCACCGATATAGACGAAGTCCCGGGTCTGTTCGCCATCGCCGAATACCGTGATCGGCAGCCCCTTCTGGGCCCGCTCGCAGAAAATGCTGATCACCCCGGAGTACGGCGACGAAGGATCCTGGCGTGGGCCGAAGATATTGAAGAAGCGGAAGATCGCCGGCTCCAGGCCGTGTTGGCGCCGATAGAAATCCAGGTAGTGTTCGCTGGCCAGCTTGTCGCTGGCATAGGGGGTCAGCGGTGCCTTGGGCGTATCTTCGTCGATGGACTGGCCTTCGCCGTTATTGCCGTAGACCGCCGCGCTGGAGGCGAACAACACCCGTTTCACGCCCTGCTCGCGCATGGCCTCGCAAACGTTCAGGGTGCCAATGAAGTTGCTCTGGTGGGTCTGTACCGGATCGTCCACCGAGGCCTGCACCGACGCCACCGCCGCCAGGTGGACCACGGCGCTGCAACCTTGCATGACCCGATTCACCAGGGCGGCATCGGCGACATCCCCTTCGATCAGCTCGACACGCGGATTATCCAGCGGCAGGTTGGCTGGCTTGCCTGTGGACAAGTCGTCCAGCACACGCACCGAGTAACCCTTGGCGAGCAGCGCATCGGCCAGGTTCGAACCGATGAACCCAGCGCCGCCGGTGATCAATACAAAGCCGTCAGCCATGGCGATAGAACCTATCCAGTAAAGCCGGGAGCGCGGCACGCCAGGCGCGCGGCTTGATCCCGAAAGTGTGAAGAATTTTCTTGCAGGCCAGTACCGCGTGCTGCGGTTCTTCGGCGGCATCGGCGAACGCCGCGTGGGCCTGGGCAGTGGGCGCCTCGACAGCCAGCGGGTGCAGCTGTCGCGCCTCGCCGAGTACCGCCTGGCCCAGGGCCAGGGGCGTGGTCGCTTCCTGGCCAGCGTAGTGGTAGGTGCCCCACAACGGCGCGGCACAGTCGAGTTGCTTGAGCACCGAGATGATCACTCGCGCGGCGTCATCCACCGGCGTCGGATTACCCCGGCGATCATCCGCCATGAGCAGTTCCTGCGCCGACTCGGCCCGGGCCAGGAAACGCCCGAGAATGCCCTCGGCGCTGTCATCGAGCAGCCAGCCGAAACGCAGCAGCACATGCTGCGGGCAAGTGGCACGCACGCTCTGCTCGATCCGCCACAACGCCTGGCCATGCAGGCCCAGGGGAACGGGCTCGTCCTTCTCGCTGTAGGCGGTGGCCCGCGAGCCGTCGAATACCCGGTAGCTCGAAGGTTGCACCAGGATGATGTTGTGGTGCTGGCAGAGTTCGGCCAGTCGCTCGACCGCTCGCTCCTGGCCAGCCAGGCGCGCCTCGCTCACCGTCTCCGCCTGGAACCAGTCGAAGTAGTAGGCCAGGTTGATCAAGGCATCCGGACGGGTGTCGTCGAGCAATTGCGTGAGGCTCGCGGCGTCCCAACCGTCTTGCGGCGGACGGGGCGCGAGGAAGCTGATGTCTTCCTCCGCACCCAGGCGAATCAGCGCCTGCCCAAGGGCATTTCCGCCGCCCAGTAACATAAGGCGCATTCGCATAGAGTCAGCAGGCCCAGTGTGTTCGGAACGTTGGTTTGGATTGGTCAATTCCCGGGGAGCCAAGCCGCCGGGTATTGCCGGAATCGTTGCATTTTGCGGGTTTGTGGCGCAACCGTCACTGAGAAAGTGCGCTCCCCCTCCCCTCGAGCGTAGCCACTGGCGCGGGCCAGGTCGCCGCCAAGCCCCCGGGCCAGGCGGTGGTCGGCACCGTATCGGACAAAAGGGGCCGGTAGCCGCCAGGCGGGCGCTTGCAAGTTGCCCCGGGCGGCCGCATAACGTCAGCCATGAACCTTGCCGAATCCGCGAACCTGCCACTGGACGCTTTCCATCCAGCCGTCCGTGCCTGGTTCCAGCGTACCTTCGCCGCCGTGACCACGGCCCAGGCCCAAGCCTGGCCGCTGATCGCCCAGCGGCGCTCGACGCTGATCGCCGCCCCCACCGGCTCGGGCAAGACCCTGACGGCCTTTCTCGCCGTACTCGACGACCTGGTGCGCCAGGGCCTGGCCGCGGGCGGCGAGCTGCCGGACGCCACCCTGGTGGTCTACGTCTCGCCGCTCAAGGCCCTGAGCAACGATATCCAGGTCAACCTCCAGCAACCCCTGGCCGGGATCACCGAGCAGCTGCGCCTGATGGGCCTGCCGGAGTTGACCATCCGTACTGCCGTGCGCACTGGCGACACCCCGCAGAAAGAGCGCAACGCCATGCGACGGAATGCGCCGCAGATCCTCGTCACCACTCCCGAATCGCTTTACGTGCTGCTGGGCTCGGACTCGGGACGTCGGATGCTGGCCAGCACCCGGACGGTGATCGTCGATGAAATCCACGCCCTGGCCGGCAGCAAGCGCGGCAGCCACCTGGCCCTGAGCCTGGAGCGCTTGCAGGCGTTGTGCCGCGCGCCCTTGCTCCGCATCGGCCTGTCCGCCACGCAGAAACCCATCGAGGCGGTATCGCGCTTCCTGGCCGGACGCGACCGGCCCTGCAAGATCGTCGATATCGGCCACTCCCGGCCCCGGGACCTGGACATCGAGGTGCCACCCGTGCCGCTGTCGGCGGTGATGTCCACCGATGTCTGGGGCCTGGTGTACGACCGCCTGGCCAGCCTCGCCCGGGACCATCGCACCACCCTGATATTCGTCAACACTCGGCGCCTGGCCGAGCGCTTGAGTCGCTACTTGAGCGAGCGCCTGGGACGCCAGGCGGTGGCCGCCCACCATGGCAGCCTGGCCAAGGAACAACGCCTGGCCGCCGAACAACGGCTCAAGGCCGGCGAGTTGCAAGTGCTGGTGGCCACCGCATCCCTGGAACTGGGCATCGACATCGGCGACGTCGACCTGGTCTGCCAGATCGGCTCGCCGGGCTCGATCTCGGCCTTTTTGCAACGGGTCGGGCGTTCCGGACACCAGGTTGGCGGCACCCCCAAGGGCCGCTTGTTCGCCCTGACCCGCGACGACCTGATCGAATGCACCGCCCTGCTCGATTGCGTGCGCCGGGGCGAGCTGGACGCCCTGTCGATCCCCAAGGCGCCGCTGGATGTGCTGGCCCAGCAGATCGTCGCCGAAGTCAGCTGCCAGGAGTGGTCGGAAGAAGCGCTGCTGGAGCTGGTGCGCCGCGCCAGCCCCTATGCCGGGCTTGACCCGCAGCACTACCAGGCGCTGCTGCGGATGCTCGCCGAAGGCTTCAATGGCCGCCAGGGCCTGCGCAGCGCCTACCTGCATCGCGACGCCCTGGCCCGGACCCTGCGCGGGCGCCGCGGCGCCAGGCTGACTGCGGTCACCAGCGGCGGCACCATTCCCGACAACGCCGACTACAGCGTGCTGCTCGAACCCCAGGGCCTGAACATCGGCAGCGTCAACGAGGACTTCGCCGTGGAGAGCCATGCCGGCGACGTGTTCCAGCTGGGCAATAACGCCTACCGCATCCTGCGGGTGGAAACCGGCAAGGTACGGGTCGAGGACGCTCCCGGCCAGCCACCGAGCCTGCCGTTCTGGCTCGGCGAGGCGCCTGGGCGCAGCGCCGAATTGTCGGCGGCCGTAGCGCGCCTGCTGGCCCGCCTGGATCAACTACTGGGCGCCGCCCCAGGCCAGCTGCAAGCGGCCATCGACTGGCTGCGACAGGAACCGGGCCTGAGCCAGGCCTGCGCCGAACAGCTGGTGGAATACCTGGCGCCGGCCCGCCAGGCCCTGGGCGCCCTGCCGTCCCAGGACACCTTGATCATGGAGCGCTTCTTCGATGAGTCCGGCGGCACCCAGCTCGTCATCCACAGTCCCTTCGGCAGCCGCATCAACCGTGCCTGGGGCCTGGCCCTGCGCAAACGCTTCTGCCGCACCTTCAATTTCGAGCTGCAGGCCGCGGCCAGCGAAGACGCCATCGTCCTGTCGCTGTCCACCAGCCACAGCTTCGCCCTGGATGAAGTGTGGCGCTACCTGCACAGCAACAGCGCCGAGCACATCCTGGTCCAGGCCCTGCTCGATGCCCCGCTGTTCGGCGTGCGCTGGCGCTGGAATGCCGGGGTGGCCCTGGCCCTGCCACGCTACAGCGGCGGACGCAAAGTGGCGCCGCAGATCCAGCGAATGAAGAGCGAAGACCTGATCGCCAGTGTGTTTCCCGACCAGATCGCCTGCCTGGAGAACCTCGCCGGCGAACGGCAGATTCCCGATCACCCGCTGGTGGAGCAAACCCTGGACGACTGCCTGCACGAAGCCATGGACAGCGCGGGCTGGCTGCAACTGCTGCGGCGCATGGAACAAGGCCAGGTGCGCCTGCTCAGCCGTGACCTGCCGGCGCCCTCGCCACTGGCAGCGGAGATCCTCAGCGCCAAGCCCTATACCTTCCTCGACGATGCGCCCCTGGAGGAACGCCGCACCCAGGCGGTGCTGGCCCGGCGCTGGAGCGACCCTACCGCCAGCGACGACCTGGGCGCCCTGGACCCCGGCGCCATCGCCGCAGTGGCCGAAGAAGCCTGGCCGACTCCCGCCGGCACCGACGAAATGCACGAGGCCCTGATGAGCCTGGCCTGCATCGACGACGCCGAGGCGAAGGCCAACCCCGGGTGGATCGAGTGGTTGCAGGCATTGGCCATCCAGGGGCGCGCCTGTCGCTTGCAGGCGGCCAGCGGCCCCCGGTTGTGGCTGGCGGTGGAGCGCATCGCTTGCCTGCAGGCCCTTTATCCGCAAGCGTCGCTGCAACCGCCGTTGCTGCCGATAGCGGGTTTCGCCCCGGCCTGGGAGCCGGAGGAGGCCTTGGTGGAAGTGATCCGCGCCCGGCTCAGCGGTTTCGCGCCACTGACCCTGGAGCAGGTCGCCACGCCCCTGGGCCTGCCCGAGGAGCAAGTGGCCCGGGCCCTGGCCCGGCTCGAAACCGAGGGTTACGTGCTGCGTGGCCACTTCAGCCCCGGAAGCGATGCACAGCAGTGGTGCGAACGTCATCTGCTGGCACGGATCCATCGCTACACGGTCAAGCGCCTGCGCCGGGAAATCGAGCCTGTGGCGCTGCAGGACTTCATGCGTTTCCTGTTCGACTGGCAGCGCCTGTCAGCGGACACCCGGGGCCAGGGCAGCGCCATGCTGGCCGAGGTGGTGGGCCAGCTCGAAGGTTATCCGGCGGCCGCCTCGGCCTGGGACAGCGACCTGTTGCCGGCACGCCTGAAGGACTACTCCAACCACTGGCTGGATGAGCTGTGCCGCAGCGGCAAGGTGGCCTGGAGCCGGATCAACGCCAGCGGCAAACCGGCCAACGGTGCCTTGCGCAGCACACCGATCGTGCTCCTGCCGCGGGCCCAGGCCCCCCTCTGGAACGGCCTGGCCACCCCGCTCGGCGCCGAGCTGTCGGCCAAGGCGCAAAAGGTCCAGGCCCTGCTGGGCCAGCAAGGCGCGCTGTTCTTCGATGAACTGCTGCATGAAAGCCACCTGCTGCGCAGCGAACTGGAAAGCGTGCTGCAGGAACTGGTGGGGGCCGGGCTGGTGAACGCCGACAGCTTCGCCGGCCTGCGTGCCCTGATCACTCCGGCGAGCAAGCGCCAACAACGCAGCAGCCGCCGCGGGCGCGGCGCCTTCAGCGGCGGCATGGACGACGCCGGGCGCTGGGCCCTGCTCCGGCGCTCGGCGAACCAGGATCCGAGCGCCACCCTGGAACACGTGGCCATGACCCTGCTGCGCCGCTATGGCGTGGTGTTCTGGCGTTTGCTGGAGCGCGAGGCCGACTGGCTGCCCAGCTGGCGCGAACTGCTGCGCACCCTGCATCGCCTGGAAGCCCGCGGACAAATCCGTGGCGGGCGTTTCGTCAGCGGCCTGGCGGGGGAACAATTCGCCTTGCCGGAAGCCATCCCGCTGCTGCGCGAAGTACGCCGCCGCCCTCACGACGGCAGCCTGGTGGCGGTGTGCGGGGTGGACCCGCTGAACCTCGCCGGGACCCTGCTGCCCGGCCCCAAGGTCCCGGCCCTGGGCGGCAACCGCCTGGTGTACCGCGATGGCCTGCCGGCCGCCGCCGAGATTGCCGGGGTCCAGCATATCTGGCTGGATCTGGCCCCCGAGGAGGCCCAGGCCCTGCGCCACAAGCTGGTACGGCACCGCCTGTAGCCACCTCGAGAAGCCAGCGACCGCCAGCATCACTGCGCGCGGGGCGACTCGGGCAACAACAGCGCCGACTCCTCCTGCTCCGGGTCGTCTTCATGGGGCCGCCGCGCCGGCAGCATCACCTGTTGTGGATAAGTCTGGGCGAAATGCACCCATGGGGAGTTATCCACAAGCTTCTTCAAACGCTGGTTGAAGGCCCGCGTTACCGCGTACTGGCCGCCGGACACCGTGCGGAACTGCGCCGTCAGCACCACGCCGTTGAGGTCCATCTTGTCCACTCCGAACACGTCCAGGCCGCCTTGCAGGCTGTACTTGAGGAATGGGTCATCGCTGATGGAGCGACCGGCCTCGCGGATCAGCTCGATGGCCTTGTCGACATCCGAGTCGTAGGTGAACTGTACCGAGAAGAAGGCGAAGGCGAACTGCCGCGACTGGTTGGTGACCGCCTTGATCTGGCCGAACGGCACCGAATGCACGAAACCCTTGCCATCGCGCAAACGCAGGGTACGGATGGTCAGGCCCTCCACCGTCCCGGCGTGGCCGGAATCCAGCACGACCCAGTCACCGATGGACAAGGTGTCCTCGATGATGATGAACAGGCCGGTAATCACGTCCTGCACCAGTTGCTGGGAACCGAAACCGATGGCCAGGCCGACCACCCCGGCACCGGCCAGCAGTGGTGCGACGTTGATCCCCACGTTGGCCATGGTAGTGATCGCACAGATCACCACCAGGATGATTTTGATCGCGTTGCGCAGCAGCGGCAGGATGGTCTTGACCCGGGTGCTGGGCTGGCGGGCCGAACGCTTGTTGGCCGGCGGCTTCAAGGCTTCCTGGATCGCCGTGTCCAGCACCACCCACAGCAGCCAGGTCACCAGGAAGATCAGGCCGATGCTGCTCAGCGAGTCACTGATGGCCCGACCCACACTGTTGCGCTGGGCGAACTCGAACAGCGAGATGCCCCAGATGCGCCCGAGGATCTCGATGAAGGCAATGGCCATCACGATACGCAGCAATGCATGCAGCAGGCTGAGGAAGCGCTCCTTGTAGGCGCTGCTGCGCTGGATCGACTGGGCGCTGCGCGATTTGAACAGGTGCTGCAGCAAGGTGCTGAGGAACACCGTGGCGATCAGCAGCGCGGTGGTCAGCAAGGCACAGCGCAGGGCTTCCTGGCTGTCCTCGCCGGCACCGATCAGGTTGACCGCCGAGACCAGCGCCATCAGCAGGATCGGCCAGTACCAGAGCCCGGAAAAGATCCGCAGCGATTCCTGCAACGCCGGCTGCCCGAGGCGCTGGGACAGCGGGCGATTGCGGATCAACTGCGCCACCGGCCGGCGCAGGCGGACCACCAGCACGGCGAAGAACAGAGTGGCCAGCAATCCGGTGACCACCGCCACGCTGCTGGTGATGTTGCCCCCCAGCTGGCGCGCGATCTGCGGGCTGGCCAAGGCATCGCTGAGGGCCGCGAGAAAGCCCATGAGGAACAACGGCTTGGGACAGTAGCGGCGGATCACCCGGACCGCCGGACGCTTGTGCCCCACGTTGAACAGTACGATCAGGCACAGCAACACGCTGGTGGAGACGATGCCGCTGCTGGTGGCGTAGGCCAGGCACAAGGCCAGGGCCCGTCCCACGGAGCCGGACAACGAGTGACTGACGTACAGCGTCAGGGGCAGGCTGATCAGGGCCGGCAAGGTGTAGGGCAGAAGGTATTCCAGCAAGGCCTGGCCACGGGGGCGAGCCAGCAGCCAGCGTTGTCGCGCCAAACGGCGGGCCAGCCAGCCTCCCAGCAGCGTCAGCAGCACGAAGCTGCCGAGCCAGGTGCCGGACAGCACCAGGAAGTCCCCGACTACGCCCCAGCCGGAACGGTCCGATGGCTGGTTGACCAGGCGCCCGACCTCGTCCGCCGCACGATCGGCGCGCAGGCGCCAGGCATCGAGCAGGTTCTGGTTGAGGTCGAGCTTGTCCTGGACCTCATCGAGGCTCGAACTGATGGCGCCCAGCAACCCACCCTCGACCAGCAGTTCCGGCTTGGCCGGAGTCTCGGCCGGGGCGCTCGGCGCGGGGGCGGCATCCAGCTCGCGGCTGCCCAGCAAGAGCAGCACCCCGAGCAGAATCGCGGTCTTGAGATTCAACACAACGCGGGCTCCTTCAGCAGGGTCTGTAAGGAACTGATCAACAAACGCCCGGCAAGTTCGCCTGGATTGCCCGGCCCTGGCCGCTCATTCGCCGCGATCCTTGACCTGGCGGCAAGTATGTTGTGCCGATATCCGTATTTTTCTGCACGAACCGAAAGCGGACACTGCGCGCCATTGAACTTCAACCGGAGTCGCAGTGATGCCCATTGCCTTGCTCGCGCTGACCCTCAGCGCATTCGCCATCGGGACGACCGAATTCGTCATCGTCGGCTTGTTACCCACCATCGGTGCCGACCTCGGGGTCAGCTTGCCGTCCGCCGGGCTGCTGGTCAGCCTCTACGCCCTCGGGGTAGCCATCGGCGCCCCGGTACTCACCGCCCTGAGCGGCAAGGTTGCGCGCAAGCTCTTGCTGCTGTCGCTGATGGTGCTGTTCACCCTGGGCAACCTCTTGGCCTGGACCGCGCCCAGCTATGAATCCCTGGTGCTGGCACGGATCGTCACCGGCCTGGCCCACGGGGTGTTCTTCTCCATCGGTTCGACCATCGCCACCAGCCTGGTGCCCAAGGAAAAAGCCGCCAGCGCCATCGCCATCATGTTCACCGGACTGACCGTGGCCCTGGTCACCGGCGTTCCCCTGGGTACCTTCATCGGCCAGCACTTTGGCTGGCGCGAAACCTTCCTCGCAGTTTCCGCTCTGGGGGTGATCGCCTTTGTCGGCAGCCTGCTGTACGTGCCGAAGAAGATTACCCACAGCCGCCCGGCCTCGCTGCTGCAGCAGTTGCAAGTACTGAAACAGCCACGCCTGCTGCTGGTCTACGCCATGACCGCGGTTGGCTACGGTGGCTCGTTCATCGCCTTCACCTTCCTGGCGCCGATCCTCCAGGAGATTTCCGGCTTCAGCGCCAGCACCGTGAGCCTGGTGCTGCTGGTGTACGGCGTGTCGGTGGCGGTGGGTAATATCTGGGGCGGCAAACTGGCGGACCGGCGTGGCCCGATCGGCGCGCTGAAGATCATCTTCGCCCTGCTGGCCAGCGTCCTGCTGTTGCTCACCTTCACTGCCAGCAACCCATGGCTGGCGCTGCTTACCGTGCTGCTGTGGGGTGCGGTGGCCTTCGGCAACGTGCCCGGCCTGCAGGTCTATGTGGTGCGCCAGGCCGAACATCACACGCCGCAAGCGGTGGACGTGGCCTCGGGCCTGAACATCGCCGCGTTCAACCTGGGCATCGCCGGCGGCGCCTGGCTAGGCGGCCTGATCGTCGCCCGACTGGGGTTGATCCATACCGCCTGGATCGGTGCGCTGGTGGTGCTGGTGGCCCTGGGCCTGACTGCCCTCAGCGGTCGCCTGGATCGCCGGGACCCGGCCTTCGCGGCAACGACCGGCAACGCTCGGGCCGCAACGGGTCACTGAGGCAGGTTTTGCGCAACGGGGCGCAGCCGAATGGTGGTTTGGCTGCCCCCGGTCGCAGGGCCAGCCGTCCGGCGCTCAGGGGGTGCGGCCGACGCCGAAACGATTGCGGTACTCGCTGGGCGCAAGCCCGGTGATCTTCTTGAACAGGCTGCGAAATGTCGCCGGGTCCTGGTAACCCACGGTCCAGGCGATGTGATCGATGGTGCCGTTGGTGAACTCGAGCATTTCCCGCGCCTTGCCCACTCGCAAGTGCTGGCAGTACTGGGTCGGCTTGAGCCCGGTGGCCGCGCGAAAGCGCCGCAGCAGGGTGCGTTCTTCGAGACCGGCCTGCTGCGCCATCGCCGCCAGCGACACATCCACCGCGCCATTGGCCTGCAACCAGTGCTGCAACTTGAGGATCGCCGCATCGCCGTGGCTGAGGATCGGGGCGAAATTGCTGCCGCACTGGCTGGCGCTGTCGCTGTGCTCCATCACCAGAAAGCGTGCCGTGGCCCTGGCCACTCCTGGCCCCATCAAACGGTCCACCAGGCGCAGCCCCAGCTCGGCCCAGGCCATCAGGCCGGCAGTGGTGATCAGGTCGCCATCGTCGACTATGGGCTGCTCGGCCTCGAGCCGCACCTGTGGATAACGGGCCGCGAAGGCCTTGGCCGAGGTCCAATGGGTGGTGGCGCTGCGCCCGTCGAGCAAACCGCTCTCGGCCAGCATGATCGACCCCACGCAGACGCCCCCCAGGGTCGCCCCGGCGGCATGCTGCTGGCGCAACCAGTGGACCAGGGGCGCAGAGACCTGGCTGGCGCAGAAACCGGCCAGCGCCGGTGGGATCACCAGCGCCTGCAACCCGTCGCCAGCGCCTTGCAGGCTGTCGTATACCCGCGCCGGAGCCTGCTCGGCATTCACCTGCCAATGACTGACCCGCAGCAGCGGCAGGTGCCCGCCGGGCTGCTCGCCGGCTACCCGGTTGGCCACCGCGAACAGGTCGGTCAGGCCATGCACCGCGGCCATCTGCACGCCCGGATAAAGCAGCACGCCCAGCTCGGCGACCGCGCCTTGAATAGCCACTGTCAGTTTTCCCCCTGTTTATGTCGATGCGGCCAATCCTCGAAGCGCTGCCGCGTGCCGATACTGGGCCCCAGGTCGAACACTCACTTGGAGACAACCCCATGGCCAGACAGGCACTCATCGTAATCGATATCCAGAACGACTACTTCGTCGGCGGCAAATGGCCGCTGGTAGGGGTCGAGGCCGCTGCCGACAACGCCGCTCGGCTGATCCGGGCCTTTCGCCAGAAAGCCGCGCCGGTGGTGCACATTCGCCACGAATTTGCCTCCGCCGACGCGCCGTTCTTCACCCCTGGCTCGGAAGGTGCTCAGTTACATGCCAAGGTCCGCAACCAGGGCGATGAACCGGTGGTGCTCAAGCACTACGTCAACGCATTCCGCGAAACCGAATTGCAAACGATCCTCCAGCGGCAAGGCATCGAGGAACTGGTGATCGTCGGCAACATGAGCCACATGTGCGTGGAAGGCACCGCCCGGGCGGCCGCCGACCTGGGTTACCCGGTGCAGGTGATCGACGACGCCTGCGCCACCCTGGACCTGGAGTTCAACGGCAGACAGGTGCCCGCGGCCCAGGTGCAGAGCGCCGTGATGGCGGCCCTGGCATTCGCCTATGCCAGGGTCCTGTGCACCGATGAGTTCCTGGCGTCAGCCTGACACTCCCGAAGTTCCAGCGGTGCGTTCGCAGGTTGCCCGGGACAACGGGCAACCTGTAACGGACGCTGCCCAGCACAACTAGACGGCAGCACTGGCTAAACTGTCGCTCAACTAACGAAGATCAAGCTGACGCTCAACTTGAAGGCAATCATGAGAATGAGTTTCATTAGTTGTGACAAGTTTAATCAAACAGAAAATTAATTTAACAATCCATGAATCGATTCTATTAAATGGAATTAAAAACAAGCCAGCTATTCAGTAGCCAGCTAATCGTTAGTGTCGATATTCATTAACGCCGTTCAACTTTGACTTTCAACTAAAACTCCAGCCCCGCTAGCCATTCACCGTCCCTAAGATCTTTTCAGAATAGTTTCCCTGCGAGCCATAAAACTGCGTTATGAGCCAGTTCATTGGCCTTGCTTGCAAAAACCAAAGCCTTGGCTAACTTGATAGCTACTCGCCACTGAAGTGTTCTTCAGCCGCTAGAAAACCAATAAAAACCAGCCGAGGAAGCAACTAACCGAACGCTCGAATTCGCACTATCGACATGGAATCGGTCATTTCAATCAAGAGGGATGCTTGATGAAGCGTAGTTTGTTGCCTCGTGCCTTTTCGTTGAAGGGTACAACGGAAAACTATTGGCTCTCGCTGCTGGTCTTCTCGGTCCTGGTCATCGCCAGCTTCCTATTGTTCGAAGAGCAGATCCAGCAGTTGCTCGAACACCTGGGCAACTTTCTCCCCGACAATCCCGTGCAACGCACCGGCCTCGCCCTGTTGCTGGTGGCGCTGCTGGCCCTGGATGTACTGCTGCCGGTGCCTTCGAGCCTGGTGGCACTGCTGGCGGTGGCCGCCCTGGGTGCCATCGGCGGCTACCTGGTGATCTTCGTCGGCCTGTGCCTGGGCGCAGCGCTGGGCTATTGGCTGGGCGCCGGCTACTTCCGCCTGTTGTCCAACTGGCTGGGCCTGCGCACCTGGCAGCCCGGGCAGATGGCCTACCGTCTCGGCACCTGGTCGCTGATCTGCCTGCGGGGAGTTCCGGTCCTGGCGGAAACCTCGGTATTGGCCGCCGGCATGCAACGCTACCCGCTGCGCCAGTTCCTGTTGGTCACTACCCTGGCCAATGCCGGCCTGGCCCTGGCCTACGCCGCCATCGGCAGCCTGCTGGTGGACCAGAACGCGCTGCTGGCGACCATCCTCGCCAGCATGGTGCTGCCGGGGCTGTTCCTCGGCGCCCGCAGCCTGTTCAAGCCACGCCCCACGCAACCGCGGGTCGCCCGGCCTGAGGTGCTGGAGGGACGCTTCGAGGTCAGCTACCACTACCCGGTGCTCTTCAGCGACCACCTGTTCCAGGTCGACAACCCCTGCCTGCGCCAGCAGTTGCTGCAAACGAGCGGCGCACGCGCCACGGTGCTGGTCTTCGCCGATGAACAACTGCTGCACTGCTGCCCGCAATTGGCGCGGCAGATCGGCGACTACTTCAGCGCCCATGCCCCCGAGCTGTACCTGAAGGCCGCGCCGATCGCGGTGCCGGCCGGAGAGCTGTGCAAGACCCCAGACGTGCTGCAACAGCTGTATGCGCACATGCTCGAACAGGGCCTGGATCGTCATTGCCACGTCCTGGCCCTGGGTGGCGGCGCGGTGCTCGATGCCGTGGGCTATGCCTGCGCCACGTTCCACCGGGGCATGCGCCTGGTCCGCATTCCTACCACGGTGTTGGCGCAGAACGATGCCGGCATCGGGGTGAAGAACGGCATCAATGCCTTCGCCCAGAAGAACCTGCTGGGCGCCTTCTACCCGGCCACGGCGGTGATCAATGACTTCCAGTTGCTGCTCAGCCTGTCGCCGCGCGACCAGATCGCCGGGCTGGCCGAGGCGGTGAAGGTGGCGGTGATCAAGGATGCACCGTTCTTCCAGTGGATGGAGGAACAGGCCGAGGCCCTGGCTCGTTTCGAGCACAGCGCCAGCCGCTACGCCATCCGCCGCTGCGCCGAGCTGCACCTGGGGCACATCACCGGCGCCGGCGACCCTTTCGAACGGGGCAACGGCCGGCCACTGGACTACGGCCACTGGGCCGCCCACAAGCTGGAGAACCTCAGCCAGCACCGCTTGCGCCATGGCGAGGCGGTGGCCGTGGGCATGGCCCTGGACGCGCTCTACGCCAATGCCAGCGGCCTGCTGAGTGATGCCGAGACCCGGCGCCTGCTGCAATTGCTCGATCGCCTGGGCTTCAACCTGTGCCCTGCGGAGCTGAACCTCAAGGATGCCCAGGGCCGCTCCCTGGTGCTGCAAGGGCTGGAAGAGTTCCGCCAGCACCTGGGGGGCCAGCTGTCGATCCCGATGCTCAAGCGTCTGGGACAGTCCATCGACCTGCATCACATCGAACTGCCGCTGATGGAGCAGGCCCTGGCGCGCCTGGCCGGCTGCCATGGCCCGGACTTCGCCTGGACCGAGGGCTGCGCGCAATGAGCCAGTCGCCCCTGACCACCTGGCTGACCCTGGGCCGGGTCTCCAACCTGCCGACGGTGTGGACCAACGCCGCGGCCGCGGCCCTGCTGGCCAGCAGCGCGACGACCCTGGACCCGCCCTCGCCGCTGGTCTGGACCTTGCTGCTGCTGGCGCTATCGGCGCTGTACCTGGCGGGCATGCTGCTCAATGACTTGCTCGACGCCGACTGGGACCGCCGCCACCAGAATCCGCGGCCGATCGTCCTGGGGCTGGTCAGCAGTACCCAGGTCAGCCTGGCCACCGCCGCCCTGCTGGCGCTGGCGGCCCTGGCGGTGCTCGGCCTCAGCCGCCTGATCGCCCAGCCCCATTGGCTGCTGGCCAGCGCTGGCTTGCTGCTGCTGTTCATCCTGGCCTACGACCTGCTGCACAAGAGGTACCCCCATAGCGTCTGGCTGATGGGCGGCTGCCGCTCGGCCCTGTACCTGACCGCCGCCGCCTGCCTGGCCATGCCGCCGCAGCCGTTGTGGCTGTGCGCCGCGCTGCTGGGCATCTACATCGCCGGCCTGACCTACCTGGCCCGCCTGGAACACCGCAACCAGCTGCTCAGCCGCCTGCCGCTGTTGCTGATGCTCAGCCCCCTGGCCCTGGCCGCCTATGCCGACAACCGCGTGTTCTGGCTGGTACTGCTGCTGTGGCTGGGCTGGCTGGGCTGGCACTACCAGCGCCACCTGGCCAATCCGCGCCAGCGGCAGATCCGTGCCTTCATCGGTGCAGGACTGGCAGCCCTGCCGCTGTTCGATGCCCTGGTACTGGCCCTGGCCAACCAGCCGCTGGGCAGCCTGCTGTGCGTGCTGGTGTTCTTCCTGCTCCCCCACCTTCAACGTTGGATCAAGCCGACATGAACATGGACGTCACCGCTTCCGCGCCAGCCCTGGCCATGCGCCATGAGGCCTTTGCCGAGCGCCGCCAGTTGCTGGAGCAGCAACTGGACAGCGACACCCACCACTGGTGGCGGCAAGCCCTGGAGCAACTGGCCAGCCAGCCATCGGCCAATACCCTGGTACTGCTCAGCAGCCAATGCCGGCGCCGGCTTGGCGATACGCCAGTACCGCAAGCCGCGGGCTGGAACCTGGCCCAACTGGCCCGCGCGGTGCTGCTGGGACAGCTGCTCGAACAGCAAGACGCCGCAGGACAACTGCCACTGCTGCGCCAGTTGTTCCTGTGGGGCGACGACCAGGAGAAATGCGTGCTGCTCAAGGTCCTGGACGACCTCGACAGCCAGGGCCGCAGCCTGGAGCTGGCACTGCAGGCGGGGCGCACCAACAACCGCGAGGTGTTCGCCGCCATCGCCCTGGACAACCCCTTCGTCGCCCGCCACTACCAGGGCCGGGCCTTCCACCAGCTGCTGCTCAAGGCCCTGGGCATGGGCCTGGACTGCGGGCGCATCGCCGGCCTGGAACAGCGGCGCAGCGTCGACCTCAACCAGCTGGCCCTGGAGCACATGGAAGAACAGCTGGCCGCGGGCCGCAGCGTCAATGACAACCTGCCCCAGGCCATCGCCTTCGAGCTCTTGAGCCCGGCCCAACTCCAGCGCTTGCGCGGTTTCTGCCAGCAGCAACGCCTGCCGGCGCAATGGCTGGGGCATTTCCCGCCTGGCACCTGAAGCGCCCGTACCTATCGAGCTCTCTCCACCCCTACCTCAAGGATTCACCATGGCCAAGTATTTCGATCCGCATATCCATATGGTCAGCCGCACCACCGACGACTACCAGAACATGGCCGCCGCCGGCATCACCGCCGTCATCGAGCCGGCCTTCTGGCAAGGCCAGGCGCGCACCAGCGTCGGCAGTTTCATCGACTACTTCGACACCCTGCTGGGCTGGGAGCGTTTTCGCGCCAGCATGTTCGGCATCCACCATTTCTGCACCATCGGCCTGAATCCCAAGGAGGCCAACGACCTGTCGGTGGCCAACGAGGTGCTGGAGATCCTGCCGCGCTACCTGGTCAAGGACGGCGTGGTGGCCGTCGGCGAGATCGGCTACGACGACATCACCCCCGAAGAGGATCGCTTTCTCGCCGCCCAGCTCGAACTGGCCAGGCAATTCAACCTGCCGGTGCTGGTGCACACCCCGCACCGGGACAAGATCGGCGGCACCAAGCGCACCCTGGCGGTGATCCGCGAGGTGGGGGTCGCCGAACACCTGGTGATCATCGACCACCTCAATGAGCTGACCCTGCCCCTGGTGCTGGACAGCGACTGCTGGCGCGGGCACTCCATCTACCCCAACACCAAGATGTCCGAGCAGCGCATGGTGGCCCTGCTGCAGCAGTACGGCACCGAGAAGATGGTGGTCAACAGCGCCGCCGACTGGGGCATCAGCGACCCGCTCAAGGTGCCCAAAACCGGACAGGCGATGCTCGCCGCCGGCTTCAGCGAAGCCCAGGTGGAGCAGGTGCTGTTCCACAATCCGGTGGATTTCTTCGCCCAGAGCGGGCAACTGGACAAGCAGTTGGTCAGCACTGCGCTACCCATCGACCAGCGTCGCCAGTGGCAAGACAACTCTGCCCTGCGGGGCCAGGAGCCGGTGGTCAAATGAGCAGCCGGAGCGGCTGGAGCGCTGCGCAACTGGGCTATTGCGGCAACGTGCACCCGGCGCCGGACCTGGCGGCCCTGCGGGCGTCGATCCAGGAACAGTTCCAGGACGTGCGCCGGCAACGAGGGTTGGCGGTCCAGGACAGCGGCCTGTGGATCAGCGCCCGGGCCGCCGCCGAGTTGCAGCAGCCAGAGGCCCGCGAGGCCTTCCTCGACCTGCTGCACGAGTGCGGGCTGCGCCTGACCTCGCTCAATGGCTTCCCCTATGGCCAGTTCCATGGGGGCGTGGTGAAGGCCGAGGTCTACCGGCCAACCTGGGCCGAGCCGCCGCGCCTGGAATACAGCCTGCAACTGGCCCATTTGCTGGCTGCCGCGCTGCCCCTGGACTGTCACCAGGGGGTGATCTCCAGCGTGCCCCTGGGCTATGCCGCCAGCTGGGACCCGGCCCAGCAACAGCAGGCCGAGGAGCAACTGCGGCAACTGACCGCCGCTCTGGCCAGCCTGCATCGCCAGAGTGGCAAGCGAATCCTGGTGTGCCTGGAGATGGAGCCGGACTGCGTGCTGGAGAATACCGAGCAGGCCATCGCCTTCTTCAAGCACTGGCGCAGCGTCGATCCCCATCACCGCTACCTGGCCTTGTGCTTCGATGTCTGCCACCAGGCGGTGATGTTCGAAGACTGCTACCGGTCCCTTGAACGCCTGCTGGCGGCCCGGGTGCCGGTGGGCAAGATCCAGTTGTCCAACGCCCTGGTCTGCCAGCTGCCATTCGCCGATCGCCGGCGCCGCGAGCAGGTCCTGCAAGCCCTGGGCAATTTCGTCGAAGCCACCTACCTGCATCAGGTCAAGGCCCGGGATGCCAGCGGACAGCTGTTGGCCTGGGCCGACCTGCCCGCTGCGCTAAAGGCAACGGCACCGGCGCTGGGACAATGTCCGGAGCTGCGGATCCATTTCCATGTGCCGCTGTTCAGCGAGCAGTTCCTGCTGGCCGAGCTCCACGGCAGCCAGCAGGCCCTGCTGCGCACCTTCGACTTCCTCGCCGAGCACCCACACTTCCAGCCGGTTCTGGAAGTCGAGACCTACAGCTGGAACGTGCTGCCCGACATCCTGCGTCCGGATGGCCAGCAGGCGCTGCTGCGGGGTATTGCCGCGGAATTGCAGTGGGTCGAGGGACAACTGCGCCAGCGCCAGCTGTTGCGTGCCCAATCCAGCCCCCTGGAGAGGTCCGCCCATGCCTACTGAGCGCGCCCGCCAGCCGCTGCTGTTGATCAACGTGGTGGGCCTGACCTCCAGCCTGCTGGGAGCGGCCACGCCACGGATCAACGCCTTGTTGCAACGGGCGCGGATGACCAGCCTGCGCCCGGTTTTCCCGGCGGTGACCTCGACGGTGCAAGCCTCGTTCCTCACCGGCCTGCCCCCTTCGGGGCACGGCATCGTCGGCAACGGCTGGTACTTTCGCGACCAGGCCGAAGTGCGCTTCTGGCTGCAACCCAATGCCCTGGTCCAGGGTGAGAAGGTCTGGCAGGCCCTGCAACGGGAAATCCCCGGCCTGCGCTGCAGCCAGTTGTTCTGGTGGTTCAACATGTACGCCGAGGTGGACGCCGCGATCACCCCGCGCCCCCACTACCCGGCCGACGGGCGCAAGTTGTTCGGCCTGTACTCCTCGCCTCCGGACCTGCACCAGCGCATCGAGCGGCAGATCGGCGAGTTTCCGTTCCCGGGCTTCTGGGGGCCGGCCGCCGGGATCGCCTCCAGCCGCTGGATCGTCGATTGCGCCATGGCCGAGTTCCAGATCACCCGTCCCGACCTGCAATTGATCTACCTGCCGCACCTGGACTACAGCCTGCAACGGGTAGGCCCCGAGCACCCGTCCATCGCCGATGAGGTGCGGGCCATCGATCATGAGGTCGGGCGTTTGCTGGACTTCGCCCGGGCACAGGATGCGGCGGTGATGCTGGTTTCCGAATACGGCATCGAGGCGGTGCAGCAGTCGATCTCCATCAACCGCATCCTGCGCGAACAGGGCCTGTTGCACGTGCGCCACTCGGTGGCCTGGGAACTGCTGGACGCCGGTGCCAGCGCTGCCTTTGCGGTGGCCGACCACCAGATTGCCCACGTGTATGTGCACCGTGCGCAAGACGTCGCCCGGGTCAAGACGCTGCTGCAACGCCAGCCCGGCATCGAGCAGGTGCTGGACAAGCACGAGCAACGGGCCTGGCAGCTCGACCATCCGCGCAGCGGCGAGCTGGTGGCGGTGGCCGCGCCGGGCTTCTGGTTCGATTACTACTACTGGCTGGACGACCGCCTGGCCCCGGACTTCGCCCGCACCGTGGATATCCACCGCAAGCCGGGCTACGACCCACTGGAGCTGTTCGTCGATCCGGCGATCCGCTTCCCCAAGCTGCGAGTGGCGCGCCGCCTGCTGCAGAAGAAGCTCGGCTTTCGCTACTACATGGACTTGATCCCCCTGGACACCGGACTGATTCGCGGCAGCCATGGACGCTTGCCGAGCAACGAGCAGGTCGGCCCCCTGTTGATCACCGATTGCGATTTACCACTGCCGGAGCAGTTGCCGGCCACTGCGGTAAAGCACCTGCTCCTAGCGCATTTCCTAGGGCGCCCCTATGACGATACGGCTCAGGCCAAGGAGATTCCATGCGGCGAACCATCCCTATAGTGCTCGGTATGCTGGGTTGCCTTGCGCAAGCCCAGGCAGCCAGCTCTTTCGAGTGCAAAGACTTCCTCAATTTCGCGGGTGACCGGGAGGGCACCTTCCAGACCTTCCAGCAAGACCCGGACACCATGGCCTGGAACTGGTTCGTGTGCCTGAACAAGCCCGATCCATCCAAGAGCTCGCAACTGCTCTGGGAATCCTTCAAGCCCTCCAACGAGGTGTACCTCAGCAACGGTGGGCCGCCCCTGCCCTACGACATGCCGGCCAACGTTCCGCTCCAGGTGACCCAGGCAGCCGGTGGCATCCCCGGAATGGACCCCAACGGGCTGTTCCTCAACCTGGGCGACGACCGTGACGGCAGCACCAACAACGGTATCCAGCAGGTCGATGGCCTGGCGCTCTACATGGGCAACAAGGCGCCACCGGCGCAGGCTGGCCAGCCCGTGCGCTTCCACCTGTTGATGGGCGAGCAGACCTACAACTACATCGTCGACCAGAAGGTCTACAACCGTAACGGCCTCGCGGCCCTGACCAGCGACCTGGAGTTTCCCTACACCGCCTGGGAACTGAAGACCTCCTGGCTGTGGATCGGTGGCGATGTCACCTTCAAGCAGCAACTCGCCACCCAGGGCTACTACATCGCCCAGGGCTATTACATCGACAAGGGAGGTAACTACCACACAGGTTTTGCCGGGCTCAGCGGCATGCATGTGATCAACAAGCTGACCGAGGGTTGGGTCTGGACCACCTTCGAGAACAGCCACAACCCCGACTACACCGTAACCAACCAGCCCAAACCGCAGCCAATGACCAACACCACCGGTCCGACCGAGGCCGCCCAGAAGGTGAATCCGCAGTTCCAGCAGCAAAACCCGACGCTGGCCAACTACGAGCTCATCGGCGTGCAGTACAACCCCGATAATCCAGAGCCCAAGCTGCTGGCCAACTCGCAGTTGGAGTCGGCTTTCCAGAGCAGCTCCTCGTGCCTGGCCTGCCATAACACCGCCGCCATCAAGAAGAACACCTTCTTCGACTTCGCCATCCCGCAGAACGACGGCATCGTCTATCCCACCACCGTACTGCCGCCTTCCGACTTCGTTGGCTACCACAAACTGGACTATGTCTGGTCGCTGAAACGCGCCCAATGGCAACGCTAAGGAGCAGCTCATGAGCGTCTTGAACTTTCCACGGATCTACTTCAACGGCCACATGTACTGGAACCCGCCAACGGCCAACAACAACGACGTGTTCCCGCTGTACGACGCGGTGAACATGTGCATGAACTGGAAGTTCCTCAACACATTCGGCATCAACGATGCCAACGCCAGCAGCCAGCTGCTGCCCTGGATGATCACGGGCCTGAAGTACGAGGATGTGCCGGACTATGTCTTGCAGGTGCCCGGTAACGGCAGTCCAAAGGGCTACCCGATGATCCCCGCCGAATGGGACCTGTTCGGCGATAACTCCTGCGGCACGGTCGACTACAAGAACATCCGCTCGACCGTCGTTGGCGGTGAACTCCAGGCCAGCAACTACATTTCCAACGACGCGCTGATCAACAAGGGCTACCAGTTCTATGGCGCCCCCTTCGGCGGTACCGAACCGACCCCCGCGCGCTTCGTCGATATCAGCCCCTGGCAGAACACCTTTACCGCGCTGTATTTCGACAACATGACCATCGGCGATGATCAGTGCGGGCTGGTCATGCCGCGCCAGTACCGCATGCTCGACCGCTTCCTTAACTTCAACTGGGGGGCTTTCGGTGGCCTGAACTACGTGACCACCACCTGGCAGACCTGCTTCCCGAAAGAGACCCTGCAATGGAACGTCGGTCATTCCGTGCTGTTGCAGACCTTGTTCGAGCAGATGAATAAACAAGGCGCCCAGGGCCTGATGTTCAGATTCACCACCTTCCTGACCTTCTACGACCTGAACGGCATCTTCAACGACTTCCCGCCGGTGAACAGCCACTCCAAGAGTGAAGCGGCCCTGCAGGCGATGCATGACATGTACCAGAAGGGCCTGAACAACGTGGCCGATATCTTCTACAACCCGGCCTACAGCCGTACCGTCGGTACGCTGGGCCTGTGGTTCGCCGACAAGGAATACCCCACGGCGCCGGCCGGGCTGCGCCTGGCTCCCAAGGAGCCGGTACCGTTCTTCAAGGCGGTTCCGGGCGACTCGATCATCTACCCGCCGACCCGGGATCAGACGGTCACCCTCGGTGTCATCAGCGCCCAGGCCAATGGCGATGTGCTGTCCCTGGACCTGGGCAATACCTTTCCGTTCTTTCCGGTCGGTGACGATCCACTGGTGCCTCCAGCGATCGTTGAGGCGAACAAGGGGGTCCCGGTTCCCGGCAAGTTCAACGTCGGCAGCTACGACGTGGTCTATCGCACCACGGACAGCCCGACGCCCATTACCCTGGCCAGCTTCGGTTTCGAGCATTACCGCCAGAGCGAGTACGACAAGCGGGCCGGTCTGCTCGACCTGCCGCTGAGCCCGCAGGCCCAGGAGCAGCTGAAGCAGGAAGGCCGGCTAGAGCTGCACTTGCAGGGCAGTTCCCCGACACTGGTCGCCGCCGCGCAACAGACCTGGACCGCCGAGGTCATCGAAAGCGGCAGCTTCATCAATGTCGGCGATCCCCAGCCGCTGACCCTGAAGATCATGGTGCAATGCAACGGCAAGCCTGCGCCCAAGGGCACCCGGCTGCGAGTCACCGAATACAACAACGCCTTCAGCGCAACCACTAGTAACTACTACCTGGGGTTCACCAACGATGAAGTCGATTTCACCCTGATCAATGACTATCCGGAGGATCGCAGTCAAAACACCGAGAACCTGCCGCGGTTCGTCAACAGCCAGGTTACTGCCAACTTCCTGGCCGTGGGCAGTGGTCGCAGGCTCCAGGCCTTGTCGAAGGCCGAGAAGCAAGCGTCCGTGCCGATCACCTACAAGGCGTTCCTCGGCAAGCCCTCGGCCGTGTCCTTGAAGGCCTGCCTGCAACTCGTCGGCGGCCAGCCCCAGCAGACCCCTTTGGATGGTTCGAACATCAACGTGAACTACAGCGTGGCGCTGATCGAGACCGACGACCAAGGGGTGGCGCAAATCTCGGTGAAAGGCATAGCGCCTGGCTTCCCGACCCTGCGCTTCTTCTTGGCGGATGAACCGGTGTCGTTCAGCTTCAACGTCAACGACGCCTACACCGACTTCCTGGCACCGATCCGGGTGCTGCCGGAGGAACCAAACCTGCTCGAGGAGTTCGTCGAGACCTGGAACCAGGTGTACAAGTACACCGACTCCAACGTGCGGATCTGGAACCAGTTCATCTTTCCCAGGATCCTCCGGCCCTTCTACTACCTGTACCCGATCATGAACAAGTTCATGCCGCTGGACTCGCTGCAGCGCATCGAAGGAGCGATCGATCAGTTCACCCGCCTGATCAGCCAGAAGTACCAGGAGGAAAGCACCCTGGCGATGCCCATCACCCGGGATCTGCCGCAAAGCCGGCGCAGGGTGCTGGAGACCTGGGCCAACCAGTTGGTGAAACAGGGATACCCGCCCCAGGAGCTCAATCTCACCGAGTGCCCGTGATCCCCAACTACGACCATCACTGAACGGATGCCGAGCGCGCCATGCGCGCCCGGTCCATCCCAAGGAGCGTTGCGATGCGAATCCGTATCTTCAGGCACCTGCTGGCAGCCGCCACCTTGCTCTGCGCCAGCCAGGCGGTACTGGCCGACCAGAACGGCGATAACGTGTATTTCAACATGGGCGTGCACAACACCAAGGGCTGCACCGCCCTCAACAACAACTGCATCGCCAAGCGCAAGGCCGGTGAGCCGACCGACCCGCAGTTCCCCGCGACCTGGATCAGCGACTGGACCATGTACCGGGTCACCAACAACTACGAGAAGAACCCGCCGCCCTACAGCAGCCCGCCCAGCACCCTGCAACCGAACGACTACACGATGTCCCAGGGCACCAGCTATTACGACAACACCTATGTCCCGGCCGACGGCGACGGCACCGGGGCGATGATGGAGCACTACGAGAAGTACTGCCTGCCGATCTTCCCGATCAAGGACAACAACTACACCTGCTCCTTCGTTTCTCTGGGCAACAAGGCCTACTTCCTCACCTACCCCGAGGACCGGCCCAAGGACATGCCGGCCTGCTGCATGTTCTCGCCAATGAACCACCCGCCGCGCCAGGACTTCGTCAAGCACCTGCCCTACAGCGCCAGCCGCAGCCAGAACCTGGGCGGCAGCGTGCTGGCCTATGCCCTGGAGCTCAAACCCCAGGGCCAGCCACCGATCCTGTTCGGCTATGCCTTCAACAAGCAGGCCACCAGCGACGGCCCGGGCCAGCCGGCCTACCAGCATCCGCAGTCGTTCTACTTCTCCGGCGATGCCAGCGTGGCCAACGCCCCGATTGTCAGCCAGAACTACCGCAACTGGAGCAACGCCAAACCGGACCCGGCCAAGACCTGGGACCAGGTGGCGCAAATGTGCCCGGCCAACCCACCGGACTGCCAGCTCTTCACCCCACCGCCATCGCTGAAGAACGGTGCGCGGCCGCAGTGGAACCAACTCGCGCCCATTTCGCAGTGACAGGAGCCGCCTCATGAATCATTGGAGCCGTTTCACCGCCCTGCTGCTGTTGACCGCCGCCAGCCTGCCGGCCAGTGCCCTGCAGCCCACGGCGGTGACCTCGCAGACCGTCGGCCAGTGCCCGCCGCTGCCGGTGGTCCCCCCGGCCGGGGCGTCGCAGCAGGCTTTCGATCAATACAGCTGGCAGCTGTTCATCACCTTGAACTGGCCGGCCCTGGCCGGGCAGCGCGGCGTCGCCGATTGCAGCAAAACCCTGGGCAGTCCTGGCGATACTGTGTGGCAGAGCTACAAGGGCGTGAATGAGGTCTTCCTGCCTCAAGGGCAGGACCCCGGTCCATGGAATTCGCCACCTATGGCCAAGGTCCTCAAGCTGATCAATATCGCAGGGCGCAAGAACACCGCAACGGCCAACGACAACCAGGCCGTGGGCGGCTGGCTGATCGACCAGAACGGCAATCCGACCTATTACCAGATTGCCGCCAATCAGGTTTCCTACGACTACATCGTCAACAACCAGTTCTACAACGCCGATGTCGTTGCAAAGGCCAGCAACATCAACTTTCCCAATGCGACCAACGAGATCAAATCCAGCTGGCGAATACTCACCTCAAAGGATGATCCCAGCCGCTACCTGCACATGCAGGCCCAGATCACCACGTTCGATGCACAAGGCGTGGCCAACGGTACGGCTCAAGCGACGCTAGGCCTGGTGGGGCTGCACATCGTCAACAAGGTCGAGGGGTTTCCACAGTGGATCTGGTCGACCTTCGAGCAGGTCGACAATGTGCCGCCCAAGGTCAAGCAAGGGGACCAGTGGGTCAATCAACCGCAGCCAGGAATCGCGTACTCCTACTTCGATGCCAAGGCGCCTGCCGACAAGGTCAATCAGAGCCCCTGCAACTGGACCCTGAACAATGGCCACATGACCTGCACGCCGAAGCCGGGGATGAGTTTCACCACCCCCAACCCACTGGACCGTTTTACCCCATTGACCGACGCCACGACCAAGCTCAACAGCGAGTACCAGGCGCTGCCGCAGGTTCAGGCCTCGGTATTCAAGTACTACCAGTTGATCACCACCCAATGGAGTACTACGCCCAACCCTGGCGCGCCCATGGGCCAGACGACCCCTGAACTGTCGGCCAACGTGACCATGGAGAGCTACATCCAGCCCAACAGCAGCTGCACCAACTGCCACTCCATGGCAACGCCGATCAACAGCCTGCAAAAGGCCGATTTTTCCTACCTGTTCAAGTTCGCCCAATCCCCCAGCAGCCCAGCCACCAAGGGCAAGGAGTGAATCATGAGTATTCTCAATGGACCGCGGCTGAACTTCTGGGGCGGGATCGAGGCCAACGTCAGCCTGCCCAACAACTCGCCCACCATTCCCAGCGATCCCACCAATCCCGACAGCAAAGCAACACTGTCACTTTTCGACCTGACCACCTCGACCCTGTACCCCGAGGCCGAGGTCTATAGCGACGACCAACTGACCGAAATGATCAATGCGCCGACAGGCACCTACTACACCGCCGGTGGCTGGAACCACTACGGGCAGCATGTCGTCACCCTGGACAGCGTCGCCATCAGTTCCCAGGGCACGCCCGGCAACATCAGCACCCAGGGGGATCTTGTCGGCGAACCGTTCTACCTGCTGGGGTCGGTGGACCCGGTCACCGGCGCGGCACCGGTGACCGGGCCGATGATGGTCGACCTGGACCCGACCGGCACCATCAGCTCGCAGATTTTCCTCGGCGGCCTGCAGATCGGCAACAGCACGCCCCCGCAGTTGCTGGTCAAGGGCAATACGGTATGCAGCAGTTATGACGTGGCCATCCGGATTCTCGACCCAGAGCAGGATGCGCCGGGCTCCAACCGTATCAGCGGCAGTTTTCAGGTCACTTTCTCTCGCGACCAGATCGTCAGCTACAACAAGGACAACCCGCTCCTGCGCTCCATCGTCGAGGCCCCCGGCGCGACCGGCATCGTCGTGCGCTTCGTCATGTTCGAGATGTGCCCGAAAATGACCACGGCGCAACTGGACGCCGACTACGCCGCCCACCAGTACACCTCCAACCCAAGCATCGGCCGCGTGGTCGGCACCCTGGCTCCCGCCTTTGCCGGGGAACCACTGATCGTCACCGCCGGGCGCCAGCTCATCAATCCGTCCACAGGCAGCGCCGGCTACGCGAGCGTGCTCGACAACAACCTGCTGAGCCTCGACATGCTCAATATCATTCCCAAGCAGGCGTTTCGCAGCGTTCGAACCGACAACACCTCGCCCATCGGCCCCAATGCGAACTTCGGCAATGTCTCGATCAACCTTGGCTCGACGACACTGGCTACCCTGGATCCGCTCAAGACTCCGCTAGCGGACTACTACGTATATGGCGGCATCCTTGACCTGCCGCTGACGCCCGCACAACGCCAGTTGGCCAGCCAGGAGCCAATTGCCATCAAGGCACCGCTGACGCGTTACTACCCCTCCAAGCCCAAGCCCAGACCGATCAACATCGACGCCATCGAACAGACTTATCGCCTGAGTTCCAATCAACGCAATCTGTATCTGGAGGATTACCCCGAGGGCCTCGATATCACCTTGAGCTTGAGTCAACTGGGCCAACCGGTGACCAAGGACACGGTGATCATCATCACTCCCGGCCCCTGCAACGACGATCCGAAAGCCCCCTACATAAGCCCCGAGTTCTGGGACTTCCTGGACTTCGCCCCCCGGCAAACGGTCAAGGCAGGCCAATCCAGCGTGAGTTTCAAGGTCAGCCTCAAGCCCGGTTCCGCGGCGCAGGCCGGTTTTGTCACCTTGAACTGCGCGGTCGAAAACAGCGACGACAACGGTTTTTTCATCAACCTGCGCAAATATGCCATCACCGATTTCGGTATTGCGCCGGGTAGTACTGTCACCTGGGACCAGGTGTACAAGCACGTGCTGCGTTTTCACTACCTGGCCTTCCCCGCCATGTCCCGCTACATCGCACTCGATCAGCAGGACGCCGTCTGGGGATCACGCCAGATGATCCTGGCACGCACCTCCCAGGAATACCTCGGCACCACCTTGTACATGCCGGTGGTGCGCTCGATGTCCGCCAGCCAGAGAGCCCTGCTCAAGTGCTGGTTCACCAATGAACCCTGGCAGCCGCTGCAGTGATGGGTCGCGCTAATTGTGAGGGAGAACCCGTATGCCAATTGCATTGCTCATCCCCGGCCAAGCCCAGGAAAACCTGCGCCCCAGCAAGGTGGTCGTCGAAGGGTTGGTGAACCCCCGCGGCCTCTGCCTGCAAGCCGACGGCAGCCTACTGCTGGCCGAAGCCGGCTCCGGGCTGGCGGACCAGCCCTTCAGTGGGCGCATCAGCCGCCTGCGTCCGGACCCGCAAGCTCCCGGTGAATACTTGCCACCCGAGGTCCTGGCCCAGGGTTTTCGCTCGATGAACATGCAGTCGCGCATGTTGCGCGATGAAATCATGGGCCTGTCGGACATCGCCCTGGGAGCCGGGCGTTGCCTGGCGAGCCAGACCGACTACGTGGCCGGATCCAAGCTGCTGGACCTGCAATACAGCCCGCCCGAACCGGTATTCCACAGCCACGGCAACCTCAACTCACTGTGCTACCACCCCTCGCGCCAAAGCTGGCTGGCGGTCAAGCCCGATACCAACCAGCTGGTGGAGTTCGTCGGTGACGGCGAACAGGTCCTGGCGCAATTGCCCGACCTGGACCAGGGCCAGGAAGCCGTGCCGGTCACCCTGGTCCACGAACCCCAGACCGATGCCGTGCTGGTCAGCCTGTTCTCCGGAGAATTGCATAGCGATCCGGCGCGCAAGGGCATCGACTTCGCCAACAAGGCCGGCCAGGTGATTCGGGTCTGGCCTGCCAGCGGCAGGATCGAAGTGCTGATTCGTGGACTGCAACTGCCCACCGGGCTGGCGCTGGATCCGCAGGGACGGATCCTGGTGCTGGAACTGTGCGACCGGCTGTTGCAGCCCCTGCCGCCCGACTGGTCCGGCGAAGTGCTGCACGGCGGCTTCGCCCGTTTCAGCGGGCGCCTGCTGCGCTGCGACCTGCAACAGCGCAGCGTACAGGTGCTGGCCAGCGGCCTGGATACGCCCTCCAACCTGTGTTGTGTCGAGGGCGCGGTGCTGGTCAGCGAAGGCATGGGCCTGAGTGGCCGGGCGATTCCCGCGCCGGACCAGCAGGTGGTGGCACTGGATGGGTGGCTGCGGCGGGTGGAGCTGTAGGAGCCCGGTCGGTCGGGGCAATACCAGTCGGCCAACATGGGTGAACTGGCTGTGCGCAGCGGCGGCTTTCAGGAGCTGTGGCTCACGGCGTAGCAGCGATACTCGAGCGGTGCGCCAGCATCAATCCGCGAAAGCCTCGGGGTAGAGGCCAGAAATGAAAACCCCCGCTAGGCGGGGGTTTCGCAGGAGACTTCAGGGAGAAGTTCCGGGGAGCAGCTTAGAACGGAATATCGTCATCGAAGCTGTCGAAGTCCGGTGCCGGCTGAGGGGCAGGTTGTTGTGGCGCTGGACGCTGCGGAGCCTGTTGCGGACGTGGCGCCTGCTGGCGAGGTGCGGACTGCTGGTAGTTATTGCCGCCGCCCTGTTGGTCGCCCTGTTGAGGACGGCCGCCCAGCAACTGCATGGTGCCCTGCATGTCGACGATGATCTCGGTGGTGTAGCGCTTGATGCCGTCTTTTTCCCACTCGCGGGTCTGCAGCTTGCCTTCGATGTACACCTGCGAACCCTTGCGCAGGTATTCGCCGGCGATCTCCGCGACCTTGCCGAACATCGATACGCGGTGCCACTCGGTACGCTCGACCTTCTGGCCGGTCTGCTTGTCGGTCCACTGTTCGCTGGTGGCCAGGCTCAGGTTGGTCACGGCGTTACCGTTAGGCAGGTAGCGAACTTCGGGATCCTGGCCGCAAGTGCCGACCAATATGACTTTGTTAACCCCACGGGCCATAACGTTCTCCTAGGCTTCGCGCGACGGCGGCGCTGGATTGACCAGCTGCTCGAGGGTCGCGCGATCCAATAATTCGGTATCCAATTTGATGTAAATGGCAGCCTCCTCGGCCACCACCACGGCATCTGTTACCCCTACGACAGCCTTCAGGCGCTCGACCAGGCCGGCTTCGCGGATCGCTTCGGGCGATAACGGCAAGCGCAGGCTCGTCACATACGGGGGCTCGCGCATGGTAACAGCAAAGGCCAGCCAGAGTGCAGCCAGACCTGCGCATCCGAGGAACACAACCGACAAACCGCCATGCTGGAACAACCAGCCGCCGAGGATGCCGCCCAATGCCGAACCGAGGAACTGGCTGGTGGAGTACACCCCCATCGCCGTCCCCTTGCCGCCCGCCGGCGAGACCTTGCTGATCAGCGATGGCAGGGAAGCCTCCAGCAGGTTGAAAGCGGTGAAGAACACCACGGTGCCGATCACCAGCGCTTGCAAGCCGCTGCCGAACGCCCAGAAGAATAGCTCGGTGAGCAGCAGCGTACTGACCGCGCCCAGCAGAACTCGTTTCATTTTGCGTTTCTTCTCGCCATAGATGATGAACGGGATCATGGCGAAGAACGAAATCAGCAGCGCGGTCAGGTACACCCACCAATGCTGCTCCTTGGGCAGACCGGCTTTTTCCACCAGAGCCAGGGGCAAGGCGACGAAGCTCGACATCAGCATCGCGTGGAGCACGAAGATACCCAGGTCCAGGCGCAGCAGGTCGGGGTGCTTGAGCGTGGGCACCAGGGCCTGGCGCGCCACACCGGACTCGCGGTGCTGCAGCGGCCCGGTAGAACGCGGCACGATGAAGGCGATGATGAAAATGCCAACCAGGGCCATGGCCCCGGTGGCCAGGAACAGTCCCGAAAGACCGAAGCTACGGGTCAGCAGCGGGCCGACCACCATCGCCACGGCGAAGGACAGGCCGATGGTCATGCCGATCATGGCCATGGCCTTGGTCCGGTGTTGCTCGCGGGTCAGGTCCGACAACAGCGCCATCACCGCCGCGGAAATCGCTCCCGCGCCTTGCAGGATACGTCCGGCGATCACGCCCCAGATCGAATCCGCGTTGGCTGCCAGCAGGCTACCCAGGGCGAACACGATCAGTCCGAGGTAGATCACCGGGCGCCGCCCGATGCGGTCGGAAATGATGCCGAAGGGAATCTGGAACAACGCCTGGGTCAGGCCGTACGCGCCGATCGCCAGGCCGATCAGGGCCGGGGTGGCACCCGCCAGATCCATTCCATAGGTCGCCAAGACCGGCAGCACCATGAACATGCCAAGCATACGGAAGGCGAACACCAGGGCCAGGCCGCTTGCCGCGCGGGTCTCGCCACCACTCATGCGTTCGCTGTGGGGATCGTGCATGGAATAACCTCGTATGAACCGGCGGCGATTCTACCAGTCCGATCGATTGAGGGGATATATGGCGACGCTTTGCCGCGCAGCCCTTCCCGACGATGGAAAAACCGCCGCCGATAGTGTGCATCCATCCAGTATTTAGTTTTATACTCCTGCCTTTACGCCCGCCGATCGAGGCCTCTTTTGGACAAGATTCTGATTCGTGGGGCCCGCACCCACAACCTGAAGAACATCGACCTGACCCTGCCCCGGGACAAGTTGATCGTCATCACCGGTCTGTCTGGGTCCGGCAAGTCATCCCTGGCTTTCGACACCTTGTACGCCGAGGGCCAGCGCCGCTATGTCGAGTCGCTGTCGGCCTACGCCCGGCAGTTCCTGTCGATGATGGAAAAGCCCGATGTGGACACCATCGAAGGGCTGTCCCCGGCGATTTCCATCGAACAGAAATCCACTTCCCACAACCCGCGCTCGACGGTCGGCACCATCACCGAGATCTACGACTACCTGCGCCTGCTCTATGCCCGCGTCGGTACTCCGCGCTGCCCGGACCACGATATCCCGCTGGAAGCCCAGACCGTCAGCCAGATGGTCGATCTGGTGCTGACCCAGCCCGAGGGCAGCAAGCTGATGTTGCTGGCGCCGGTGATCCGCGAGCGCAAGGGTGAACACCTGTCGGTATTCGAGGAACTGCGGGCCCAGGGCTTCGTCCGTGCCCGGGTCAACGGCAAGCTGTTCGAACTGGACGAGTTGCCGAAGCTGGATAAACAGAAGAAGCATTCGATCGATGTCGTGGTCGACCGCTTCAAGGTGCGGGCCGACCTGCAGCAGCGCCTGGCCGAGTCCTTCGAGACGGCGTTGAAGCTGGCGGACGGCATCGCGCTGGTAGCGCCGATGGACGACGAGCCCGGGGAAGAAATGATCTTCTCCGCCCGCTTCGCCTGCCCGATCTGCGGCCATGCCATCAGCGAACTGGAACCCAAGCTGTTCTCCTTCAACAATCCGGCCGGCGCCTGCCCGACCTGCGATGGCCTGGGGGTCAAGCAGTTCTTCGACATCAAGCGCCTGGTCAATGGCGAACTGACCCTGGCCGAAGGCGCGATCCGCGGCTGGGACCGGCGCAACGTCTATTACTTCCAGATGCTCGGCTCATTGGCCGCGCACTATGGTTTCAGCCTGGAGGTGCCGTTCAACCAGCTGCCGGCCGACCAGCAGAAGGTCATCCTCAATGGCAGCGGTACGCAGAACGTCGACTTCAAGTACCTGAACGATCGCGGCGACATCGTCAAGCGCTCCCACCCGTTCGAAGGCATCGTGCCGAACCTGGAGCGCCGCTACCGCGAAACCGAATCGGCCACCGTGCGCGAGGAGCTGGCCAAGTTCCTCAGCACCCAGCCCTGCCCGGACTGCCGGGGCACGCGGCTGCGGCGCGAGGCGCGGCATGTCTGGGTCGGAGAGAAGACCCTGCCGGCGGTCACCAGCCTGCCCATCGGCGATGCCACCAATTATTTCGGCACCATCAAGCTCACCGGGCGCCGTGGCGAGATCGCCGACAAGATCCTCAAGGAAATCCGCGAACGCCTGCAGTTTCTGGTCAATGTCGGGCTCGACTACCTGACCCTGGATCGCAGTGCCGACACCCTGTCCGGCGGCGAGGCCCAGCGTATCCGCCTGGCCAGCCAGATCGGCGCGGGCCTGGTGGGGGTGATGTACATCCTCGACGAGCCATCCATCGGCCTGCACCAGCGGGACAACGATCGCCTGCTGGGCACCCTCAAGCACTTGCGGGACATCGGCAACACGGTGATCGTGGTCGAACACGACGAAGACGCCATCCGTCTGGCCGACTATGTAGTGGACATCGGCCCGGGAGCCGGAGTGCATGGTGGCCAGATCGTCGCCGAAGGCACCGCCGCCCAGGTCATGGAGCACCCGGACTCGCTGACCGGCAAGTACCTGTCGGGACGGGTGAAGATCGTGGTCCCGGCCAAGCGCACGCCGCGCAACAAGAAGCTGTCCCTGACCCTCAAGGGCGCCCGTGGCAACAATCTGCGCAATGTCGACCTGGAGATTCCAATCGGCCTGCTGACCTGCGTCACCGGGGTATCCGGCTCGGGCAAGTCGACGCTGATCAACAACACCCTGTTCCCGCTGAGCGCCACCGCGCTGAACGGCGCCACCACCCTGGAAGCCGCACCGCACGACAGCATCAATGGACTGCAGCATCTGGACAAGGTGGTGGATATCGACCAAAGCCCGATCGGTCGCACGCCCCGTTCCAACCCGGCCACCTACACCGGGTTGTTCACCCCGATCCGCGAGCTGTTCGCTGGCGTGCCGGAGTCTCGCTCCCGCGGCTACGGCCCTGGACGCTTCTCCTTCAACGTCAAGGGCGGTCGCTGCGAGGCGTGCCAGGGCGATGGTCTGATCAAGGTGGAAATGCACTTCCTGCCGGACATCTACGTGCCTTGCGATGTGTGCAAGAGCAAGCGCTACAACCGCGAGACCCTGGAGATCAAGTACAAGGGCAAGAGCATCCACGAGGTCCTGGAAATGACCATCGAGGAAGCCCGGGAGTTCTTCGATCCGGTACCGGCCTTGGCGCGCAAGCTGCAGACGCTGATGGACGTGGGGCTGTCCTATATCAAGCTGGGGCAGTCGGCGACGACCTTGTCCGGAGGCGAGGCGCAGCGGGTCAAGCTATCCCGCGAGCTGTCCAAGCGCGATACCGGCAAGACCCTGTACATCCTCGACGAACCGACCACCGGCCTGCATTTCGCCGATATCCAGCAGTTGCTGGATGTCCTGCACCGCCTGCGCGACCACGGCAACACCGTAGTGGTGATCGAGCACAACCTGGATGTGATCAAGACCGCTGACTGGCTGGTGGACCTGGGTCCGGAAGGCGGCTCCAAAGGCGGCCAGATCATCGCGGTGGGTACACCGGAACAGGTGGCCGAGATGTCTCAATCCCACACCGGGCACTATCTCAAGCCGTTGCTGATCCGCGACCGGGCCTGAGGCCCATGAAAAAGCCCCTGGCACCTTAGGGCGCCAGGGGCTTCTTTATTTCTTGCATTCGCCGAAGGCCAACGCCGCCTGCGATCAGAACTGCGATTGCAGGTAGTTCTCCAGGCCGATGGACTTGATCAGGCCCAGTTGCTTCTCCAGCCAGTAGGTATGGTCTTCCTCGGTGTCCGCCAGCTGGATCCGAAGGATGTCGCGGCTGATGTAGTCCTTGTGCAACTCGCACAACTCGATGCCTTTGCACAGTGCCGCGCGCACCTTGTATTCCAGGCGCAGGTCACTGGCCAACATATCCGGCACGGTGGTGCCGGTGTCGAGATCATCGGGGCGCATGCGCGGCGTGCCTTCGAGCATCAGGATCCGTCGGATCAAGGCGTCGGCGTGTTGTGCCTCTTCCTCCATCTCGTGGTTGATGCGCTCATAGAGCTTGGTGAAGCCCCAGTCTTCGTACATCCGCGAATGAATGAAATATTGGTCGCGTGCTGCCAGTTCTCCCGTCAGCAACGTGTTGAGGTAATCGATTACGTCGGGATGACCCTGCATCGCCCTACATCTCCCTGCTTGAAAGTGGATAGTTTGAACCAAGCTGACTCGCAGGTCACTCAAGAACAGCAGGAAAAGTGAAGATTATCTGAGAAAAGCAGTACAAATAACGCAAAAACCGCCCAAATGAGGGCGGTTCCGCTTCTTATTTAGACTTACTTGAGCGATACGCCCAACGCTTTGGCGATACCTTCTCCATAGGCTGGATCAGCCTTGAAGAAGTGTTGCAACTGACGCTGTACTACATCGGCTGTCACCCCAGCCATGGCACCAGCGATGTTGTTGATCAACAGAGACTTCTGCCCATCATCCATCAGGCGGAACAGGGCACCTGCGTGGCTGTAGTAGTCCGTGTCCTCGCGATGATCGTAGCGATCGGCTGCGCCACTCAAAGCCAGGGCTGGCTCTGCATAACGTGGCGCTTGTTTCGGCGCGTCGCTATAGCTGTTCGGCTCATAGTTCGGCGCTGCACCACCATTAGTGCCAAACGCCATCGCTCCATCGCGCTGGTAGCTATTGACCGGGCTCAGCGGCGCATTCACCGGCAGTTGCTGGTGATTGGTACCAACGCGGTAGCGATGTGCATCCGCGTAGGCAAACACCCGGCCCTGCAGCATGCGATCTGGCGACAGGCCGACACCGGGGACCATGTTGCTTGGACCAAATGCCGCCTGCTCGACCTCGGCGAAGTAGTTCAACGGGTTGCGGTTCAACTCCAGTTCACCAACCTCGATCAGCGGGAACTCTTTTTGCGACCAGGTCTTGGTCACATCGAAGGGATTCTCGTAGTGCGCTGCCGCCTGGGCCTCGGTCATGATCTGGATGCAAACGCTCCATTTCGGGAAGTCGCCACGCTCGATGGCATTGAACAGGTCGCGCTGGGCGTAATCCGGATCGGTGCCAGCCAAGCGAGCAGCCTCTGCCGGAGCCAGGTTCTTGATTCCTTGCTTGGTCTTGTAGTGCCACTTCACCCAGTGCCGTTCACCCTTGGCGTTGATCAGGCTATAGGTGTGGCTGCCAAAACCATGCATATGACGGTAGCCATCCGGAATACCCCGGTCGGAGAACAGGATGGTGACCTGGTGCAGAGCCTCTGGCGAATGCGACCAGAAGTCCCACATTGCCTGGGCGCTCTTCAGGTTGCTCTGGGGAAGGCGCTTCTGGGTGTGGATGAAGTCCGGAAACTTCAGCGGATCTCGAATGAAGAACACCGGGGTATTGTTCCCAACGATGTCCCAGTTACCTTCTTCGGTATAGAACTTCAGAGCAAAACCACGCGGGTCACGCTCGGTATCGGCCGAACCACGCTCACCGCCTACGGTAGAAAAGCGCAGGAAGGTCGGAGTCTTCTTGCCCACCGACTCGAACAGCTTGGCACTGGTGTACTGCGTGATGTTGCGGGAAACCGTGAAGGTGCCATAGGCACCCGAGCCCTTGGCATGTACACGGCGCTCAGGAATATTTTCGCGGTTGAAATGGGCAAGCTTTTCGATCAGGTGGAAATCATCGAGAAGCAGCGGGCCACGAGGGCCAGCAGAGCGGGAATTCTGATTGTCAGCGACCGGAGCACCACTTGCGGTCGTAAGAACTTTGGTCTGGCTCATGCTCAATATTCCTCTATCTGTCTGGGAACTGCCGGCTAATCGGCTGAGAAAGAGTATTGATCATGATTACTACCACATCCAATGCATTAGATTTCGCAAAGCGATAGAAATCAACAATGGATAGACATACAAAAAACCGGGCACTAGGCCCGGTTCCTTGTTTCAGACTGACGTCTTATTCAGCGGATACAGCTTCGCCGCCAACAGCACGATCAACCAGTTCAACGTACGCCATAGGAGCGTTGTCGCCAGCGCGGAAACCGCACTTGAGGATGCGCAGGTAGCCACCCTCACGGGTAGCGTAACGCTTGCCCAGGTCGTTGAAGAGCTTACCAACGATAGCTTTCGAACGAGTACGGTCGAAAGCCAGGCGACGGTTAGCAACGCTGTCTGTCTTAGCCAGAGTGATCAGCGGCTCGGCAACGCGGCGCAGTTCCTTGGCTTTCGGCAGGGTAGTTTTGATCAGCTCGTGCTCGAACAGCGACACCGCCATGTTCTGGAACATGGCCTTGCGGTGCGAGCTGGTGCGGCTCAGGTGACGCCCACTTTTACGATGACGCATGGTTCATTCCTTACCAAACACAACGTTCGGTGATTACGACGATCAGGCAGTCGCCTTGTCGTCCTTCTTAAGACTTGCAGGCGGCCAGTTATCGAGGCGCATGCCGAGGGACAGACCGCGGGAGGCCAGAACATCCTTGATTTCGGTCAAGGACTTCTTGCCCAGGTTCGGAGTCTTCAACAGTTCTACTTCGGTACGCTGAATCAGGTCGCCGATGTAGTAAATGTTTTCCGCCTTAAGGCAGTTAGCCGAACGTACAGTCAGTTCCAGATCGTCAACCGGGCGAAGCAGGATCGGATCGATCTCGTCTTCCTGCTCGACTACCACTGGCTCACTGTCACCTTTGAGGTCGACGAACGCAGCCAACTGCTGTTGCAGGATGGTTGCAGCACGGCGGATAGCCTCTTCAGGATCCAGAGTACCGTTGGTTTCCAGATCAATAACCAGCTTGTCCAGGTTGGTACGCTGCTCGACACGGGCGTTTTCCACCACGTAGGCGATACGGCGAACCGGGCTGAACGAAGAGTCGAGCTGCAAGCGACCAATGCTGCGGCTTTCGTCTTCATCGCTTTGACGCGAGTCGGCCGGCTCATAACCACGACCACGAGCTACTACGAGCTTCATGTTCAGAGCGCCGTTAGACGCCAGGTTAGCGATTACGTGATCGGGATTAACGATCTCGACATCATGATCCAGCTGAATATCGGCAGCGGTAACCACCCCCGAACCCTTCTTCGACAAGGTCAGCGTAACTTCGTCACGGCCGTGCAGCTTGATAGCCAGACCTTTAAGGTTCAACAGGATTTCAATTACGTCTTCCTGTACACCTTCGATGGCGCTGTACTCGTGGAGCACACCGTCAATCTCGGCCTCGACTACTGCACAGCCGGGCATTGAGGACAACAGGATGCGGCGCAGCGCGTTGCCCAGGGTGTGGCCGAAACCACGCTCGAGAGGCTCGAGAGTGATCTTGGCGCGGGTTGGACTGACAACCTGCACATCAATATGGCGGGGTGTCAGGAACTCATTTACCGAAATCTGCATGGATGCACCTATTTTCTAGCCCTTACTTGGAGTAGAGCTCGACAATCAGGCTTTCGTTGATGTCGGCGGACAGATCACTGCGAGCTGGAACGTTCTTGAAAACGCCCGACTTCTTCTCAGTGTCTACTTCTACCCATTCTACGCGGCCACGTTGAGCACACAGATCGAGAGCTTGGACAATGCGAAGTTGGTTTTTTGCTTTCTCGCGAACAGCAACCACGTCACCAGCACGAACCTGGTAGGACGGAACGTTAACGGTCTGACCGTTTACGCTGATCGACTTGTGCGATACCAGCTGACGGGATTCGGCACGAGTGGAACCGAAGCCCATGCGGTATACAACGTTGTCCAGACGGCATTCCAGCAGTTGCAACAGGTTCTCACCAGTTGCGCCCTTCTTGCCGGCGGCTTGTTTGTAGTAACCGCTGAATTGACGCTCCAGAACGCCGTAGATGCGACGAACCTTTTGCTTTTCACGCAGCTGGGTACCGTAGTCGGATTGACGACCACGACGCTGGCCGTGGATGCCAGGAGCTGCTTCGATGTTGCACTTGGATTCGATAGCGCGCACACCGCTCTTCAGGAAGAGATCGGTGCCTTCGCGACGAGCCAGTTTGCATTTTGGACCAATGTAACGAGCCATTCTTTACAATCTCCTGGATTACACGCGGCGCTTCTTCGGCGGACGGCACCCGTTGTGCGGGATTGGCGTCACGTCGGTGATGCTGGCGATCTTGTAGCCACAGCCGTTCAGAGCACGAACTGCGGATTCACGACCTGGACCCGGGCCCTTGACGTTAACGTCGAGGTTCTTCAGGCCATATTCCAGCGCAGCTTGGCCAGCACGCTCAGCAGCTACTTGAGCAGCGAACGGAGTGGACTTACGAGAACCGCGGAAACCCGAACCACCGGAGGTTGCCCAGGAAAGAGCATTACCCTGACGGTCGGTGATGGTCACGATGGTGTTGTTGAAAGACGCGTGGATATGGGCGATGCCATCAACCACTGTCTTTTTGATTTTCTTACGAGGACGAGCAGCAGGTTTTGCCATGACTAAATTCCTGTCGATTCGCTGGTGCGATTACTTGCGGATCGGCTTACGCGGACCTTTGCGAGTACGCGCGTTGGTCTTGGTACGCTGACCGCGTACTGGCAGACCACGACGATGGCGCAGACCGCGATAGCAGCCCAGGTCCATCAAGCGTTTGATTTTCATGTTGTTTTCGCGACGCAGGTCACCTTCAGTGGTGAACTTCGCCACTTCGCCACGCAGCTGTTCAATTTGCTCGTCGCTCAGATCCTTGATCTTCGCAGCTGGGTTGACCCCAGTCACTGCACAGATTTTGTGTGCAGTAGTGCGACCAACACCATAGATGTAGGTCAGCGAGATAACAGTATGTTTGTTATCTGGAATGTTAACGCCTGCAATACGGGCCATTCAGTGGGACTCCAATTGACAGCTACCTACGCCCCGGAAGCCAAGAAATAGGGCGCGAGATAATATCGCTGTAATAACAAATAATCAACCCGGCAGCGCACTAGCTGCCGGGCTTGAAGCACAATCACACTCAGCCTTGGCGCTGCTTGTGACGTGGTTCCGCGCTGCAAATTACTCGAACAACACCTTCGCGGCGAATAATCTTGCAGTTGCGGCACAGCTTTTTCACCGATGCACGAACTTTCATCACCAACTCCTCGAACCTTATGGATTAGCGCAGCATGCCGCTGCCGTAACCCTTCAGGTTGGCTTTCTTCATCAGGGATTCGTACTGGTGGGAAACGAGGTGCGATTGTACTTGCGACATGAAGTCCATAACAACCACGACCACGATCAGCAACGAGGTCCCGCCAAGGTAGAACGGAACGTTTGCAGCAACCACCAGGAACTGTGGCAACAGGCAGACGGCCGTCATATATAGAGCACCGAACATAGTCAAGCGGGTCAGAACGCCATCAATGTAGCGTGCCGATTGCTCACCTGGACGGATGCCCGGAATAAAGGCACCGGACTTCTTCAGGTTTTCCGCTACGTCTTTCGGATTGAACATCAACGCCGTATAGAAGAAGCAGAAGAAAATAATCCCTGCACTAAACAGCAGAATATTCAACGGCTGACCAGGAGCGATCGACTGCGAGATGTCCTGCAACCAGCCCATACCTTCAGACTGACCGAACCAGGCACCCAACGAAGCCGGAAACAGCAAAATGCTGCTCGCGAAAATAGCAGGAATAACACCGGCCATATTCACTTTCAGCGGCAAGTGGCTGGTCTGCGCAGCAAACACCTTACGGCCCTGCTGACGCTTGGCGTAGTGAACAGCAATACGACGCTGGCCACGCTCAATGAACACCACAAAACCGATAATCGCTACTGCCAGCAAACCGATCGCAACCAAGGCGAAAATGTTGATATCGCCCTGACGCGCAGACTCGAAAGACTGCCCGATCGCTCTCGGAAGACCGGCGACGATACCCGCGAAGATCAACATCGAGATACCGTTGCCAACACCACGCTCAGTAATCTGCTCACCCAGCCACATCATGAACATCGCGCCAGCCACGAAAGTGGATACCGCAACGAAATGGAAGCCGAAGTCACCAGTGAACGCAACGCCCTGCCCAGCCAGGCCAACGGACATGCCGATGGCCTGAACTAGAGCGAGGACGACAGTGCCGTAGCGGGTGTACTGGCTGATCTTGCGACGGCCAGCTTCACCTTCCTTCTTCAACTGCTCCAGCTGTGGGCTGACAGCGGTCATGAGCTGCATGATGATCGATGCCGAGATGTACGGCATGATCCCCAGTGCAAAGATGCTCATACGCTCCAGCGCACCACCGGAAAACATGTTGAACAAGCTAAGAATGGTCCCCTCATTCTGTCGAAACAGGTCTGCGAGTCGATCAGGGTTGATACCTGGAACCGGGATGTGCGCACCTATCCGATAGACGATAATCGCCATGAACAGAAAACGCAGACGAGCCCAGAGTTCAGACATACCGCCTTTGCCGAGCGCAGAGAGAGCACCTTGCTTAGCCATTTATTCCTCGAACTTGCCGCCAGCTGCTTCGATAGCCGCACGCGCACCTTTGGTGGCTGCGATGCCCTTGATAGTCACAGCGCGAGTAACTTCACCGGACAGCATGATTTTCACACGCTGAACGCTCTGGTTAATCACGCTGGCATCTTTCAGGGACTGCACGGTGACGATGTCGCCTTCGACTTTAGCCAGCTCGGACAGACGCACTTCTGCGCGATCCATGGCCTTCAGGGAAACGAAACCGAACTTCGGCAGGCGACGATGCAGCGGCTGTTGGCCGCCTTCAAAGCCTGGAGCAATGGTGCCACCGGAGCGGGAAGTCTGACCTTTGTGACCACGGCCACCAGTCTTACCCAAACCACTACCGATACCACGGCCCGGACGATGCTTTTCGCGACGGGAACCCGGCGCTGGACTCAGATCATTGAGTTTCATCGATTAACCCTCGACACGCAGCATGTAGTAAGCCTTGTTGATCATCCCGCGGTTCTCGGGAGTATCCTGGACTTCTACAGTGTGACCGATGCGACGCAGGCCCAGACCCTTAACGCACAACTTGTGGTTAGGGATACGGCCGGTCATGCTTTTGATCAGCGTTACTTTAACGGTAGCCATGATCAGATGATCTCCTGGACGCTTTTGCCACGCTTGGCGGCAATGGATTCAGGGGACTGCATTGCTTTCAAACCCTTGAAAGTGGCGTGAACCACGTTTACCGGGTTAGTCGAGCCGTAGCACTTGGCCAGAACGTTCTGAACACCAGCAACCTCGAGGACAGCACGCATGGCGCCGCCAGCGATGATACCGGTACCTTCAGAAGCAGGCTGCATGTACACCTTGGAAGCGCCATGGGCAGACTTCATTGCGTATTGCAGAGTAGTGCCGTCCAGATCAACCTGGATCATGTTGCGGCGAGCAGCTTCCATTGCCTTCTGGATCGCAGCAGGCACTTCACGCGACTTGCCACGGCCGAAGCCAACACGGCCCTTACCATCACCAACCACGGTCAACGCGGTGAAAGTGAAGATACGGCCACCTTTTACGGTTTTGGCTACGCGGTTAACTTGAACCAGCTTCTCGATGTAGCCTTCGTCGCGCTTTTGGTCGTTATTGGACATAACTTAGAACTCCAGCCCAGCTTCACGAGCAGCCTCAGCCAGCGCCTTGACGCGGCCGTGGTACTTGAAGCCGGAACGGTCGAAAGCCACTTGCGAGACACCAGCGGCTTTTGCACGCGTAGCGACCAGCTGGCCAACCTTAGTAGCCGCGTCGATGTTGCCAGTGGCGCCATCACGCAGTTCTTTATCCAAAGTCGAGGCGCTTGCCAGGACCTTGTTGCCGTCGGCCGAAATGACCTGGGCGTAGATGTGCTGCGAAGAGCGGAACACGCAGAGACGCACGACTTCGAGTTCGTGCATTTTCAGGCGTGCTTTGCGAGCGCGACGCAGTCGAGTAACTTTTTTGTCGGTCATTTGCTATGCCCTACTTCTTCTTGGCTTCTTTACGACGGACGACTTCGTCCGCGTAGCGCACACCTTTACCTTTGTAAGGCTCTGGTGGACGGAAGTCGCGGATCTCAGCGGCCACTTGACCTACCAGCTGTTTGTCGATGCCCTTGATCAGGATATCGGTCTGGCTAGGAGTCTCAGCGGTGATGCCTGCCGGCAGTTCGTAATCCACTGGATGCGAGAAGCCGAGGGCCAGGTTCAGCACTGTGCCTTTTGCCTGTGCCTTGTAACCAACACCGACCAGCTGGAGCTTACGCTCGAAGCCTTGGCTTACGCCCTGGACCATGTTGTTAACCAGTGCACGAGTGGTACCGGCCATTGCGCGAGTTTGCTGGTCGCCATTGCGAGCAGCAAAACGCAGCTCACCGGCTTCCTGAACAATTTCAACGGAGGCGTGTACGTTCAGTTCGAGAGTACCCTTGGCACCCTTCACCGAAAGCTGTTGACCGGCGAATTTCACTTCGACGCCAGCTGGCAGCTTAACGGGGTTCTTAGCGACGCGAGACATGCTTATCCCCCCTTAGAACACAGTGCAAAGAACTTCGCCGCCGACACCGGCAGCGCGCGCAGCACGATCAGTCATCACACCTTTGTTGGTGGAGACGATAGATACGCCGAGGCCGCCACGTACTTTCGGCAGCTCTTCAACGGACTTGTACTGACGCAGGCCTGGACGACTAACGCGCTTCACTTCCTCGATGACCGGACGGCCTTCGAAGTACTTCAGCTCGATGGACAGCAGAGGCTTGATTTCGCTGCTGATCTGATAACCCGCAATGTAACCTTCGTCCTTCAGGACTTTTGCTACAGCCACCTTCAAAGTGGAAGACGGCATGCTCACGACGGACTTTTCAGCCATCTGGGCATTACGGATTCGAGTTAGCATGTCCGCTAACGGGTCCTGCATACTCATGGGCTAGATGCTCCTGATACAAAAAGAATTAGCCTTGCGGCTACAGCTTTCACCAAAGATACCCGGGCAAAAAACACGGGCTCAGGCGAGCCGGTCATTCTAGACACACCCTAGAAATGAATCAAGCCCCAGAAGGGGCTTGATTCATGCTTGAGCTCACCGATGATCGGGATCTTGCAACCCCAGCCACCATAGGCTTATAGCCATTACCAGCTGGCTTTTACCAGACCTGGAACGTCACCACGCATTGCGGCTTCACGCAGTTTGTTACGGCCCAGGCCGAACTTGCGGTAAACGCCATGCGGACGACCGGTCAGACGGCAACGGTTACGCATGCGCGAAGCACTTGCGTCACGTGGTTGCTTTTGCAGAGCTACGGTCGCTTCCCAACGGGCTTCTGGACTTGCGTTCAGATCCACGATGATCGCTTTCAGCGCTGCACGCTTGGCGGCGTACTTGGCAACGGTGAGCTGACGCTTCAGCTCACGGTTCTTCATGCTCTTCTTGGCCATTTTCCTACTCCAATCAGTTGCGGAACGGGAATTTGAAAGCACGCAGCAGAGCGCGGCCTTCGTCATCGTTCTTGGCAGTGGTGGTCAGGGTAATGTCCAGACCGCGGAGAGCATCGATCTTGTCGTAATCGATTTCCGGGAAAATGATCTGCTCTTTCACGCCCATGCTGTAGTTACCACGACCATCGAAGGACTTGGCATTCAGGCCGCGGAAGTCGCGAACCCGAGGCAGGGAGATCGACAGCAGACGATCCAGGAACTCATACATACGCTCACGGCGCAGGGTCACTTTGACGCCGATCGGCCATCCTTCGCGGACTTTGAAGCCAGCGATGGATTTACGAGCGTGAGTCACAACGACTTTCTGGCCGGTGATCTTTTCCAGGTCAGCAACAGCGTGCTCGATGACTTTCTTGTCACCGATCGCCTCGCCCAGACCCATGTTCAGGGTGATCTTGGTAACGCGCGGAACTTCCATCACGTTCGAAAGCTTAAGTTCTTCCTTAAGTTTCGGGGCGATTTCCTTCCGGTAAATCTCTTGGAGTCGTGCCATGGTCTTCTACCTAGCAGTGTTCAAGCATCAACCGCTTTTTGGGTCGACTTGAAGACACGAATTTTCTTGCCGTCTTCTACTTTGAAGCCAACGCGGTCAGCCTTGTTGGTTTCGCTGTTGAAAATAGCAACGTTGGAAGCGTGCAGTGGCGCTTCTTTCTCGACGATACCGCCTTGTACGCCCGACATCGGGTTAGGCTTGGTATGACGCTTGACCAGGTTCAGACCACCTACGACCAGACGGTCGTCAGCCAGAACCTTAAGCACCTTACCGCGCTTACCTTTGTCTTTGCCGGCGATCACGATGATCTCGTCGTCACGACGAATCTTTTGCATGTCGGATCTCCTTACAGCACTTCTGGGGCGAGCGAGACGATCTTCATGAACTTCTCAGTACGAAGCTCACGGGTCACTGGCCCAAAGATACGGGTACCGATCGGCTCTTGCTTGTTGTTCAGCAGAACAGCAGCGTTGCCATCAAAGCGGATGATGGAGCCATCTGCACGGCGAACGCCGTGGCGAGTGCGGACTACGACAGCAGTCATCACTTGGCCTTTTTTCACCTTACCGCGAGGAATTGCTTCCTTGACGGTAACCTTGATGATGTCACCGATACCAGCGTAACGACGATGGGAGCCACCCAGCACCTTGATGCACATAACGCGGCGAGCGCCGCTGTTATCGGCCACATCGAGCATGGATTGAGTCTGAATCATATAATTTCTCCGACCCCTAGCCCTTAGACTTCCACAGCGCGTTCGAGAACATCAACCAGGGCCCAGGACTTGGTCTTGGCCATCGGACGGGTCTCACGGATAGTGACCTTGTCGCCGATGTGGCACTGATTGGTTTCGTCGTGCGCGTGCAGCTTAGTCGAACGCTTAACGTATTTACCGTAGATAGGGTGCTTAACGCGACGCTCGATCAGAACGGTGATGGTCTTGTCCATCTTGTCGCTGACAACACGGCCAGTCAGCGTACGGACAGTTTTTTCGGCTTCAGCCATGATTACTTACCTGCCTGCTGGTTGAGCACAGTCTTCACGCGAGCGATGTCACGCTTAACTTGCGAGAGCAGATGAGACTGCCCCAACTGGCCAGTTGCTTTCTGCATACGCAGATTGAACTGGTCGCGCAGCAGGCCGAGCAGTTGCTCGTTCAGCTGCTGTGCGGATTTTTCACGAAGTTCATTCGCTTTCATCACATCACCGTCCGCTTAACAAAGGAGGTGGCGAGCGGCAGCTTTGCAGCAGCCAGGGCGAAAGCCTCACGCGCCAGCTCTTCAGAAACACCCTCGATTTCATACAGGACTTTGCCTGGCTGAATCTGGGCAACCCAGTATTCGACGTTACCCTTACCTTTACCCATCCGAACTTCGAGTGGCTTCTTGGAAATAGGCTTGTCCGGGAATACACGGATCCAGATCTTGCCGCCACGTTTTACGTGACGGGTCAAGGCACGACGTGCCGACTCGATCTGACGAGCGGTGAGACGACCACGAGCAACAGACTTCAGCGCGAACTCGCCGAAGCTGACCTTGCTACCGCGCAGAGCCAGACCACGGTTGTGGCCGGTCATTTGCTTGCGGAACTTCGTACGCTTTGGTTGCAACATTTGGCGTACCCCTTACTTAGCAGCTTTTTTACGAGGCGCTGGCGCTTGCGGCTTCAGCTCTTCTTGGCGACCACCAATTACTTCGCCTTTGAAGATCCAAACCTTCACACCGATCACACCGTAGGTGGTGTGAGCTTCGTAGGTGGCATAGTCGATATCGGCACGCAGGGTGTGCAGTGGCACACGACCTTCGCGATACCATTCAGTACGTGCGATTTCAGCACCGCCGAGACGACCGCTCACTTGGATTTTGATGCCTTTGGCACCAATGCGCATGGCGTTCTGTACGGCGCGCTTCATGGCACGACGGAACATTACGCGACGCTCCAGCTGCTGAGCTACGCTCTGCGCAACCAGCATACCGTCGAGCTCCGGCTTGCGGATCTCTTCGATATTGATGTGCACAGGCACACCCATTTGCTTGGTCAGGTCCTGACGCAGTTTTTCAACATCTTCACCTTTCTTGCCGATCACGATGCCGGGACGAGCGGTGTGGATGGTGATGCGTGCAGTTTGAGCCGGACGATGAATATCGATACGGCTTACGGACGCGCTTTTTAGTTTGTCTTGGAGATACTCACGCACATTCAGATCTGCGAGCAAATAGTCCGCATAAGTCCGACCGTCTGCGTACCAGACGGAGGTGTGCTCCTTGACGATTCCCAGGCGAATGCCAATGGGATGTACTTTCTGACCCATCTCTTCGACTCCGTTACTTGTCAGCAACCTTGACAGTGATATGGCAAGACCGCTTGACGATGCGATCAGCACGGCCTTTGGCACGTGGCATGATGCGCTTCAGCGAACGCCCTTCGTTGACGAAAACGGTGGAGACCTTCAGGTCATCAACGTCTGCGCCTTCGTTATGCTCGGCGTTGGCTACGGCCGACTCCAGCACTTTCTTCATGATCTCGGCGGCTTTCTTACTGCTGAAAGCCAACAGGTTGAGCGCGTCGCCCACCTTCTTCCCGCGGATCTGGTCGGCGACCAAGCGGGCTTTCTGGGCGGAGATTCGAGCGCCCGACAGCTTAGCGGCTACTTCCATCGTTCCTTACCCCTTAACGCTTGGCTTTCTTGTCAGCCACGTGCCCGCGATATGTACGGGTACCGGCGAACTCGCCCAGTTTGTGGCCGACCATGTCTTCGTTCACGAGAACTGGAACATGCTGACGACCGTTATGCACAGCAATGGTCAGACCGACCATTTGTGGCAGGATCATGGAACGACGCGACCAGGTCTTAACTGGTTTGCGATCGTTCTTTTCCGCCGCCACTTCGATCTTCTTCAGTAGGTGAAGATCAATAAAAGGACCTTTTTTCAGAGAACGTGGCACTGTCGTATCCCTCTATTTACTTGCGACGACGGACGATCATTTTGTCGGTACGCTTATTACCACGAGTCTTCGCGCCCTTAGTCGGGAAGCCCCATGGCGATACCGGATGACGACCACCGGAGGTACGACCTTCACCACCACCATGCGGGTGGTCAACCGGGTTCATGGCAACGCCACGAACGGTTGGGCGAACGCCACGCCAGCGTTTGGCACCGGCTTTACCCAGCGAACGCAGGCTATGCTCGGAGTTCGAGACTTCGCCCAGGGTCGCACGGCATTCAGCCAGCACTTTACGCATCTCACCAGAACGCAGACGCAGGGTCACGTAGACACCTTCACGAGCGACCAGCTGAGCCGAAGCACCAGCCGAACGAGCGATTTGCGCGCCTTTACCTGGCTTCAGTTCGATGCCGTGTACGGTGCTACCAACTGGAATGTTGCGCAGCTGCAGAGTGTTGCCTGGCTTGATCGGTGCCAGGGCACCCGCGATCAACTGGTCGCCAGCGCTCACGCCTTTAGGGGCAATGATGTAGCGACGCTCGCCGTCGGCATAGCACAGCAGAGCAATGTGAGCAGTACGGTTTGGATCGTATTCGATACGCTCGACGGTGGCAGCGATGCCATCCTTGTCGTTGCGACGGAAGTCGACCAGACGATAATGCTGCTTATGACCGCCACCAACGTGACGAGTAGTGATACGGCCATTGTTGTTACGACCACCAGACTTCGATTTCTTCTCGATCAGCGGTGCGTGAGGAGCGCCTTTATGCAGCTCCTGGTTGACCACCTTGACCACAAAACGGCGGCCAGGGGAAGTCGGTTTGCATTTAACGATTGCCATGATGCGCCCCTTCCTTACTCAGCACTGCTGCTGAAATCGAGATCTTGGCCTGGCTGAAGGGAGATAACTGCCTTCTTCCAGTCATTACGCTTGCCCAGACCACGCGCGGTGCGCTTGCTCTTACCCAGAACGTTCAGGGTAGTAACGCGCTCCACTTTCACGCTGAACAGGCTTTCGACGGCCTTCTTGATTTCCAGCTTGGTTGCATCGGTAGCAACCTTGAAAACGAACTGGCCTTTCTTGTCCGCCAGAACCGTAGCCTTCTCGGAAACATGCGGGCCAAGCAGAACTTTAAATACGCGTTCCTGGTTCATCCCAGCAGCTCCTCGAATTTCTTCACGGCCGACACAGTGATCAACACTTTGTCGTATGCGATCAGACTAACTGGATCGGAACCTCGCACATCACGAACATCAACGTGAGGCAGGTTGCGAGCAGCCAGGTACAGGTTCTGATCAACAGCGTCAGACACGATCAGAACATCGGTCAGACTCATGCCATTCAGCTTACCCAGCAGATCTTTGGTTTTCGGAGTTTCAACAGCAAAATCCTGAACCACGACCAGACGATCAGTACGCACCAGCTCAGCAAGGATGGAACGCATTGCTGCGCGATACATCTTCTTGTTCAGCTTCTGGGAGTGATCTTGAGGACGAGCTGCGAAAGTGGTGCCGCCGCCGCGCCAGATTGGGCTACGGAGAGTACCAGCACGAGCACGGCCAGTACCTTTCTGACGCCATGGGCGCTTGCCGCCACCAGAAACGTCGGAACGGGTCTTTTGCTGCTTGCTACCCTGACGGCCGCCAGCCATGTAGGCCACGACTGCTTGGTGAACCAGCGTCTCGTTGAATTCGCCGCCAAATGTCAGTTCGGAAACTTCGATCGCTTGAGCGCCATTTACATTTAATTGCATGTCAGCTTCCCCTTAACCGCGAGCCTTGGCCGCCGGACGCACAACCAGGTTGCCGCCAGTAGCGCCAGGAACAGCGCCCTTGACCAACAACAGATTGCGTTCAGCGTCGACGCGCACTACTTCGAGGGACTGCACGGTCACGCGCTCAGCGCCCATATGACCGGACATTTTTTTGCCCTTGAATACACGACCAGGAGTCTGGCACTGGCCAATAGAGCCCGGGACGCGGTGGGAAACGGAGTTACCGTGGGTGTTATCTTGACCGCGGAAATTCCAACGCTTGATGGTACCGGCGAAGCCTTTACCTTTCGACTGACCGGTAACATCTACCAACTGGCCAGCTGCGAAGATTTCTGCGCTGATCAGATCGCCAGCTTGGTACTCGCCTTCTTCAAGGCGGAATTCCCAAACGCCACGACCAGCAGCAACATTTGCTTTAGCGAAGTGACCTGCCTGAGCAGCAGTCACGCGCGAAGCACGACGCTCACCTACAGTGACTTGCACTGCACGATAGCCATCGGTTTCTTCAGTTTTGAACTGGGTGACACGATTCGGCTCGATCTCGATGACCGTGACCGGAATGGAGACACCTTCTTCGGTGAAAATGCGGGTCATACCGCACTTACGACCGACTACACCAATAGTCATGTTGTAAACCTCATGAGTGTACGGGGCTTTCACCCGCTATGGCCGCCCATTTCAGAGCGTTACACGACCAAGACCGAGTCTTAGCCGAGGCTGATCTGCACTTCCACGCCTGCCGCAAGATCAAGCTTCATAAGTGCATCAACGGTTTTATCCGTTGGCTGAACGATGTCCAGCACGCGCTTATGAGTACGGATCTCGTACTGGTCACGCGCGTCTTTGTTGACGTGCGGGGAGACCAGAACGGTGAACCGCTCTTTACGAGTAGGCAGTGGAATTGGACCACGCACTTGAGCACCAGTACGTTTCGCGGTTTCCACGATTTCCTGGGTGGATTGGTCGATCAGGCGATGGTCGAAAGCCTTCAACCTGATACGGATTTGCTGATTTTGCATTGGATTTCAGACTCCAGGCTGCTATTCCCACCGGGCGCAATACGCCCGTTAAAAGGAGGCGCAATTCTATAGACGGCCCCACAGAGTGTCAACCCAATAAAAAAGCCCCCGCAAGCGGGGGCTTCTTCAATGAGTCTTCGATTACTCGATGACTTTGGCTACGACGCCAGCGCCGACGGTACGACCGCCTTCACGGATAGCGAAACGCAGGCCATCTTCCATCGCGATGGTCTTGATCAGAGTGACAGTCATCTGGATGTTGTCACCTGGCATTACCATTTCAACGCCTTCTGGCAGTTCGCAGTTACCAGTCACGTCAGTAGTACGGAAGTAGAACTGTGGACGGTAGCCTTTGAAGAACGGAGTATGACGACCACCTTCTTCTTTGCTCAGAACGTAAACTTCAGCGGTGAACTTGGTGTGCGGCTTAACGGTACCTGGCTTAACCAGAACCTGGCCACGCTCAACGTCGTCACGCTTGGTGCCACGCAGCAGAACGCCGCAGTTCTCACCAGCACGACCTTCGTCCAGCAGCTTGCGGAACATTTCAACGCCGGTGCAGGTAGTCTTCTGAGTCTCGCGCAGCCCCACGATCTCAACTTCTTCCTGGATGCGAACGATACCACGCTCAACACGGCCAGTTACCACAGTGCCACGACCGGAGATCGAGAACACGTCTTCGATTGGCATCAGGAACGGCTTGTCGATAGCACGCTCTGGCTCTGGGATGTAGGTATCCAGAGTTTCTACCAGACGCTTAACAGCGGTGGTACCCATTTCGTTGTCGTCTTGGCCGCTCAGAGCCATCAGAGCCGAACCGATGATGATCGGAGTGTCATCACCTGGGAAGTCGTAAGTGCTCAGCAGATCGCGCACTTCCATCTCAACCAGTTCCAGCAGCTCAGCGTCGTCCACCATGTCAGCCTTGTTCAGGAAGACAACGATGTACGGAACACCTACCTGACGGGACAGCAGGATGTGCTCACGAGTTTGCGGCATCGGACCATCGGCAGCCGAGCAAACCAGGATCGCGCCGTCCATCTGGGCAGCACCGGTGATCATGTTTTTGACGTAGTCGGCGTGACCTGGGCAGTCAACGTGCGCGTAGTGACGAATGTTCGAGTCGTACTCTACGTGCGCAGTGTTGATGGTGATACCACGAGCTTTTTCTTCTGGAGCGCTGTCGATCTTGTCGAAGTCAACACGAGCCGAACCGAAAACTTCGGAGCAAACGCGAGTCAGAGCAGCGGTCAGAGTGGTTTTACCGTGGTCAACGTGACCAATGGTGCCAACGTTGACGTGCGGTTTGTTACGTTCAAATTTTTCTTTAGCCACGACTATTAACTCCTAGCCTAAAGGGGAGGCTGAATCAGCCTTGTTTTTTAACGAGAGCTTCGACGATGTTCGACGGAGCTTCGGCGTATTTGGAGAATTCCATGGAGTAGCTCGCGCGACCCTGAGACATGGAACGAACGTCGGTTGCATAACCGAACATCTCACCCAGCGGCACTTCGGCACGGATAACCTTGCCGGACACCGAGTCATCCATACCCTGGATCAGACCACGACGACGGTTCAGGTCACCCATCACGTCACCCATGTAGTCCTCTGGGGTTACTACTTCAACCTTCATGATCGGCTCAAGCACAACACCGCCGCCCTTCTGGGCCAGCTGCTTGGTCGCCATGGAGGCAGCTACCTTGAACGCCATCTCGTTAGAGTCGACGTCGTGGTAGGAACCATCAAACACAGTAGCCTTCAGGCCGATCAGCGGATAGCCGGCAACGACGCCGTTCTTCATCTGCTCTTCGATACCCTTCTGGATAGCCGGGATGTATTCCTTAGGAACCACACCACCAACAACTTCGTTGGTGAAGACCAGACCTTCGGTGATGTTACCGTTCGCATCAACGTCTGGCTCCGAGAAACGGATCCAGCAATGACCGAACTGACCGCGACCGCCGGACTGGCGAACGAATTTGCCTTCGATCTCGACGTTGCTCTTGCTGATCTTCTCGCGGTACGAAACCTGCGGCTTGCCGATGTTGGCCTCGACGTTGAACTCGCGCTTCATGCGATCAACGAGAATGTCCAGGTGCAGCTCACCCATACCGGAGATGATGGTCTGACCAGTCTCTTCGTCGGTCTTGACGCGGAACGACGGGTCTTCCTGAGCCAGCTTGCCCAGCGCGATACCCATCTTCTCCTGGTCCTGCTTGGTTTTCGGCTCTACCGCTACCGAAATCACAGGCTCCGGGAAATCCATACGCTCAAGGATGATCTGCTTCTCGATATCGCACAGGGTGTCACCAGTAGTGACGTCCTTCATGCCGATCAGAGCAGCGATATCACCTGCACGCACTTCTTTGATTTCTTCGCGCTGGTTCGCGTGCATTTGCACCATACGACCAACACGCTCCTTCTTACCCTTGACCGAGTTGATCACGGAGTCGCCGGAGGTCAGGAAACCCGAGTAAACGCGAACGAAGGTCAGAGTACCAACGAACGGGTCGGTAGCGATCTTGAACGCCAGAGCCGAGAACGGCTCAGCATCGTCCGCATGACGCTCATCGTAATCCGCTTCTACCAGCTCATCCTTCGGCTTCTCGATGAGGTCCGGATGGATACCCTTGATCGCAGGGATCTCGGTTGGAGCAGGCAGGAAGTCGATAACGGCGTCGAGAACCAGGGGAACGCCCTTGTTCTTGAACGAAGAACCGCAGACAGCTGGAACGATCTCGCTAGCCAGGGTGCGTGCACGCAGACCAGCCTTGATCTCCTCAGGAGTCAAGTCACCTTCTTCAAGGTACTTGTTCATCAGCTCTTCGTTGGCTTCGGCAGCAGCTTCAACCATGTTGGAGCGCCACTCGTTAGCCAGGTCCAGCATATCGGCAGGAATTTCTTCCTCGCGATAGGTAGTACCCTTGTCGTCGTCGTTCCAGTAGATAGCCTTCATCTTGATCAGATCGACCTGACCCTGGAAGTTATCTTCCGAGCCGATAGCCAACTGAACCGGAACCGGAGTGTGACCCAGGCGGTTCTTGATCTGACCAACAACACGCAGGAAGTTGGCACCAGCACGGTCCATCTTGTTCACGTAAACAACACGTGGAACGCCGTACTTGTTGGCTTGACGCCATACGGTTTCGGACTGTGGCTCAACACCGGAAGTACCGCAGAACACCACGACCGCGCCGTCAAGCACACGCAGAGAACGCTCTACTTCAATGGTGAAGTCTACGTGACCAGGGGTATCGATAACGTTTACACGATAGTTATCGTATTGACCGCGCGAACCTTTCCAGAAGGTAGTTACAGCAGCGGAGGTAATGGTAATCCCACGCTCCTGCTCCTGCACCATCCAGTCGGTGGTAGCAGCGCCGTCATGCACCTCACCCATCTTGTGGCTGAGACCTGTGTAGAACAGGATCCGCTCAGTGGTGGTAGTCTTGCCCGCGTCAACGTGGGCACAGATACCGATGTTACGGTAGCGGTTGATTGCTGTAGTACGAGCCATAAAGCCCTCGCAAATTGAATGATGCCGATATTAGAAGCGGTAGTGCGAGAAAGCCTTGTTGGCCTCAGCCATACGGTGTACGTCTTCACGCTTCTTAACTGCAGCACCTTTGCCTTCGGCAGCGTCCAGCAGTTCGCCAGCCAAACGCAGAGCCATAGACTTCTCGCCGCGCTTGCGCGCGAAGTCTACCAACCAGCGCATTGCCAGAGCGTTACGACGGGACGGACGAACTTCGACCGGAACCTGGTAAGTAGCACCGCCTACACGGCGCGACTTCACTTCGACCAGCGGAGCGATGGCGTCGAGAGCTTTCTCGAAGATTTCCAGGGGATCGCTGTTCTTGCGTTCTTTAACTTTTTCCAGCGCGCCATAAACGATACGCTCGGCAACGGCTTTCTTGCCGCTCTCCATAACGTGGTTCATGAACTTGGCGAGGATCTGGCTTCCGTATTTTGGATCGTCCAGAATCTCACGCTTGGCTGCTACGCGACGTCTTGGCATTGATAAGCCCTCAAACGGTCTTCAGGTTAGCTCGGGACAGTTGATCCAGAAGGAAACGTGCCCGACCTTACTCTTATCGACTCAATATAAATAAAATCTGCAAAACGACCGATTACTTCGGACGTTTGGTACCGTACTTCGAACGACCTTGGTTACGACCTTTAACGCCGGAAGTATCCAGGGAGCCGCGAACGGTGTGGTAACGAACACCTGGCAAGTCTTTTACACGGCCGCCACGGATCAGGACGACGCTGTGCTCTTGCAGGTTGTGGCCTTCACCACCGATGTACGAGGAAACCTCGAAACCGTTGGTCAGGCGCACACGGCATACTTTACGCAGTGCCGAGTTAGGTTTTTTCGGCGTAGTGGTGTACACGCGAGTGCACACGCCACGACGTTGCGGGCAGTTCTGCAGCGCAGGCACGTCGGATTTCTCGACGATACGCTTGCGCGGCTGACGTACCAGCTGGTTGATAGTTGCCATCTACTAGCTCCACTGTTGTCTTTCGACATAAACAAAATGGCAAAGCACACGCTCTACCAATTTTAGGGGTACAAGAGTCTAAAGAGGATCTTGGCCCCAGTCAAGACAAGGCCCCGACCTCCCCGATCAGTGAAACTCGACATATTTGTCTCGTTTCTCAATCGGAAAGGTCGGGGCCTCGATCTCAATCTACTGCAGGCATCAGCTACCGCTGGAGTTCAGCGCTTCGGTCAGTGCTGCTTCGACTTCACTTGCGCTCACACGCAGAGGTTTGTCGGCATCACGACGACGCTTACGCTCGTTGTGGTAAGCCAGGCCAGTACCGGCCGGGATCAGACGACCCACGACCACGTTTTCTTTCAGGCCGCGCAGGTAGTCGCGCTTGCCGGTTACCGCCGCTTCGGTCAGTACGCGAGTGGTCTCTTGGAAAGAGGCCGCCGAAATGAACGACTCGGTAGACAAGGACGCCTTGGTGATACCCAGCAGCACGCGGGTGAACTTGGCGATGAACTTGTCCTCGGTACTCAGGCGCTCGTTTTCCACCAGCACGTGAGTCAATTCCATCTGGTCACCCTTGATGAAGCTGGAATCACCGGACTCGGAGATCTCGACCTTACGCAGCATCTGACGCAGGATCGTCTCGATGTGCTTGTCGTTGATCTTCACGCCCTGCAGACGGTAAACGTCCTGGATCTCGTTGACAATGTACTTGGCCAGCGCACTCACACCCAGCAGACGCAGGATGTCGTGCGGATCGCTCGGACCGTCGGAGATGACTTCGCCGCGGTTCACTTGTTCGCCTTCGAAGACGTTCAGGTGACGCCACTTTGGAATCAGCTCTTCATACGGATCGCTACCGTCGTTCGGGGTAATGACCAGGCGGCGCTTGCCCTTGGTTTCTTTACCAAACGCAATAGTGCCGCTGACTTCTGCCAGGATCGACGCCTCTTTCGGACGACGAGCCTCGAACAAGTCGGCAACACGCGGCAGACCACCGGTGATGTCACGAGTCTTCGAGGTTTCCTGCGGAATACGAGCGATAACATCACCGATCGCAATCTGCGCACCGTCAGCAACACCAACCAGGGCGTTAGCCGGCAGGAAATACTGGGCCGGTACATCGGTACCTGGCAGCAGTAGATCCTTACCATCCATACCCACCATCTTCACGGCAGGACGGATGTCCTTACCGGCCGCTGGACGGTCTTTCACATCAAGCACTTCGATGTTGGTCATACCGGTCAATTCGTCGGTCTGACGCTTGATGGTGATGCCTTCTTCCATGCCCACGTAGGTCACGGTACCTTTCATTTCGGTAACGATCGGGTGGGTGTGCGGGTCCCACTTGGCCACGATGGCGCCAGCGTCGACCTTGTCGCCTTCCTTCACCGAAATCACCGCACCGTAAGGCAGCTTGTAGCGCTCGCGCTCACGACCGAAGTCGTCGGCAATCGCCAGCTCACCGGAACGAGACACGGCCACCAGGTGACCGTCGACACGCTCTACGTGCTTCAGGTTATGCAGACGCACGGTACCGCCGTTCTTCACCTGGACGCTGTCGGCTGCCGAGGTCCGGCTTGCCGCACCACCGATGTGGAACGTACGCATGGTCAGCTGGGTACCCGGCTCACCGATGGACTGGGCAGCGATAACACCGACCGCCTCACCAATGTTCACCAGGTGACCACGGGCCAGGTCGCGACCGTAGCACTTGGCGCAGATACCGTAACGGGTTTCGCAGCTGATCGGCGAACGTACAACCACTTCGTCGATGCTGTTGAGTTCGATGAACTCGACCCACTTCTCGTCTACCAGGGTGCCGGCAGGAACGATGACGTCCTCGGTCCCTGGCTTGAATACGTCACGGGCGATAACACGACCCAATACGCGCTCACCCAGAGGTTCTACTACGTCACCGCCTTCAATGTGCGGAGTCATCAGCAGACCGTGTTCGGTGCCGCAATCGATCTCGGTTACAACCAGGTCTTGCGCTACGTCTACCAGACGACGAGTCAGGTAACCGGAGTTCGCAGTTTTCAACGCGGTATCCGCCAGACCTTTACGAGCACCGTGGGTCGAGATGAAGTACTGGAGTACGCTCAGACCTTCACGGAAGTTCGCAGTGATCGGCGTTTCAATGATGGAGCCGTCGGGCTTGGCCATCAGGCCACGCATACCGGCCAGCTGACGGATCTGAGCCGCGGAGCCCCGCGCCCCCGAGTCGGCCATCATGTACATCGAGTTGAACGATTCTTGCTCGACTTCATCGCCATTCCGGTCGACGACCTTCTCCTTCGAGAGGTTGGCCATCATCGCCTTGGAAACCTCGTCGTTGGCCTTCGACCACAGGTCGATCACCTTGTTGTACTTCTCACCCTGGGTTACCAGGCCGGAAGCGTACTGGCTCTCGATCTCCTTCACTTCATCAGTGGCTGCACCGATGATGCGGGCTTTTTCCTCAGGGATAACGAAGTCGTTAACACCGATGGAAACGCCGGAAATGGTCGAGTAGGCAAAACCGGTGTACATCAACTGGTCAGCGAAGATCACGGTCTCTTTCAGACCAACCACGCGGTAGCACTGGTTGATCAGCTTGGAGATCGCCTTCTTCTTCATCGGCAGGTTGACGACATCGAACGACAGGCCTTTTGGCACAACCTGGAACAACAGCGCACGACCGACAGTGGTGTCTACGATACGAGTGTTGGTCACACTGCTGCCGTCACGATCATTGACGGTTTCAGTGATACGCACCTTGATCTTCGCATGCAACGCGGCTTCACCAGCGCGGAATACGCGGTCGACTTCCTGCAGGTCCGCGAATACACGACCTTCGCCCTTGGCGTTGATGGCTTCACGGGTCATGTAGTACAGACCCAGTACCACGTCCTGCGACGGAACGATGATTGGCTCACCGTTGGCTGGCGACAGGATGTTGTTGGTCGACATCATCAGCGCACGCGCTTCAAGCTGGGCTTCCAGCGTCAGCGGTACGTGCACAGCCATTTGGTCTCCGTCGAAGTCGGCGTTGTACGCGGCGCAGACCAGCGGGTGCAGTTGGATAGCCTTGCCTTCGATCAGTACCGGCTCAAAGGCTTGGATACCCAGACGGTGCAGGGTCGGTGCACGGTTGAGCAGCACGGGGTGTTCGCGAATCACTTCGGCGAGAACGTCCCAGACCTCTGGCAGCTCGCGCTCGACCATCTTCTTGGCGGCCTTGATGGTGGTCGCCAGACCACGCATTTCCAGCTTGCCGAAAATGAACGGCTTGAACAGCTCGAGAGCCATCTTCTTCGGCAGGCCGCACTGGTGCAGACGCAGGGTCGGGCCTACGGTAATTACCGAACGGCCGGAGTAGTCAACACGCTTGCCGAGCAGGTTCTGACGGAAACGACCTTGCTTACCCTTGATCATGTCGGCCAGGGATTTCAGAGGACGCTTGTTCGAACCGGTAATGGCGCGACCGCGACGACCGTTGTCGAGCAGTGCATCGACCGCTTCCTGCAGCATGCGCTTTTCGTTGCGCACGATGATGTCAGGTGCCGACAGATCCAGCAGGCGCTTCAGACGGTTGTTACGGTTGATCACTCGACGATACAGATCGTTGAGGTCGGAAGTCGCGAAGCGACCGCCATCCAGCGGAACCAGTGGACGCAGATCTGGCGGCAGAACCGGCAGAACGGTCAGCACCATCCACTCAGGCAGGTTGCCGGAGCCCTGGAAGGCTTCCATCAACTTCAGGCGCTTGGACAGCTTCTTGATCTTGGTTTCCGAGTTGGTTTGCGGAATCTCTTCACGCAGGCGGCCAATCTCGTGCTCCAGGTCGATAGCGTGCAGCAGTTCGCGGACAGCTTCGGCACCCATGCGGGCATCGAAGTCATCACCGAACTCTTCCAACGCCTCGAAGTACTGCTCGTCGTTCAGCAGCTGGCCCTTCTCCAGGGTGGTCATGCCCGGGTCGATAACGACGTAGCTCTCGAAGTAGAGCACGCGCTCGATATCACGCAGGGTCATGTCCATCAGCAGGCCGATACGGGACGGCAGCGACTTCAGGAACCAGATGTGGGCGACTGGAGAGGCCAGTTCGATGTGCGCCATGCGCTCACGACGAACCTTGGCCAGCGCGACTTCAACGCCGCACTTCTCGCAGATCACACCACGATGCTTCAAGCGCTTGTACTTACCGCACAGGCACTCGTAATCCTTCACTGGACCAAAAATCTTGGCGCAGAACAGGCCGTCGCGCTCAGGTTTGAACGTACGGTAGTTGATGGTTTCCGGCTTTTTAACTTCACCGAACGACCACGAACGGATCATCTCAGGCGAGGCCAATCCGATACGGATGGCGTCGAACTCTTCGACTTGACCCTGGTTTTTCAGCAAATTCAGTAGGTCTTTCAAGGCCTTTCCTCCTGGCGGAGCAGGAAGCGGGCAATACCTGCCCCGCTCCCCTTCGCGTCACGTGTTATTCGGTTTCCAGATCGATATCGATGCCGAGGGAACGAATTTCCTTGATCAACACGTTGAAGGACTCGGGCATGCCCGGCTCCATACGGTGATCGCCATCCACGATGTTCTTGTACATCTTGGTACGGCCGTTCACATCGTCCGACTTCACTGTGAGCATTTCTTGCAGAGTGTATGCAGCACCGTATGCTTCCAGTGCCCAGACCTCCATCTCCCCGAAACGCTGACCACCGAACTGCGCCTTACCACCCAGCGGCTGCTGGGTAACCAGGCTGTACGAACCGGTAGAACGAGCGTGCATCTTGTCGTCTACCAAGTGGTTCAGTTTCAGCATGTACATGTAGCCAACGGTAACTGGACGCTCGAACTTGTTGCCGGTACGGCCGTCGGTCAGCTGCATCTGGCCGCTTTCTGGCAGGTCCGCCAGTTTCAGCATGGCCTTGATTTCGCTTTCCTTGGCACCGTCGAACACCGGAGTGGCCATCGGCACACCGCCGCGCAGGTTGTTCGCCAGGTCCAGGATCTCCTGATCCGAGAAGCTGTCCAGGTCTTCGTTGCGACCACCGATCTGGTTGTAGATCTCGTCCAGGAAAGTACGCAGTTCTGCGACCTTACGCTGCTCTTCGACCATGCGGTTGATCTTCTCGCCCAGCCCTTTGGCCGCCAGGCCAAGGTGAGTTTCGAGAATCTGACCAACGTTCATACGCGAAGGTACGCCCAGAGGGTTCAGTACGACATCGACCGGAGTACCGTTGGCGTCGTGCGGCATATCTTCGACCGGCATGATCACGGAGACCACACCCTTGTTACCGTGGCGACCGGCCATCTTGTCGCCAGGCTGGATGCGACGACGGATTGCCAGGTAGACCTTGACGATTTTCAGCACGCCCGGAGCCAGGTCATCGCCCTGCTGCAGCTTGCGTTTCTTGTCTTCGAACTTGTCGTCCAGCAAGCGACGGCGATCGACGATGTAGGCCTGCGCCTTCTCGAGCTGCTCGTTCAGAGCATCTTCCGCCATACGCAGCTTGAACCACTGGCCGCGCTCAAGACCATCGAGCACTTCATCAGTGATGTCCTGGCCTTTCTTCAGGCCTGCACCACCTTCGGCCTTATGGCCGACCAGGGCTGCACGCAAACGTTCGAAGGTCGCGCCCTCAACGATGCGGAACTCTTCGTTCAGATCCTTACGGATCTCGTCCAGCTGGCTCTTCTCGATCGACAGCGCACGCGAGTCACGCTCAACGCCGTCACGAGTGAAGACCTGAACGTCGATGACAGTACCTTTGGTACCGGTAGGCACGCGCAGGGAGGTGTCTTTAACGTCGCTGGCCTTTTCACCGAAGATCGCACGCAGCAGCTTCTCTTCCGGAGTCAGCTGGGTCTCGCCTTTCGGAGTGACCTTACCAACCAGGATGTCGCCGGCGCCGACTTCAGCACCCACATAAACGATACCGGCCTCGTCCAGCTTGTTCAGCGCAGCCTCACCCACGTTCGGGATGTCCGCGGTGATTTCCTCTGGACCAAGCTTGGTGTCACGCGCCACGCAGGTCAGTTCCTGGATGTGGATCGTGGTGAAGCGGTCTTCTTGAACCACGCGCTCGGAGAGACAGATGGAGTCTTCGAAGTTGAAGCCGTTCCATGCCATGAACGCGATGCGCATGTTCTGACCCAGAGCCAGTTCACCCATGTCGGTGGACGGGCCGTCGGCCATGATGTCGCCACGCTGGACCTTGTCACCCTTGCTCACCAGCGGACGCTGGTTGATGCAGGTGTTCTGGTTCGACCGGGTGTACTTGGTGAGGTTGTAGATATCCACACCAGCTTCACCGGTTTCGACTTCATCATCAGCTACGCGAACAACGATACGGCTGGCATCGACCGAGTCGATCACGCCGCCGCGGCGAGCAACCACGCAAACGCCGGAGTCACGGGCAACGTTGCGCTCCATACCGGTACCTACCAGCGGCTTGTCGGCACGCAGGGTTGGCACAGCTTGACGCTGCATGTTGGAACCCATCAATGCACGGTTGGCGTCGTCGTGCTCGAGGAACGGAATCAGCGATGCTGCGACCGAAACTACCTGCTTAGGCGAAACGTCCATCAGGGTGACGTCTTCCGGCGCCTTGACGGTGAATTCGTTCAGGTGACGAACAGCTACCAGTTCATCGACCAATTGGCCTTTTTCGTTCATGGTCGCCGAAGCCTGGGCGATCACATGATCGGCCTCTTCAATGGCAGACAGGAACACGATCTCGTCGGTTACCAGACCTTCCTTCACCACGCGGTACGGGCTTTCCAGGAAGCCATACTGGTTGGTGCGGGCATAGGCTGCCAGGGAGTTGATCAGACCGATGTTCGGACCTTCAGGCGTTTCGATCGGGCATACGCGACCGTAGTGGGTCGGGTGTACGTCACGGACTTCGAAGCCTGCACGCTCACGGGTCAAACCGCCTGGGCCGAGTGCAGAAACACGGCGCTTGTGGGTGATCTCCGACAGCGGGTTGTTCTGGTCCATGAACTGCGACAGCTGGCTGGAACCGAAGAACTCCTTCACAGCCGCAGCCACAGGCTTGGCATTGATCAGGTCCTGCGGCATCAGGCCTTCGCTTTCGGCCATCGACAGACGTTCCTTGACCGCACGCTCAACACGCACCAGGCCTACGCGGAACTGGTTCTCGGCCATCTCGCCTACACAACGCACGCGGCGGTTACCCAGGTGGTCGATGTCGTCGACGATGCCTTTACCGTTACGGATGTCGACCAGGGTCTTCAGAACAGCAACGATGTCTTCCTTGCACAGTACGCCCGAACCTTCGATCTCGGTACGACCGATACGACGGTTGAACTTCATCCGACCAACGGCGGAGAGGTCATAGCGCTCTGGGCTGAAGAACAGGTTGTTGAACAGCGTCTCGGCGGCATCCTTGGTTGGCGGCTCACCAGGACGCATCATGCGATAAATCTCGACCAGCGCTTCCAGTTGGTTGCCAGTGGAGTCGATCTTCAACGTGTCGGAAATGAACGGACCGCAGTCGATATCGTTGGTGTACAGGGTCTCGATGCGAACGACCTGAGCCTTGGCGATCTTCGCCAGCAGTTCGGTGTTCAGCTCGGTGTTGCACTCTGCCAGGATCTCGCCGGTAGCCGGGTGCACGATGGCCTTGGCGGTGGTACGACCCAGGACGTAGTCCAGAGGCACGTCGAGTTCCTTGATACCGGCCTTTTCCAGCTGGTTGATATGGCGAGCGGTGATACGACGACCTTGCTCGACAATAACCTTGCCTTTGTCGTCCTGAATGTCCAGAACCGCTACTTCACCACGCAGGCGCTGAGGCACCAGCTCCAGGCTCAGGCTCTCGCCTTTCACGTGGAATACGTTGGTGGTGTAGAACGCGTCCAGCACTTCTTCAGTGGTGTAGCCCAGCGCACGCAGCAGTACCGACGCAGGCAGTTTGCGACGACGGTCGATACGTACGAACACGCAGTCTTTCGGGTCGAACTCGAAGTCCAACCACGAACCGCGGTAAGGAATGATTCGCGCGGAGTACAGGAGCTTACCGGAGCTGTGCGTCTTGCCACGGTCGTGGTCGAAGAATACGCCAGGGGAACGGTGCAACTGGGAAACGATCACACGCTCGGTACCGTTAATAACGAAGGTACCGTTCTCAGTCATCAGGGGAATTTCACCCATGTAGACTTCTTGCTCTTTGATGTCCTTGATCGCTTTGTTCGACGATTCTTTGTCGAAAATGATCAGACGAACTTTTACCCGCAAAGGTACGGCGTAAGTTACGCCACGCAACACGCATTCTTTGACATCAAACGCCGGTTCGCCCAAGCGATAACCGACATACTCCAACGCAGCATTGCCGGAGTAGCTGATGATCGGGAAAACGGATTTGAAGGCCGCATGCAGGCCCACGTCGCGGAACTGATCTTTAGTCGCTCCCGCTTGCAAGAATTCACGATACGAATCCAGCTGGATGGCCAGGAGGTAAGGCACATCCATGACGTCCGGCAACTTGCTAAAGTCCTTGCGGATACGTTTTTTCTCAGTGTATGAGTAAGCCATCAGCGTTCCCCAGCTTGGTCACCTGCTTATTCGGCTGCCCCCGACGGGGACAGCCAGAAAATCGTGCAAACCCTTTGGTTTGCGCCACCGCACAGGGTGGTTACAGCACGTTAAAGGCACCGACCCAGTCGGTAGCCAATAACGGAAAAAGGCCGGTGGCAAAAGCCACCAGCCATCAGCCGTTCGCTCAACGCTCGGGCTGGAGACACAAAGTCGATGCTTACTTGAGCTCGACTTTAGCGCCTGCTTCTTCCAGAGCTGCTTTGGCTTTGTCAGCGGCTTCTTTAGCAACGCCTTCCAGAACCATGGCAGGAGCACCGTCAACTACAGCCTTGGCTTCTTTCAGGCCCAGACCGGTCAGCTCACGTACAGCCTTGATCACGTTCACTTTCTTATCGCCAGCGTCAGCCAGGATAACGTTGAACTCGGTTTGCTCTTCAACAACGGCAGCGGCAACAGCTGGGCCGGCAGCGGCAACAGCAGCAGTAACGCCGAAGGTTTCTTCCATCGCTTTGATCAGCTCAACAACTTCCAGAACGGTTTTCTGGCCGATCGCTTCGATGATTTGCTCGTTAGTCAGAGACATGACTATAGATTCCTGTATTGGGGTGACAGCCTACGCAGCCATCAAATTAAACGTATGATTTAGAAAGAGCTTGCCGAGCCTTAGGCTGCAGCAGCTTCTTTCTGGTCGCGAATAGCCGCCAGAGTACGAGCCAGCTTGCTGGTAGCGCCTTGGATCACGCTCATCAGCTTCGCAATAGCCTCGTCGCGAGTTGGCAGAGAAGCCAACACGTCGATCTCGTTTGCTGCGAGGTACTTGCCCTCGAACGCAGCTGCCTTGATCTCGAACTTTTCCTGACCCTTTGCGAACTCTTTGAAAATACGAGCAGCAGCGCCCGGATGTTCCTTGGAGAATGCAATCAGGGTAGGGCCGACGAACGCGTCGTTGAGCACGTCATATTGAGTGCCTTCAACAGCGCGCTTGAGCAAGGTGTTACGTACAACGCGTACATAAACACCAGCTTCGCGGGCCTCTTTACGGAGTCCGGTCATAGCGCCTACTGTCACACCACGGGCATCAGCCACGACAGCGGACAGGGCAACTTTGGCAGCCTCGTTGACTTCAGCGACGATGGCCTTCTTGTCTTCGAGTTTAATTGCCACGGGTTTAACTCCTGCTTGTTACCGTTTCATCCAACCTGGGCTGGATGTCGTTTTGGTGTCTGATTCGGTAAGGAACCGGGAGCACCATCTGCGTAGGCTTGTGGTTTAAGACTTGCGTCGCCTACGGTCTTGGATAGCCCCCGCCAGGCAGGGACCCCAATTTTTACAACTGACGCAATCGCTCGCGTCAGTTCGTGCCTTATACGTCCAGCGAGCTTTGGTCGATGACCAGGCCTGGGCCCATGGTAGTGCTCAGGGTAACGCGCTTGACGTAGATACCTTTCGAAGAAGCTGGCTTGATACGCTTCAGGTCAGCGATCAGAGCTTCAACGTTCTCCTTCAGCTTGACGGCGTCGAAGCCGACCTTGCCAACGGAGGTGTGGATAATGCCGTTCTTGTCGGTACGATAGCGAACCTGACCAGCCTTGGCGTTTTTAACAGCCGAAGCGACGTCTGGAGTCACGGTACCTACCTTCGGGTTAGGCATCAGACCACGAGGACCCAGAACCTGACCCAGCTGACCTACAACGCGCATCGCGTCCGGAGAAGCGATAACCACGTCGTAGTTCAGGTCGCCGCCTTTCATTTCGGCAGCCAGCTCATCCATACCTACACGGTCAGCACCGGCAGCCAGAGCAGCTTCAGCAGCTGGCCCCTGGGTAAACACAGCAACACGAACGGTCTTGCCAGTGCCGTGTGGCAGCACAGTAGCGCTGCGAACAACCTGATCAGACTTACGTGGGTCTACGCCCAGGTTCACAGCGACGTCTACGGACTCGTTGAACTTAACGGTCGACAGTTCGGTCAGGAGAGCGGCGGCATCTACGAAATTGTAGGCTTTGCCTGCTTCAATCTTGCCGGCGATAGCCTTTTGGCGCTTGGTCAGCTTAGCCATTACACACCCTCCACGTTAAGGCCCATGCTACGAGCAGAACCGGCGATAGTACGCACGGCTGCATCCATATCAGCTGCGGTCAGATCAGCGTTTTTGGTTTTCGCGATCTCTTCCAGCTGAGCACGGGTAACAGTGCCAACCTTAACGGTGTTCGGACGAGCGGAGCCGCTAGTCAAACCAGCAGCCTTCTTCAGCAGAACCGAAGCAGGCGTGCTCTTGGTTTCGAAAGTAAAGCTACGGTCACTGTACACAGTGATGATCACTGGAGTCGGCAGACCTGGCTCAAGACCCTGAGTACGGGCGTTGAAGGCCTTGCAGAATTCCATGATGTTCACGCCATGCTGACCCAGAGCAGGGCCAACGGGCGGGCTTGGGTTGGCCTGAGCGGCCTTAACTTGCAGCTTGATGTAAGCAGTAATCTTCTTAGCCATGAGGCACTCCAATTACGGGTTCAGACGCCTATAAAGGCTCCCCGGTTACTTGCGCGTTTATCCCAGTGACGACAAAACCCCACAGCCTAGGGCTGCGGGGTATGGGATTCTCGTTCAGTTATGCCTTCTCGACCTGACTGAACTCCAACTCTACCGGAGTAGAGCGACCGAAAATGAGCACGGCCACCTGGATCCGGCTCTTTTCGTAATTAACCTCTTCGACCGTACCATTGAAATCAGCGAATGGACCGTCAGTAACCCGGACCACCTCACCTGGCTCAAACAAGGTCTTGGGCTTGGGCTTGTCGCTACCATCAGCGACGCGACGCAGAATTGCTTCTGCCTCCTTATCAGTGATCGGCGCCGGCTTGTCAGCGGTACCACCAATAAAGCCCATTACACGAGGGGTATCCTTGACCAAGTGCCAAGTCCCCTCATTCATATCCATCTGGACCAGCACATAACCAGGGAAGAATTTACGCTCACTCTTGCGCTTCTGGCCATTACGCATCTCAACCACTTCTTCAGTGGGGACCAGAATTTCGCCGAAGCCATCTTCCATGCCAGCCAGTTTTACACGCTCGATCAGCGAGCGCATTACATGCTTCTCGTAACCCGAGTAAGCATGCACAACGTACCAACGCTTAGCCACGGGACACCCTTAGCCAACAATCAAGGAAACGATCCAACCCAGCAGGGAGTCAAGCCCCCACAAGAGCAACGCCATAACCAAAACTACAGCCACGACAATCAGCGTGGTCTGAGTGGTTTCTTGACGGGTTGGCCATACGACTTTACGAATCTCTGTGCGAGCTTCCTTAACCAGGACAAAGAACGACTTGCCCTTTGCAGTCTGCAAGCCCACAAAGGCAGCGACAGCAGCGATGACAAGCAGCGCCAAGACGCGGTACAGGATCGGCAGACCAGAGTAATACTGATTACCAACAACACCAACGACCACCAAAGCGACAACAACGAGCCACTTCAGCAGATCGAAGCGAGAACCTTGAGCTTCAGCCTTAGGAGTCATCTATGAAGATCCTGTGAAAAGAAAGCCAGACACACCGAGTGAATCTGGCAGGTCAGGAGGGAATCGAACCCCCAACCTACGGTTTTGGAGACCGTCGCTCTGCCAATTGAGCTACTGACCTAAAAACAAAATCAGGCCGACCACTATATCGGCCTGACAGGGACTTTGCAAGAAATTACTCGATGACTTTGGCTACGACGCCAGCGCCGACGGTACGACCGCCTTCACGGATAGCGAAACGCAGGCCATCTTCCATCGCGATGGTCTTGATCAGAGTGACAGTCATCTGGATGTTGTCACCTGGCATTACCATTTCAACGCCTTCTGGCAGTTCGCAGTTACCAGTCACGTCAGTAGTACGGAAGTAGAACTGTGGACGGTAGCCTTTGAAGAACGGAGTATGACGACCACCTTCTTCTTTGCTCAGAACGTAAACTTCAGCGGTGAACTTGGTGTGCGGCTTAACGGTACCTGGCTTAACCAGAACCTGGCCACGCTCAACGTCGTCACGCTTGGTGCCACGCAGCAGAACGCCGCAGTTCTCACCAGCACGACCTTCGTCCAGCAGCTTGCGGAACATTTCAACGCCGGTGCAGGTAGTCTTCTGAGTCTCGCGCAGCCCCACGATCTCAACTTCTTCCTGGATGCGAACGATACCACGCTCAACACGGCCAGTTACCACAGTGCCACGACCGGAGATCGAGAACACGTCTTCGATTGGCATCAGGAACGGCTTGTCGATAGCACGCTCTGGCTCTGGGATGTAGGTATCCAGAGTTTCTACCAGACGCTTAACAGCGGTGGTACCCATTTCGTTGTCGTCTTGGCCGCTCAGAGCCATCAGAGCCGAACCGATGATGATCGGAGTGTCATCACCTGGGAAGTCGTAAGTGCTCAGCAGATCGCGCACTTCCATCTCAACCAGTTCCAGCAGCTCAGCGTCGTCCACCATGTCAGCCTTGTTCAGGAAGACAACGATGTACGGAACACCTACCTGACGGGACAGCAGGATGTGCTCACGAGTTTGCGGCATCGGACCATCGGCAGCCGAGCAAACCAGGATCGCGCCGTCCATCTGGGCAGCACCGGTGATCATGTTTTTGACGTAGTCGGCGTGACCTGGGCAGTCAACGTGCGCGTAGTGACGAATGTTCGAGTCGTACTCTACGTGCGCAGTGTTGATGGTGATACCACGAGCTTTTTCTTCTGGAGCGCTGTCGATCTTGTCGAAGTCAACACGAGCCGAACCGAAAACTTCGGAGCAAACGCGAGTCAGAGCAGCAGTCAAAGTGGTTTTACCGTGGTCAACGTGACCAATAGTACCCACGTTAACGTGCGGCTTATTACGTTCGAACTTTTCCTTAGCCATCGAAGTCACCCCTAGGAGAAGAATTAAGCAAGTCACCCAAGCCATTAAAACAAAGGCAGATATTTTCATATCTGCCTTGTCATATGGAGCTCTTGAGCGGATTTGAACCGCTGACCTCACCCTTACCAAGGGTGTGCTCTACCAACTGAGCTACAAGAGCGTAACACTTTGCAAAACCTGCAAACTTGGAGCGGGTAGCGGGAATCGAACCCGCATCATCAGCTTGGAAGGCTGAGGTTCTACCACTAAACTATACCCGCGGAGCCTGCAGCTCTCGCTAAATCTGGTGGAGGGGGAAGGATTCGAACCTTCGAAGTCGTAGACGTCAGATTTACAGTCTGATCCCTTTGGCCGCTCGGGAACCCCTCCTAAGCGAGGCGACATTCTACATCATGCCACCCTTCTGTCAAGCATTTTCTCAATAAAATCTTGAGGTTAGCTGCGTTGACGCTGCCCTACTGCTTCAACCTCTAGAGGTCTTCGCTGCGGAGCGGGCGCCATTCTATGCAACCTATTCGACAGTTGCAACCCCCTCGCAGGGCATTATTTTATGTTTTAACTCATTGAATTCCTTAGCAAGGTTCTGAAGCTGGGAATCATCCAGCAAATGCTTGCTTTCAGGGGCAATACGCACCCAGAACCCCGGCGCTGTAGCAATATTCAAAGACTGCACCCGTGCCTCCACTCCCAACCCTACCAGACGCTGCTCAAGAGAAAATGCAAGCTCTCGACGAGCGAAGCCACCAAGGTAGAGACACCCCGCATCAACCTGCACTTCTTTTCCTCTATCCCGCCTCTCCATTGAGGCCGCAGACTCGCTCAGCAAGCGAATATCCTGCTGGTCCCCCCGATACAACGACAAAGGCATGACTTCTTTTGCACGAAGCGGCGCTTCCTGCTGATGCCAGATGTAGTAAAAACCATTGAGGACCAACAACAAAAGAAACAGCCAGCGCATAAAAACCTCAAGAGAAGGAGCAAGATTTGCCCCCAACATAGATCAGACAAAAGCGCTCTCGGGACAGCATTTCACCACTATGGAGAACCGTTCCGACTAATACTTGAGCATACCCTGAGCCAAATGCCTCCAGCCTTAACCAGAGGACCGCGCTGCATACCGCTCTCTCAAGCCCCAACGAATCGGCGCCCCAAAGCCCGCATCCTGGATACCTCCACTGAACAGAGCGACTCGGCTCGACAGCTTCCTTCTTATAGCCTGGCGATCAGGATTCGTCGCGCAGCCTCAAACTGAGCTCACCACCACTGAACACCTTCTCTTCATCAGCAACATTCAAGCGCAAGGCACCCTGTCGATCGATACCCAGTACAGTGCCGGTAACACTGTGCACCCCCGCAATGAGAGTCACTGAGCGCCCCTGCCAAAGATGGTGCCTTTCCCACTCTTCCTGGATAGCAGAGAAGCCTTCAGAACGGTGGCGCTCCAGGTAACCTGCTAAAACCTCATTCAAACGGGCAATCAGATGGTTGCGATCGACCAGCTTGCCAGACTGAAGCCGGACCGAGGTCCACTCTTGATCAACCTCCTCGGTCAACTGCATATTCACATTAATCCCGACCCCTAGAACCACATGACACACGTCTGCCGGATCTCCAACCAACTCCAAAAGAACTCCGGCAATCTTCTTTTGACCAACCAGAATGTCATTTGGCCACTTCAATCCAGCCCCTGGTACTCCACACTCTTTGAGGGTATGCATAACAGCCAGCCCGACAACTAGGCTAAGCCCTTCAAGCTGACGCATGCCTCGCTCAATACGCAGCACAAGGCTGTAATAGATGTTTTCAGCAAAGGGACTCACCCACTTACGACCTCGCCGACCACGCCCTGCAGTCTGGCGTTCTGCCAATACAAGGAGTGGCGCTGGAATTCCGCGCTCGATAGAGCGCAAGGCCTCGGCATTCGTAGAGTCGATTGAGTCGTGGATCTGAATACACCAGGCATCGCCCGAAGAGTGCCGGATAATCTCTGAAGAACTAAGCAAGGCAATTGGAGAGGCCAATTGATACCCCCGGCCTCGCACCTTATGAATGACAAGGCCCAACTCGACCTCAAGAAGCTGCAACTGTTTCCAGATAGCACTACGGCTAACGCCCAGTGCTTCCCCAAGGGCTTGCCCCGAGTGAAAGCGTCCATCTTTAAGAAGCTCTAACAACGTTGACATCAGGTTCCGCCTCATAGTGAGGCAGGCATCATAGCCATGCTCAGGTTCATTGCATAGAAATCGCCGTGGAGAACCCTGCTGGCCACGACCACGGGATTGCGGGACAAAATGCACGTCAGAGCCGGACACTTACCCCGAACCAGGTCAGCCCCGGTAAATATCGGGCCGCTATGGTTTTTCGTCCGCGCAAAGACAAA
>NZ_JACKZK010000049.1:0-10387 GCF_014230245.1 Pseudomonas sp. MSSRFD41 | reverse complement strand
TACGCAGCGCGAGTACGGCGTTGAAGCCAAATGCTTGTACATGGCTGGCCAGGGTCCTTATCCGGAGGAAAAGCAGCCCGAGTCGAAACCAGTTCAACCGGGTCAACAAGAGTTGTTCGTGGCATGACGATTTCACTGGCTGGCCTTCGACGAGGGCCAGACGGGAAATCAACCGGAGAGCCCCATGATTACTCCCGAACAAGCCGAGAAAGTGACCCACAGCCTTATCGAGAGCTATCTCAACGACGCCAACCCCAACAACGTCGATGACGTTGAAAGGCTGCTGCTGAAGCTGATGAGCATGGCCGGTCTGGCGCTGGCGGCAACGCTCGGCACTGAGCGAGCGATTTCAATTATCCAGAGTGTGGCCGCAAACGTTGAAAAGCAGGCACACCGAGCCCGTGTCGAGTTAATCCGCCGCCACTGATAGATCCTTCAAGAAGGAGCAGGACCATGACCAAGCAACAGCTGATCAAGAAAGCCCGCGAGTACAACCACCACCTGGTGGCTCACGTCAAAGCGGACCGTACCTGGGCCGCCGACCTTGCAGCCGATACCCGCGACGCTGCGATCGCTGAAGCGCGCAACGCCTAACCTAACGAAAGGAATACCAACATGAGCGCACAAGAGAACATTCCACCTGCCATCGGCGAAATCTGGCCCGGCCAAGGCGGCATCTACGGCGGCCTTCGCCAGTACCCCGAAGGCCTTTGTCACGTCATCTACGCTGCCGAAGACGTCAATGGCCGCCACGCCTGGGGCTCGTACGGTGACAAGATTGAAGGCACCGGAAGTCGCACCGATGGCCGCGCCAACACCTCAGCGCTCATCGCCCTCTCGGGCAAGCACCCTGCAGCCATTGCAGCTACCAGTCACACCGCAGACGGTCACGCGGACTTTTACTTGCCTTCGGTCGGCGAGCTACACCACGCCTGGCAGTACCTGCCCGAGTCGTTCGCAACCGATTGGTACTACTGGTCGAGTTCGCAGTACTCAGCCAACCTCGCCTACATCATGGACTTTGTAGATGGCTGGCTCAACCTCTACGCCAAGTACCGCGAGCGTCTTGTCCGTCCTGTCCGCAGATTCCTTCAGTGATTCATTCCTTCAGTTACTTCTGACAACCAGCGCCACGTGAGCCTGTCGTTAACTGCCCGATGCCCTGCTCCCCATCGCAGGCTGCATCGGTGATTCATCTGCTCGCGGAAACGGCAGGCATGCCAATGCCGCTTGAGGCTGGTAACTCAGTCAGGTAGAGGCCAGTGCACGGGAGGTCGCGGGTTCGAATCCCGCTCAGCCGAACAGATGAATCACCGATGCATCCCGCATCCCCTTCCATTCACATCGACCGCATTGGCAGGCGCCAGGCCACCTTCACGGTGGGTTTGGTCACTCGCGCCTGGCTCCTGGCCAATGCGGTCCTGAGGATCACCAAATGAGCGGAATGAGCGTTTCCGGCCAGGTCATGATTCAAGAGCCTGCAGCCGGCGGATTCTTGGCACAGGTCTCCCCGACACCCCTTGATGCGGCCATTCAGCTGCTGCGAGTGATGATTCGCCGCGCTGCTGACGGGCAGCAGGCCATGGCCCAAATCGAAAGTGCCGTAGCCGAGCTGATCAGCGAGGAGCGACATGATTTGGACATGGAAGCAGCAACCGAGCGCCGCCGCCGTGGAGAAGAGCCATGAGCGGCTGGCAGCCGATTTCCTCGGCGCCGCGCGACGGTACTGAGGTGTTGCTTGCATCAATTGGCCAGAAGTTCGACGGCGTGCCGATCCCGGATCGGGTAACGCTGGGGCACTACACCGTAGGCGATGAACTCCTGAAGCACGTAGGCGACTGCGGCGGCGTGTGTAGATGCCCTGAATACGAAGACATCGAGCCCTTCTGGATGTCGTGGGATGGCGGATTCACCGAAGAGAACCCGCCAACCCACTGGATGCCACTTCCGGCTCCACCCACCGAGTAACCCACCACCTGGAGTCGACCATGCAAACAGCAATGCAGATTTGCCAGGACCGGTACGACGCCATGCTGCCTCCTGAGCCGGTGGATAATTCTGAGGCTGAACGGATCTGGGTCGACAACGCGGCCTATGACCTGCTGGACGGGCAAGACGTGAAGTTCCAGCGCCGTATGCGAACCCCCCAGGGCGTGACGCATGAGCAGTTCTCCCAGGCCGTTGATGAATACGTGATGGCTAACGTCAACAGCCCTTCGGTGATCGGACGACTGGTCCTGGCCGCGATACGCAGGGATACGTCAGACGCCCATGGCGCTGCTATAGAGGCTATTTGCAGCCCTGACCACAGGGAGGCGCTGTTCGAGATTGCCAGAGTCCTCCTTCGCCCTCTCGCTGCTGATGGCCTGATCGCTCAGGCCGAGGATGACGAGCTATGAGCCCTCATGCCATTGCTGTGAAAGCCATCGAGGCAGCTATCGAAACGATGCTGCTCCCCGGCGCCGGCGAGATCGAAGAAGCCAAAGCAGAGACGACCATAGTCAACTACTTCTCGATCCTTGTAATCAGTTCTGATGAGTTCAAACACTACTGTGAGCGCGTTCGGCGAATCGTTGAGCGCCGCAAGGAGGCAGCATGAACACTATGACCCTCGCGTTCACCCACAAGTCTTGGTTTGGCGCCCTCTCGCTGGCTCATGACGCCGGTATCGAAAACGTCCATGCCTGGAGCCGCCGAGCCTGCCTGTGCGGTGAGTGGACTGTTGCTTACGAGGTGAAAGCATGAAGATCTTCCAGATCATCCTTGCCATCATCATCGTTCTCTACGCCTACAGCAGCCTCACAGAGCAGGAGGAGATCAAGCAGCTCCCTCCTCCGGCGATGCACAAATGAGCCGCCAGCGCGCAAGGCGTCTCGCCTACTGGCGCGGCTCCCTCCCCGCCTTACTCTTCTTCTCATTCTTGATGCTGCTCGGCGCTCTTGCTGATCGCGTCACTTCCTAAATCATCGACGGCGCCCCTCTCCGGTGGCGCGGAGAGCAATCATGTCCACAGTAGCTACGGTTGAGCGCAACACACCACCAGTGGTCATCGGCGAGGCCGCAACCATCCTGCAGATTATTCAGCAGGTCGCCATGTCCCCCAACGCTGACATCGACAAGATGGAGCGCTTGATGGTCATGCACCGGAGCATCCAGGCTGAACAGGCCAAACAGCAATTCGATGAGGCCCTGGCTCAGATGCAGGAAGAGCTGCCCGTCATCGGCGAGCGCGGCGGCATCAAGGACAAGAACGGCCGTATCCAGAGTACCTATGCACTCTGGGAAGATATCAACGAGATGATCAAACCCGTTCTGGCCCGCCATGGCTTCGCCCTCTCCTTCCGCACGCCGCGCAGTGAACGCGGCATCGAGGTCGAGGGAGTGCTGAGTCATCGGGCTGGCCACCGCGAGACCACTTCGCTTGTTCTGCCAGCCGACACCAGCGGCAGCAAGAACGGCGTTCAGGCCGTGGCATCGAGTGTGAGCTACGGAAAACGCTACACCGCCGGCGCCCTGCTCAACTTCACCACCACCGGCGAGGACGACGACGGTAACGGTGCTGTAGTGACGCCGCGAGTGACCTCGGTACAGGCCGCGCAACTGGCCATGCTACTGGAGCGCTGCAGTGACAAGGCCAAAAAGGCATTCGCGAGCATCCATGGCGCGCCGTCCGCCGTGGAGAAAGCGGCTTTCGACCAGGTTCTAGGCATGCTCAGCAAGTCCGTCAAACAGCACGAATCGTCGCCGCAGGAGGCCCAAGATGCAGATCATCACTGATGTCGAGCAGGGTACCCCGGAATGGCTCACCCTTCGCCTGGGCATCATCACCTGCTCCGAGCTGGACTGTCTGCTAGTCGCCGGCAAGGGTGAGGCCGGGTTCGGTGTGGCCGCCTTCACCTACATGGACCAGTTGATTGGAGAGCGAATCACTGAGGAGGCAGCCGAGATTCCATTTAAGACCGCGGCTACGATTCGCGGCCACGAATTGGAGGGCGTCGCCCGGGGCCTGTACGAGGAACGCGAAAGCATCAAGACCCGCTCGGTCGGCATCATCCTCAACCACGGCATTGGCTACTCTCCTGATGCTCTGGTCGGCGACCAGGGTCTGACCGAGATCAAGACCAAGCTCCCAAAGTTTCAGGTCAGCGTCATCCTGAACGGTGAAGTGCCCAAGGAGCACGTCGCCCAGTGTCAGGGTGGTTTATGGGTGTCTGAACGCGAGTGGCTTGACTTCATCAGCTACTGGCCAGGCATGCCACTCTTCGTGAAGCGCGTATATCGAGACGAGGCAATGATTCGCAAGCTCAACGAACGAGTGAAGACCTTCTACGAAATCCTCGACGAGCGCATGGAAAAGGTCATGCGTTCTGCCGCATAACCCAAGGAATCACGATGCCTACTCTTACCGATATCGGCCGCATTGGCCGCGATGCTGAACTTCGCTACACCTCGAACGGCGATGCCGTGTGCAACCTTGCAATCGCTTGCGACTACGGCCGCAAGGGACAGGATGGCAAGCGCCCTACCCAGTGGGTGGATGCCACGCTCTGGGGAAAACAGGCTGAGGCCATGGCCCAGTACCTGATCAAAGGTCAGCAAGTTCACTTCACGATCGACGACGCCCACGTCGAGGTGTTCACCAAGTCCGACCAGACGCAAGGCGTGAAACTAACTGGCCGGGTGATCGTCATCAAGTTCGCCGGCAGCCCACCGCAGCAATCACAGAGCAGCCAGCAGTCTCAGCAGCCACGCCAGCAACAGCGCACCCAACATCAGCCAGCCGCTCAGCATCAGAACCAACAGAGTGGAAACGGACCTGACTACGAAAGCTTTGACGACGATATCCCGTTCGCCCCACTCCACCACCTAGCAGGTGCATAGCCATGCAGAAAGCATCCTCTGGAGTTGTGACGCTGCCGGCATGGATGAACAAACCAGTAAAGAAGCTATACAACACCCGAAGCGGCGGACAGTACAGACCAGACGACATTGCCCTGGCATTTGCATTGAGCCTTCGCATTCACGACAGCGCTGATGAGTTAAGGGCGCTAGCGTGGAGGCTGGTAGACAAGGTCTGCCTTGAACACCAGCCAAACATGAAGCGCCTGGCCCGCGATCCCGACGATGCCAAGGTGTTCGACGGCGCACTCAAAATTATCAATCGTGTCTGCGATCTGCTTGGCTGCGACCCTGGAACAAAGTTCGTTCGCAATGACGAGCTAAACGACGCCGCTTAACCCCTAATTTTGCTGAGCATCCGATCTCCGGAGGCCAGCGCACACCCGGAGAAAATCATGACTCAACATGAGCAAAACTCTATTTCCGCATCGGATCTTCCCGAGCGTGGCCAACCCCTCGCGGGTGGAACATTCGTCACCCGCTACTGGCTCAACGGCGCCGAGCGCGCCCTGATCCTGCTGCCTGACGAGCTCAGTGGGCCCTGGGGCGAATACGATCAGGATGTCGCCGACGCCAAGAGCTACAGCGACGGGGCAGCGAATACCCGTGCCATGGCCGAGGCGGGAAGTGATCTCGCGACAAGGGTGCTGGAGCTGGATGCGCATATCCCTTCCCACCTTGAAGGCGCTCTACTTATGTCCGCCAAGGCCGACGACTTGGTCACACTGCGCGAAGATCGCTGGCATTGGCTGAGCACGCAGTACTCAGCCAACCACGCCTACACCCTGGCCTTTGGAGATGGCTGGCTCAGCCTCAGCGGCAAGGTCTACGTACGTCTTGTCCGTCCTGTCCGCAGCCTTCCTATTCAGTGATTCATTCCTTCAATGCTTTTCAGCAGGCGATTCCGGGTACGCCAGGATAGCGTTCAGACCAGAAGCTCGCCGGGAAGCGCCGGCCGCCTGCATCTATTTCACCTAGGAGCAAGATCATGCAGATCAGCATTCCAGTTGACGACCCTTTGGCGTCGAGCCTCATGAAACTCGGCCTCGAGAAATTGCTTGGAACCAAACCGATCATCACTGAACAATCAGTAGTTCCAACCTTGGGTTCGTATTGGCCCGGCCAAGGCGGATATAACGCCGGACTGATGCGCGGAGAAAATGGCTCGCTGGATTATTACCTGATCGTTCCACTACTGACTGAGCAGATCCGTGCTGAATGGGGCGGCTACGGCGAGGAATGCGAAGGTGCAACTAGTTCCGGCGATGGCGCGGCCAACACAAAAGCGCTGCTTGCAGACAGCAATGAACACCCAGCAGCAAAACTGGCCAGCGAGTTCACCGCAGATGGTCACAGCGACTTTTACCTGCCGGCTCGGCGAGAGCTTCAGGTCGCAGAGGCGAACGTGCCAGAGCTGTTCGAGAAGGCCTATCACTGGTCCTCTACGCAGTACTCAGCCAACGGCGCCTACACCATGGGCTTTGGAGATGGCTGGCTCTACTACGACGGCAAGAACCTCGAGCGTCTTGTCCGTCCTGTCCGCAGATTCATTCCTTAATTCAGTTCTTCATTCATAGGCGCGGAGCGCCTTTGCTTTCGGGAGGCCAGGATGGCCATTCACACAGACTTAGAGATTCATAAGGTAGCCGAAGAACTTCTCGGCTTGGCGCTTGACCTTGTCCGAAATATACCGAGAGACCTCAAGCAGGTTGTTGGTTCAAAGATCCGTGACGAATGCCTGGCAGCACTGGTTCTGATCGGTCGGGCCAACATGGCCAGGGACAAGCTGCCACACCTGAACCTCCTGCTCGAAAGCATCTGGATGCTCAACTACCTGCTTCGCGCGCTCGCCAATAAGGGCCTGATCAGCAAGGGGCAGCATGCAAGAGCAATGAAGCTCACTGCATCTGTAGGTCGTCAGGCCAACGCTTGGAAGAAATCCGCAACCGCGCCCGCTGCTTGAGGGTTAAGGCTCTCCTGCCTGTGCGCTGAATCTGGTCGTGCCGCTGTCCAGTTGGACACCGCTATGCGCACTAGAGATACCGCCGATCTAAAGCGTTCGGGCTGGTCTCGCGCAGTTTCTTTGCTGATCGGTATCACCTTCAGCAGAGCGACGTAGATAGCACGACAGGTCGCAGTACTCAGCCAACAACGCCTACAACATGGACTTTGAAGATGGCTGGCTCAACAACAACGACAAGAACAACGAGCGTCTTGTCCGTCCTGTCCGCAGATTCGCCCGTTGCGAGCTTCACCTTCGAGGAATTGGCCAAGGCCTACTACGACTGCCGGCGGCACAAGCGGAATACCGCGAGCGCCCGACGCTTCGAAGTGGACATGGAATCCAACCTCCTCGACCTATTCGAAGAGCTCCAGGCCGGAACCTACCGGCCTGGTCGCTCCATCTGCTTTGTGGTCACCAGGCCAAAGGCCCGCGAAGTGTGGGCCGCCGACTTCCGCGACCGCATCGTGCACCACCTGCTGTACAACCGCATCGGCCCACGGATCGAGCGCAGCTTCATAGCGGACAGCTGCGCCTGTATCCCCGGGCGCGGCACGCTGTACGCCGCAAAGCGCCTTGAGTCGAAGATCCGCAGCGCCAGCGAGAACTGGTCGAAGCCAGTTTTCTACCTGAAGCTCGATCTGGCCAACTTCTTCGTCGCCATTGACAAGCAGGTGTTACGCCAGCAGTTGGCCAAGCGCATCACCGAACCCTGGTGGCTTGCCCTGGCCGAACAGATCCTGATGCACGACCCGCGTGAAGACTACGAAGTACGCAGCCCGGCACATCTGTTCAACCGGGTACCGCAGCACAAGCGACTCACTGCACAGCCTGCGCATCTTGGCTTGCCGATCGGCAACCTTTCCTCGCAGTTCTTCGCCAACGTGTACTTGGATGCGCTGGACCAGTTCGCCAAGCACCAGCTACGCGCCAAGCACTACATCCGCTACGTCGACGACTTTGTGTTCCTGCATGAGTCGCCGCAACAGCTCAACCAATGGCTGGTCCAGGTCGAAGAATTCCTGCCCAGTCTGGGCGCCCGGCTCAATCCCAGCAAGACCATCCTGCAGCCTGTCGACCGCGGCGTGGACTTTGTCGGGCATGTGATCAAGCCCTGGCGGCGCACAACCCGCAAGCGGTCGCTGGCTCAGGCACTGAAGCGAACCGCCGCAGCACCTGCCGAAGATCTGCGCGAGACAGCAAACAGCTACTTCGGCCTGCTTGGCCAGGCCAGCCATAGCGCAAAAGACCGGGAGAAGCTTGCCCGACTTGTTCTGCTGCGCGGCAACAGCGTCAACTCGGCGCTGACCAAGACCTTCAAGAAGTCGTAACCATCTATCACCACCCGGGCGTGCCCCGGATAGGACTCCTCATGCCAACAGAAGCCCAACACCTGGAGCAGCGAGTAGCTGCCCTTCAGTCAGATCTCAACGCCCGGGACCAGGCCCTGGACGACGCAGCAACAGAGAACAACGAGCGCGAGCTGTCGCGGCGGTCGTGGTTCGACGAGGCGCAGAGGCTGGAGAATGAAAATAGCGCCATTCGCCTACAGGTGGGCGGGATGCAAATGGAAATTGACGAACTGCGCTCCGAAGTCAAACGCCTTGATCTAATGGTTGCCCAAGCCGACTACAACTACGACATGGATCGCGCTCAATTCAGGCGCCAGATGGCCGAGCGGGATGCGCTGCCGGCCGACTGGGAAGACCAGCTGCTGACCGAAATGGACCGGCGCTTCGGGTTGAGCAAGCGCGATGACCTGCACATGGTGAATGATGACACGCAGGTCGGCGTCGAATTTGCTCTCGAATGGATCAAGGCACGCGTTACTGCCAGCGCAGAGCCGAGCGCACCATGCACAACGCCAGGTGACCAGCAATGCCCAGGCGACGGCGTTAACAAGTGCAAGGCGTGCCCGAGTGCGCCGGTCGAGCGCGACGAGCGGGCGGAGTTTGAGTCAGCCTATGCCGAAGAGTTCAGCAAGGTGCGCGGCTGCACGTTCAGCGCTCATGATGTCGCGTCAATGCGAGATACCGACGGCAGGTATGGCGATCGCGCCTACCTGAATGGTCAGTGGGCAGGATGGCAGGCCCGCGCCGCCCTGGAGCGCAAGCCGAGCGCGCCAGTCGATACCGTCACCTGGGAAGACGCGGAGAAGGTGGCCGCAGACCCTGAAGTCCATGATGCGCTGCAAATGTTCTCCGAAGACCCTGCCGGCGATGCTGGAACCTCGGTTGTGCGGGCGGTTCTTGAAGCCCTGGAGCGCAAAGCTACCAAGGGCTCACAGAAAAGCAAACCTCATAATCCAAGGAGAATCCTTTCAGATCATCACTGCCCGGAATGCGGGCAGCCGGATTGCAACGGTCAGTGCTTCGGTGACGACATGATGGGAGATTCCTGATGAGCAACGAAACGATCAGCGTGCCGCGTGCCGACCTTGAGCAAGCACTTGGCGGCGAAATGAAAGACGTGCTGGCGGCGCAACGTAAGCTGCGCGCCCTTCTCGCCCGGCCAGCCGAGCAGCCTAAACCGTGCGCAACCATTCGCCTGGAGCGAATTGACGGGAAGACGTGCGCAACGGTGGCGCGATGGGACGCCGACCAGTTGCAGGAAGGTGCGCTGATGAACGTGTACCTTAATCAGCCCGCCGAGCAGCACCAGGGCGACGGCGTCAACTGGAAGGCCGTAGCGAACGAGCAGATGGGGATTATCCAAAAGCTCAAGGCCGAGCAGCACCAGGGCGAGCCGGCGCTTTACGTTGAACAATGGGAGCTTGACCGGATCGCTAATGGCGGAGCTGCGTGGGCTACAGCGTGGACCACCGACGGGAAAGAAAACCCATCTCGCCCGGGTGATTGTGTGGCGCTCTACACCCGCCCAGGCGCCAAGCCAGATGGATTTGAGATAGCGCGCCATTCAAAGCGACTGGTTGAACAACTGCGCGCTCGAATAGCAGAGCTTGAGCAGCAGCCCGCGCCGGCTGCGGTGGTGCGCGAAGGTTGGCAACTGGTCCCCACCGTACCGACTGATGACATGATCGTGGCCTTCGCGGAGGCGTGGTATTCCAAGCGCCAGACTATCGACGACCCGGACATGCTCGATGCTTACCGCGACATGCTTGTAGTTGCTCCAAGCCCTCCCCAGCAGTAACCCCTATACCCCTCCCACTTTCAAGCCAGCCGCAGCAGCGGCCAAGGACAAGTCATGCCTGAAGAAATCAAGCTGATCCAAGCAGCGCCGGTTGTGCGCGACGACATGGGTTCGTTCCAGCACCCTGATATGCCCGACTTCGACGAAGGCGACGCCGAGAAGTGCAAAGCGTGGGTAGCCGAACAAGGACTTGCGGTGAAGCAATTTCGCCTTGAGTACGCTGACGAAGCGGTTGCGGACCGCTACTTCGAATCCGGGGACCCAGACTTCAGCTACTGGGAGCCTGAGCGTCCAGACGGTGAAGGCTGGTTCTGCCTGGCCATCCACGACACGGAC
>NZ_JACKZK010000048.1:0-11721 GCF_014230245.1 Pseudomonas sp. MSSRFD41 | reverse complement strand
ACAGAATTTCTTGACGACCATAGAGCATTGGAACCACCTGATCCCATCCCGAACTCAGAAGTGAAACGATGCATCGCCGATGGTAGTGTGGGGTTTCCCCATGTGAGAGTAGGTCATCGTCAAGATTAAATTCCGAAACCCCAATTGCGAAAGCAGTTGGGGTTTTGTTTTTCCAGATCAGAAAACCTGAGCGAGCCCCCCCTGGGCATTCCCTTTCCCTGCGTACCTATCATCCCCGGGCTCGGCTTGCCGCCTTTTGAAGTTGTCCTACAGAGTCAACCTTACAGGCGACTTACCCACAGCCCTTGGCCTCGATGCTACTTCTCCAGGCGGTGCCAGGCCTGGTACTTCCTGTGGACAAGTCTTCCAGCACAAGAGTCACGACCGCTCTAGCGTGCCGCTCGGCGGTATTCTGATAAATTAGGCGAGTAATTCAGATAATTCCCTAAGGGTTCGAGGATTCTTGCCGACAGAGTGTTGAGACATGCGTGCACCAAGTAGAGCGGTCAGAGAATGTCGCCTGCGCTGTTACCTGGAATGTTGCATTCCGTACGCATCCCCACTTTCGGCATAAGAAGTCCCATGAAATGAATCTCAAGTTCAGCCATAAAATCCTTTTGGCCGCCTCTGGCGTAGTGGTTCTGGCTTTTGCGTTGTTCACTCTGTACAACGACTACCTGCAACGCACTACCATCCGACAGAACCTCGAATCCTCTATCCAGCAAGCCGGCGAGCTCACTTCCAGCAGTGTGCAGAACTGGATGAGCGGACGGATTCTGGTGCTCGAGAACCTGGCGCAGAACGTCGCTCATCAGGGGCATAACGCCGACTTCCCGGGCCTGGTCGACCAGCCGGCCTTCACCACGAATTTCCAGTTCACCTACGTTGGCCAGGCCAATGGCACCTTTACCCAGCGTCCCGACGCGAAGATGCCCGACGGCTACGATCCACGCCAGCGTCCCTGGTACAAGCAAGCTGTCGCTGCCGACAAGACCATGCTGACCCCGCCCTACATGGCGGCTGTCGGTGGTCTGGTGGTGACCATCGCCATGCCGGTGAAGAAGCAGGGCGAGTTGCTGGGCGTCGTCGGTGGTGACCTGAGCCTGGAGACCCTGGTCAAGATCATCAACTCGGTGGACTTCGGCGGCCTCGGCCATGCCTTCCTGGTCAGCGCCGACGGTCAGGTGATCGTCAGCCCGGACAAGGACCAGGTGATGAAGAACCTCAAGGACATCTACCCTGGCGCCAACGTACGGATCGAGAACGGCAACCAGGAAGTGGTCCTGAACAAACAGGAGCGCATTCTCTCCTTCACTCCGGTGACCGGCTTGCCGAACGCCGAGTGGTACATCGGCCTGTCCATCGACAAGGACAAGGCCTATGCGCCGCTTAGCCAGTTCCGTACCTCGGCGCTGATCGCAATGTTCATCGCCGTGGGCACGATCGCCGTGCTGCTGACCCTGCTGATCCAGGTCCTGATGCGCCCCCTGGTGACCATGGGTCGTGCGATGCAGGATATTGCCCAGGGCGAGGGCGACCTGACCCGTCGCCTGGTGGTGGTGAGCAAGGATGAGTTCGGTGAACTGGGCAGCTCCTTCAACCAGTTCGTGGAGCGTATCCACGCCTCGATCTCCGAAGTGTCCTCGGCCACCCGCCAGGTCCACGATCTGTCCCAGCGGGTGATGACATCGTCCAACGCCTCGATCATCGGCTCCGATGAGCAGAGCGCCCGTACCAACAGCGTAGCGGCGGCGATCAACGAACTGGGTGCCGCCACCCAGGAAATCGCCCGTAACGCTGCCGACGCCTCCGAGCACGCCAGCGGCGCCAGCGATCAGGCCGACGACGGGCGCCAGGTGGTCGAGCAGACCATCCAGGCGATGACCGAGCTGTCGCAGAAGATCAGCCTGTCCTGCACCCAGATCGAGACCCTGAACGCCAGCACCGACAACATCGGGCATATCCTCGACGTGATCAAGGGCATCTCCCAGCAGACCAACCTGCTGGCACTCAACGCCGCCATTGAGGCGGCCCGGGCCGGTGAAGCCGGCCGTGGTTTCGCCGTGGTGGCCGACGAGGTGCGCAACCTGGCGCATCGCACCCAGGAGTCGGCGGAAGAGATCCACAAGATGATCACCTCCCTGCAGATCGGTTCCCGCGAGGCGGTGGCCACCATGAACGCCAGCCAAGTATCCAGCGAACAGAGTGTCGAAGTGGCCAACCAGGCCGGCGCCCGCCTGATCAGCGTGACCCAGCGCATCGGCGAGATCGACGGCATGAACCAGTCGGTGGCTGCCGCGACCGAGGAGCAGACCGCGGTGGTGGAAGCCCTCAACATCGACATCAGCCAGATCAACCTGCTGAACCAGCAAGGTGTCGCCAACCTCAATGAAACGCTGAAGGATTGCGATGCCCTGTCGCAACAGGCCAGCCGCCTGAAGCAACTGGTCGACAGCTTCAAGATCTGAAGCCCGCCCCTGGGGTGCTCAAGGCCCGTTCCTGCCTCATGGCAGGGCGGGCTTTTTCATGGCCGGGATTCAGCCCAGGGGTTCGCCCAGCAGCCCCAGGTGGGTATTGATCACCTGCAGCAGGCGCTGGCGTTGGGACTTGATGAAGAAGTGGTTGCCCAGCACCTCGATCAGCTCGAATTCGCGGGTGGTGAACTCCCGCCAATTGAGCATGTGGCTGGCGGTCGCCAGTGGGTCCTCGCTTCCGTAGAAGGCCGTCATCGGTACGTTGAGGCAACCACTGGAAGTGTCGTACCAGGTTTCGAAGAGCTTCAGGCCGGTGCGCAGCAATTGCTCATAGGCTTGCAGGTCGTCCTGTCCACGGGGGATCTCCAGGGGGCTGCCACCCAAGGTCAGGATCGCCTCGCGAAAGGCCGCATCGGGCAGGGTATGCAGCAAGGGGCGGCGGGGCAGGCTGTCAGGGCTGCGGCAGCCGGAGACGAACAGATGGCGGGTTTGCCGGGGAAACCGCTCCTGGGCATATTTGCAGGCCTCATAGGCCAGCAGCGCTCCCAGGCCATGGCCGAACAATGCATGGGGCTTCTGCAGCCAGGGGGCCAGCGCCGCGAAAGTATTTTCCAGCAGGCTCGGCCAGTTGTCACAGGGAGCTTCGTAGCGTCGCGGGCCGTGCCCTGGCAAATTGACCACCACCAGTTCGATATGATCGGCCAATCCGCTGGACCAGACTCGCAGTTGCTCGGCGGCGGCCCCGGCCTGGGGAAAACAGATCAGGCGGATCTGCGTGGCTTGTCCAGAGTTGACCACCAGGGTCCATTGTCGGGTATCGGTATCCACAGCTTTTCCTTAAGCATGGGGCCGGCAGTTCCTCTTCCGGCGCGACAGGGCATCTAAAATAGTGGCTGATGCCGATGAATGCACGCGCTCGTCAGGCTCTCGTGCACAGCAGGCGACGGCTGCCCGCCGCGGAGCACATTCTGCCGGTGACCGATCTCAAGGTGCCATTGTTTTTTGCCGGGCCAGCCTTCACCATCAGCCAATTCACGAAAGCTCCCTTGGATGCGACGCATTGGCGGCACGTTTAGCTCTTTCCCGGACCCTGTGCTGGTTCGGCTCGGCATTGCTGCTGGCCGGCGTGCTGTTGGGCGGCCTGCACGCCGACTGGGACTTCTCCCTGATCAGCCGGCGGGCCACGGCGCTCTATGGGCCCCTGGGCGAAGGCCAGCAACGCATCGACGCCTGGCAGCACCTGCTGGCGACCCAGAAGCAGGTGGCCGAGCGCGAGCAACTGAAAGTGGTCAACCTGTTCTTCAACAAGAACATGCGTTATGTCGAGGATATCGACCTCTGGCACCAGGTGGACTACTGGGAAACACCGATCGAGGCCTTGTGGAAGGGCGCCGGCGACTGCGAGGACTATGCCATCGCCAAGTATTTCAGCCTGCGCCGCCTTGGAGTCGCCAGTGACAAATTGCGCATCACCTATGTCAAGGCCCTGCGCCAGAACCGCGCACACATGGTCCTGACCTACTATTCCACCCCGGACGCCATGCCGCTGGTACTCGACAGCCTGGAGGACTCGATCCGCCCGGCCAGCGAGCGAACCGACCTGTTGCCGGTGTACTCCTTCAATGCCGAAGGGCTGTGGCTGTCGGGAGCCAAGGGCAACAAGCGTGTCGGTGACACCAAGCGCTTGTCGCGTTGGCAGGATGTACTGAAGAAAATGCAGGCCGAAGGATTCCCGGTCGAGACGACTAACTAGGAGCACGAGCCCAGATGTCTTTGTTCAAACAACTGCTGATCGCAATCTGCGTGTTCCTGGTGGTGGCCTTCAGCGGCAGCTTCATGGTCAGCCTGGAAAGCTCGCGCACCCAGTACGTCAACCAACTGCGTTCCCATGCCCAGGATGCGGCCACCGCCCTGGCCCTTTCGCTGACGCCGAATATCGATGACCCGGCGATGGTCGAGCTGATGGTCAGCTCCATCTTCGACAGCGGCTACTACGCCAGCATCCGGGTGGTGGACCTGGCCACCGACAAGACCATCGTCGAACGCAGCGGCATTCCCGAAGTGGGCAACGTGCCCCAGTGGTTTGTCAGCCTCATCGGCCTGGAGCCGGCCGGTGGCGATGCCATCGTCAGCCGTGGCTGGGAGCAGGCGGCCCGGGTCGAGGTGCTCAGCCACCCGATGTTCGCCGTGGCCAAGCTGTGGCAGAGCGCCCTGGGCAGCTTGGGCTGGCTGTTGATCTGCGGAGCGGTGAGCGCGGTGCTCGGGGCGCTGTTGTTGCGTCGTCAACTGCGGCCGTTGGACTACATGGTCAAGCAATCCCATGCCATTGCCCGGCGCGAGTTCCTCAGCCTGCCGGAACTGCCGCGGACCCCCGAGCTGCGCCGGGTGGTGCAGGCCATGAACCAGATGGTGGAGAAGCTCAAGGCGCTATTCCAGGAGCAGGCCGAGCGCAGCGAAAAACTGCGCGCCGAGTCCTACCAGGACAGCCTTACCGGGTTGGCCAACCGGCGATATTTCGAAATGCAGCTGCATGCCCGGGTCAGCAATCCGGAGCAGGCCAACTCCGGCTACCTATTGCTGTTGCGGGTCAAGGATCTGGCCGGACTGAACCAGCGCCTGGGCGGACAGCGCACCGACCAGTTGCTGGTGGCGGTGGGTGAACAGCTGCTGCGTGAATGCAACAAGTATCCCGAGACCCACAACCTGGTCACCCGGGTCCGTGGTGGCGAGTTCGCGGTGCTGGCCCCTGGCCTGGTGCGCGAGGAAGCCATCCATCTGGCTCAGAACCTGGACAGCGCCCTGGGCAACCTGCACGCCACGGGCGCCACCGATGTGGCGTCGGTCGCGTCCATTGGCCTGGCGGCCTTTGCCCATGGCGATTCGCCCCAGGCGGTGCTGAGCCTTGGCGACCAGGCCCTGGCCCAGGCCGAGGCCCAGGGCGATGCCAGTTGGGCTTGTCTTGACCAGAGCGCCAGCGCCCAGGTCGGGGACGATCACCATGCCTGGCACAAACTGTTGGACCAAGCCCTTTCGCAACGGCGCTTCCAGCTGTATTTCCAGCCGGTGGTGGCGGTCCGGGATACCTCGCAGGTCTTGCACAACAAGGTGTTGTCGCGGTTGCTCGACGAACAGGGCCAAACCATTCCCGCCGGGCGCTTCCTGCCCTGGCTGGAGCGTTTCGGCTGGACCTCGCGCCTGGACCTGCTGATGCTCGAACAGGTGCTCGGGCATCTGGCAGGCCATTCCGAGTCCCTGGCGTTGAACCTGTCGGCCGCCACCCTGGCCGATCCGCACGCGCTGAACCGGGTCTTCGACCTTCTGCGCCAGCACGCCGACCTGGGCCCTCGCCTGACCCTGGAGATCGGCGAGGAGCAATTGCCGGACCAGGCCCGCCTGGAGCAGTTGACCCGGCAACTGCGCGAGCTGGGCTTCTCCCTCAGCCTGCAGCGTTTTGGCGGCCGCTTCAGCATGATCGGCAACCTGGCGCGCCTGGGCCTGGCCTACTTGAAGATCGACGGCAGCTACATCCGCGACATCGATCAGGAAAGCGACAAGCGCTTGTTCATCGAAGCCATCCAGCGTGCCGCCCACAGCATAGACCTGCCGCTGATCGCCGAGCGGGTCGAGACCCAGGGCGAGCTGCAGGTGATCCGTGAAATGGGCTTGTTCGGGGTACAGGGGCAGTTGTTCGGCGAGCCCGCGCCCTGGAATTGAGGAGCCGGATCACGCCCCGCCGGCAGGCCGGTAGGGCGGATTCAGATCAATCCGGTTTCATCATCGTTGATCAAGCGGCTCAAGCCACCTAGCGCCTCACGGGCGTTGCTGCGGTCCAGCAGCTTGACCTGGGCCGCTTCCGGCAAGTCGGTGATGCGGATCACGCCCTTGCGGGTCAGGACCTGGATCAGGTCGTCCAGCACCCGGATCATATCCAGGTCACTGTGCTTGAGCTGCTTCAGGCTGACTTCCACCGCCTCGTTGGCGTACCAGGTCTGGATCTCGTGGTGGTCGGCGGGCAGCGTCTCGGTGGCTTCGGCGTAAGCGGCGGCTTCCACGCGAATCAGCTGACCTTGTGCATCGCGTTGCACGTAGAACATGGCATATCCCTCAGGCATTTTTCTCAGCGTCTAGCCGCCGGCAGCATAGGCCAACGCGGTACTCAGGAAGCGAGTATGCGTTGTGCCGGGCCAATCGTCACGGCGCTTGCTGTCTGCCGGGGCCTGGCCACCGCTGGCGAGCGGCGGTGGCCAGGAGCCGATCAGCTGTTGTTGTGGTCGATCTTGATGGTCGGATCGCTGCCGGCGATCAACGAGTTGATGCTGGCATTGGACCAGTTGTTGCCTTCCAGCTTGATCGTCACATCGGCGTTGGCCAGGCCGCCGGCGGCGTTGAGTTTGCCTTCGGAGCTGACCTGCAGGGTCGAGACCCCGTCCACGGTGGTGATCTTGAGGAAGTTGTCGATGGTGCTGGCGCTCTCGCCTTGCAGCAGGTCCCGCAGGTCGATCCGGTCACCCTCGCTGGCCTTGAAGTCCTTGATCACGTCGTTGCCAGTGTCACCGGCCTTCCAGACGAAGGTATCGGCCCCTGAACCACCGATCAGGATGTCGTTGCCCTTGCCTCCGATGAGAGTGTCGTTGCCGGTGCCGCCCAGCAGGATGTCATTGCCCTTGCCGCCGTCCAGCAGATCGTTGCCGCCCTGGCCGAAGAGAATGTCATTGCCGGCACCGCCCAGCAGCGTGTCGTTGCCATCGTGGCTGCCAGACACATCGAACTCGGTGTAGTGCTCGGTGATGTACTGGTGCACGTTGCTAGCAGTGACCTTGCTCACCTCGACCCCGGTCTGCTTGGCCACATAGGCCTGCATGGCCTGGTAGCCCTCGCCGGCCACACCGTTGAAGCTCACCAGGTCGCCGAACAGGATGTCGTTGCCATTGCCGCCGTTGACGGTATCCGCCCCCGGCATGGTGGCCTCGGTATGGCCGATGATCGAGTTGGCCAGGTCCTTCGGATCGATGTTGGTCTGCGGCTTGCCATCGGTGTCATACGGCTTGAGGTCGTTGAGGCTGACACCGCTGTTCAGGCCAATGGCCTCCACTTCCGACAGCTTGCTCAACAACGCGAAGCCGGAATTGGAGTTGTTGGTGGTGCTCCAGTCGGTACTGCTGCCTGAACCGGCACGGTACGACAGCTCATAGGTGCCATCGCCCTGGGCGTGCAGGGTTCCAAGGGTCGCGCTATTCCAGCCGTTATCCCACCAGTTGCTGCTGTAGGTCTGCAGTACCACCGTACCGTTGGCATTCACGCTGAAGATATGGGTGTCATCGAGACGGACAGTGAAGCTATCGCCCAGCTTGTACTTATTGACGTCGATCACATCATCGAGCTTCGGACCGCCGTTGTAGAGCGTCGGGTTGGTCTGCTCGCCGGCCTGGTAGTAGGTCGGCTTGCCGTCGGTGATGAAGTACGTCAGGTTCTTGGCATTGGTGTTGCTGGTGGCCTGGTTGCTCTGGAAGAAGTTGGCCGTGGCCTTGAACACGTCTTCATAGTTGGTGCCGCCGTCGGATTTCATCGAGTCCAGTACGGCCTTGAGCTGGTTCAGGGCATTCGGATCGTTGAGGTTCACCGAAACCGACTTGTTGACCTGGGAGCTGAAGTCCGCGAGGAAGATGTTCACCGTGCCTGAGCCGGCGCCGCCAATGCTGTTTTTCAGGGTATTGAACACCGACGCCAGGGACTCCTTGGCCGCGTTGATGGAACTGCCCATGCTGCCCGAGGTGTCCACCATGAAGGCGATGTTGTAGTTGGTGCCCGGGACCACGGTCAGGCCACCGATGTCGGCGACCACGATGTCGTTGCCTTCGGTGCCGGTGAAGGTGTCGTCACCGGAAGTGCCGACCACCGGGTTGTACACGGCCGGGTAGACCTTGACCGGGATCTGCGCCGAGGTGCTGGCAGAGCCGCCCAGGGACTCGGTGGAGGTCGAGGTCACGTTGAGGTTGAACGTGCCGTTGTAGTAAGGCGGCGGAGTGACCGTCAGGCTGCCCAGGTTCCAGCCGGTGACGTTGGCCTCGCCGTTGGTTGCCGTCGCGGTGAAGGTGTGCCCGGCGCCATCGCTGAGTACCGAGCCGGCCGGGATGCCGCCGATCTTCACGCTCAGGGTTTCCGAGCCATCGGTATCGGTCAGTGCGGTGGTGATCTTCGCCAGCTTGACGGTGCCGCCTTCGGCGCCTTCATTGAACTTGTAGCCGTCGTAGTAGCCCTCGCCGTTGCTGCCGTGCAGCTCGGAAAGGGTGACGCCGGCATTGTTCAGCGCGGTTTCGTTAGGGTACATCGGGATGTTGGCGTTGCTCAGGTCGACTGGTGCACCGCCATTGACCGACAGGTTGACGTCATAGCTCCCCGGACCGCTCTGGTTGGCGTGGTAGATGTCCAGGGTGTAGTAGCCGCTGGTGGTCGGGGTGAACGAGCCGCTGATGCCGCCACCCGAACCCCAGAGAGCGGTAGCCACGTTCTTGCCGCCAATGGTGATCAGCAGGCTGTCGTCGCCGGTACCACTGAAGCTGTAGGTCTTGCCGGCCTCCAGGTAGATCAGGCCGGACGTTTTCGAACCGCTGCCCCCTGGGACGCTGGCATCGGACTGGGCATTGGTCACCGTCGTGCTGCTGGTGGGTTTGCCGGAGTTGTCGAACACCGCCTTGAGCGCGTCGCCGGTAATGCCGTTGCCGTTGGTTCCCAGGCCGTTGAGGCTGGTCCAGGTCTCCTTGAGCAGGCCGATGGAGTCCACATTGTTGTTCGCCACGCCCAAGCTCGGCGCATCGGCCACCGGAGTGATGTCGATGGTCACCGTGCCGGTGTTGCCCAGGGCCTGGCCGTCGGTGGGCTGGAACTTGATCTGCGCGTAATCCGCCTGCTGGTTGCCCACGCCGTGGCCGCCATAACCATTGGTGCCGGATTCATTGGCATCAGGCGTGAAGCGCAGCTTGCCGGCATCGATATCGGCCTTGCTGAAGGTCTGGTTGTTGGCCACGTCCTTCCAGGTCGAACCGTCGAGGTACTGCAGCTTGCCGTCGCTCGGCAGCTGGGTGATCTTCACGCCGAGGCTGGACGCCGGGCTGTCGACATCGCTGACGCCGAAGTTGTTCCAGGTCAGGGTCAGCGCGGTGTCTTCGGTACCGGTCACGGCGCCGCCGGTGGCTACCGGAGCATCGTTGACCGCCACCACGTTGACCGTGGTGGTGGCGACGTTGGAGTAGTTGCTGCCATCGGTCACGGTCACGGTGATGGTCCGTGGCGTGGTGCTCGGATCTTCACTGTTGTTGGTGAAGGTAATGTTCTTGATCTGCTGCATGTAGTCGGCCAGGGTCGCGTTGCCCGACAGGGTCAGCGTGATCGAACCGTCTTTGCTGTTGGCGTTGATCGTGATGCCGTTGACGCTGTTGCCCAGGTTCAGCGAGTCCCCGGGCTGACGGTTGGTCAGCACGATGGTGGCGCCGGTGAGCATGGTGCTGTCCGGATCGGTGATGCTCAGGTCGGTATCGGCGATCGACACGCCAGGGCCGCTGGTGCCCTCGGTGAAGGTGACCTTGTAGTCGGCGCCGGTGGCACCGCTGGAGTTGTTGGCATCCAGGTCGATGACCGGCGGCGCGTCGTTGTCGATGATCGACGTGGTGACGCTACCGTTGGTGCCGCTGACCACCAGTTTTTCGAAGTTGCCGCCAGTGGCCGAGTCGATCTTGACCACGAAGTTTTCCGTGCTCTCGGTGATCTTGTCGTCGATGGTCGCCACGTTGAAGGTGGCGCTGCTGGCGCCGGCCGGGATCTTCACGGTGTAGACGCCGGTGAAGTCCGAGCCGTCGGTGGCCGTGCCGCTGTAGCTGATCTTCAGGGTGACTTCGGTTTGCGCCGGGTGGGGCAGGCTCACGGTGTAGCTGGCGGCCTGGCCCTCGACCACCGAAGCGCTACCGGTGATGCTGACCGACGTGGTGTCGATGGTATCGGTGACGTTGGTCACGGCCGGCGTGGTATCGGTGACCAGCTTCTCGAAGTTGCCACCGGTAGCGCCGCTGATGCTGGCGTTGACTTTGCCGGCGTCGATGTACACGTCGTCCGCTGGCGCGGCGACGGTCACGGTACCAGTGGTCTTGCCCGCGGCGATGGTGATGACCGCGCCGTTGTTCAGGGTGACGGTCACCGGCGTGCCGGCGGCGTTGCTCAAGGTGGCGGTGTAGACGATCGAGCCGCCCTCGGCCACGGTGCCGGTAGCGCTGAGGCTAAGGGTCGTGGTGTCGACGGTGTCGGTCACGGTGGTATTGACCGGAGTCTTGTCCCCTACGAGTTTCTCGTAGTTGCCGCCGCTGACGTCGGTGATCGAGTTGGTCACGGAGCTGTGGCCGACCAGCGCGTCGTTCGGGGCCGTGATGCTCACCGAGCCAGTGCTCTCGCCAACCGGGATGGTGATTTTCTCACCATTGGCCAGGGTTACGGTCACCGGCGAACCGGTGACCGGCGCGGTGACGGTAGCAGTGTAGGTGATGGTTCCGCCTTCGGCCGCCGAAGGCGTGGCCTTGAGGGTCACGGTGGAGGTATCGATGGTATCGGTGACGTCGGTCACGGCTGGCGTGGTGCTTGGAACCAGCTTCTCGAAGTTACCGCCTTCGGCTTTGGTAATGGTCGCTTCAACCTTACCGGCGTCCTTGTACACGTCATCGGCCGGAGCCGGAACGGTGACGGTCCCAGTGGTTTTACCCGCTTCGATGGTGATGACCGCACCGTTGCTCAAGGTCACGGTGACCGGAGTACCGGCAGCGTTGGTCAAGGTAGCGGTGTAAGTGATCTGGCCACCTTCAGCCACGGACGGTGTAGCCGTCAGCGACAGGTTGGTGGTGTCGACGGTGTCGGTCACGGTGGTATTGACCGGAGTCTTATCAGCTACGAGGTTCTCGTAGTTCCCACCGCTCACATCGGTGATGGAGTTGGTCACCGAACTGTGGCCAACCAGCGCATCGTTAGGTGCAGTAACGTTGATCGAGGCGGTAGTTTCACCCACTGGGATGGTGATTTTCTCACCGTTAGCCAGGGTGACGGTCACAGGCGAGCCCGTCACTGGGGCGGTGACGGTGGCGGTGTAAGTGATCTGGCCGCCCTCGGCTGCCGAAGGCGTGGCCTTCAGCGACACGGTGGAGTCGTCGATGGTGTCGGTGACGTTGGTGACAGCTGGCGCCGGGTTGGTCACCAGATTCTCGAAGTTGCC
>NZ_JACKZK010000047.1:0-13735 GCF_014230245.1 Pseudomonas sp. MSSRFD41 | reverse complement strand
TTGGCGCAGCTTCGCAGGCTCAGCAGCGGCTACGGGAGCGGGGCTGGGCTCGGCGATCAGGGTATGACTGCGCAGCGGGCGCGATCGTGTCGGCCACAGGATTGACGAACGGCCGGACGGATGTTCAGATGCCGCCCTGTTTCAGGTGCCTCACGCCGCCGTGCGTGAGGTGAAACGGGAAACCGGTGCGCCCCAGGGGCAAGTCCGGTGCTGCCCCCGCAACGGTAAGCGAGTGCTGCATTCAACACGCCACTGTACCCAAGGTATGGGAAGGCGAATGCAGCCAGCCTCGCAAGCCCGGAGACCGGCCTGAAGCATCTGTTTGGCAATCCTGCGGTGGGCGGGCATGGGCCGGTGTGGGCGCGTGCGCGTGCCTGCCACCTTCTCCCTGCGTGCTTCCCGAAGACACTTTCGAGAAGACCAACAATGACAACAACAGACACTTCCCTTGCGCGCGACTGGCGCGCTCCGCGCCGTTCCATGGGCGGCGCCCTGCTCGGCTGCCTGTTCAGCCCCTGGCTGCTGGCGGACGACACCTCCCTGAAGCTCGACCAGCAATTCGTGTCCGCCCCGTCGGTGGAGTCCACCACCGTGGCCGAGATGGCCAAGTACGGCAGCAAGGTGGAAATCATTGATCGCCAGCAGATCGAACGCGCCGGGCCCAGCAGCGACATCACCCGGGTCCTGCAAATGTACGTGCCGGGCCTCTATGTGGCGCCCAAGAACGGCCCCTTCGACTACGGCACCTATTCGCTGCTGGGCGGGCGCAACGATGACACGCTGATCCTGCTCGATGGCGTGCGCTTGAACAACCGCCTGTACGGCGGCCTGTACCTGGACACCCTGCCAGCCAACGCCATCGAGCGCATCGAAGTGCTCAAGGGCGGCCAGAGCCTGCTGTTCGGCACCCAGGCGGTGTCCGGGGTGATCAACATCGTCACCCGCAGCCCACAGACCCGCGACGCCTCCGGCGAAGTCAACCTGGGCCTGGATAGCTTCATGGGCAGGAGCGGCGATGCCCGGGTGGAGCGCATCGTCAGCAACGGCCTGGGCGACCTCGGCTTGCTGGCCTATGTCAGCCACAACGTTTCCGACGGCTACCAGCCGTTTCGCAACAGCGCCTACAACACTAGCACCAAGGACAAGAAGCGCTCCTATGAGGTGACCACCTTCGGCGCCAAGGCGATCCAGGGGTTCGGCGACGACTCGCGCCTGGAGTTGTTCTACCAGTACACCGACGCCAACCTGGATTTCGCCCGCGCCGCGAACAACAAGCAGACCACCAACGACCGGGTCCAGCAGATCGCCACCGCCACCTTCGAGCAACGCCTGGGCGAGCGCTTCAGCTACTTCGTCAAGGGCCATGTCAACGATTGGGACACGCGCTACACCCGTATCAACAGCAACGATGATGGCGGCATCAAGGTCATCAATCACAACGACTACTGGGGCTTCACCGACTGGGGCGTGCAAGCCGAAGGCAAGGCCGAGCTGGACGGCGGCCATGTGCTGGTGTTCGGCACCGACAACCAGTGGTTCAAGGGCCAGGACGACGTACTCAAGATCGACGACAACAAGGCCCAGGCCAACGCCCTGTATACCCAGTTGCGCCCGGTGTTCGAAGCCCTGCCGGACTGGCACCCGAGCATCGGCGTGCGCCACGAGAAAATCAGCGGCGGCGAGAGCGCCACGGTGGGCATGCTCACCTCGCTGTACGACCTCACGCCCAACTGGCAACTGCGCGGCCAGTACGGCAATGCCTTCAAGCTGCCCAACGCCGAGCAGCTGTTCGCCAACGAACCCTATGAAAAAGGCAACCGCCACCTCAAGCCGGAAAAGAGCGTCAACGCCGAACTGGGCCTGGACTACAAAGGCAGCCTGCTAGCCGGAGAGTTCAATGCCAGCGTCACCGCCTACCGGCGCAAGATCGACGACCTGATTGCCCTGGACGGTATCAATTTCGTCAACGGTGACAGCCAGGTCAGGGTCCGGGGCATCGAGGTGGATGGACGCTGGCAGTTCAGCCCGCAATGGAACCTGTCCGCCGACATGACCCGCAACCTGGTCGAATCACGCCACGTGACCCTGAGCAACATCCCCGGGTTCTTCGCCCGCTCGCGCCTGGGCTTCGAATCGCAGGATCGTATGTGGGGCGTGGGCGGCGCGATCCGTTATATCGGCCAGGTCGAGAGTTCGAAGAAAGTGGACTACGGCCATTACTCGGTGGTGGATGCCGATGCCTATCGCTACCTCGACACGGCCCAGCAGCATCGCCTGAGCCTGCTGGTGGAGAACCTGTTCGACCGCGACTACACCACCAGCATGACCAGCGACAGGCCGGCGCTGGACAACCTGGGGCGCCCCTTCACCACCGAAGTGCGCTACACCTACCGCTTCTGAGGCCGACCGACATGCATGAACACTATCAACGGGTGTTGTTCGTCGGTCCCGGCCTGCTGGGTGGCGCCCTCGGCCAGGCCTTCTGTCGCGAGCTCGAAGGCCTGCGCGACGACAGCGTCGAGACCCGGGTGATCGATACCCTGGATGGCTTCGACAGTCTCTGGGCGGCCCTGGACGAAACGCTGGCCAAGGCTGGCGCGGCGTTGCTGGTGGTGGACCTGGAGCCCAGCTCCGACAGCGCCTACCTGGACTGGCTGCGCGATGAGCTGGGACGCCGCGCCCGTGCCCACTCCCAGGCGCCACGGCTGTGGGTCACCGCCCAGGCCCTGGGGCGCCGGGGGCTGGATGCGGCCCTGGCCTGGGCCAGCATCGCCCAGCGCGAACGCCACCTGCCATGCGACCAGGTCAACCCGGTGGCCAGCGATCCGGACTGGTCGCAGGTGCCGCCCCACGCCCGCCAGGTATTGCTCTGCACCGGCCCGCGCTGCGTCCGGCGTGGCGCCCTGCCCTTGTGGAAGACCCTGCGTCGCGAGCTGCTGCGCCTTGACCTCATGGAGAAGCCCGGGGGCGTGCTGCTGACCCGCACCGCCTGCCAGTTCCCCTGCAACCTGGGACCGGTACTCACCGTGCACCCGGATGGCTGCTGGTACCGGGTCGAGAACGACAGCCAGGTGCTGCAACTGGTGGAGGGGCACCTGCTGGCCGGAGAGCCCGTCGCCCAGTTGCAGATCGCCACCCCTTATGGAGTACCCACCGATGCCTAGGACGGCCCGGGCCAAGTGCCTGGCCATCTTGCTGTGGCTGGCCAGTGGGCCGGTCCTGGCCGGCAGCTACGAAAACTGCGGTAACAGCTGGCCCAGCCCCGGCACGCCGCAGCGCATCGTCGCCCTCAACCAGCACAGCGCCGACCTACTGCTGGCCCTGGGCGCCGGGCCGGCGCTGATCGGCGTCGCCTACCTGGACGACGATGGCCAGGCCATGGACCAGGGGCAGTACCACGGGGTGCCAGTGATCGCCCGCCAGTATCCGTCGGCCGAGGTGCTGTACAGCCTCAAGCCCGACCTGGTGGTGGGCGGTTTCGCCTCGGCCTTCCCCAACAACTTCAGCTCGCGCGAGCGCCTGGGCGCCATCGACATCGGCAGCTACCTGCTGGAATCGGCCTGCGCCGGACACGACGAGGACTACTTCGGGCACATCCGCCGCGACCTGCTGACCCTGGGCCAGTTGTTGGGCAAGCCGGAACGGGCCCGGCAGTTGATCGCCCAGATGGATACCGACCTCGCCTCGGCCCGGGCTCTGTACCAGGATCAACCCCAGCCGTCGGTGTTCTACCTGGACAGCGAAGTCAACGGCCTGGCCAGCCAGGGCCGGCGCGGTTTTGTCGGGGTATTGCTGCAAGCCGCCGGGGCGCGCAACAGCTTCGCCGCCATCGACCGCCCGCGCCTGGTGGTGGACAGCGAGACCCTGCTGGCCAACGACCCGGACGTGATGCTGCTGGCCGATGCCCTGTGGTCGCCGGCCGCGCGCAAGCGCCGCCTGCTACAGGGCGATCCGGTGCTGTCGCGACTGCGGGCAGTGCGCGAGCAACGCCTGATCGACATCCCCTTCACCCAGCTGGTCCCCGGTATCGCCAGCGCCCGCACCGCCCTGGAACTGGCCCGGCGCCTGCACCCGCCGCAGGATTGAACGCACAGCGAGAGCGGCCCTGCTTCGTGTAGATACCGTCTTGTCGGTTACCGCGCAAGCGCCCATTTCGGGTCATCAGGATGGCCCGACCTGAGCACGCCAAATACGATGTGCAGCTTCGCACAGGCCCTGTTTTACCAGCCTCGGCGCGAGTCTTCGGGAATACTTGGCGATAACCGCGCCGCGCTCGATAAGCACTTTCCTGGTCGTGGCGCGCTCTTGGCCTACCCCACTGCCGACGCCCGGCCCTGGTGCCATGCATTCGTTTGCAGAATGAAGTTCAGAGGAACTTTCGTTTGTCAGCCCTGGCGGCGCTGCGCAGAATCGAGGCCGACCCGCTCCACCCACGCCTCGATCCACAGCCACGGGAACCTTGTCCATGAGCAACCAGCGCTTCGTCAGTCCTGACCTGATCCGCCAGGGATTTTCCCGGGCGATGTCGGATATGTACCGTGAGGAAGTGCCGCTGTATGGCGACCTGATGCAACTGGTGGCCCAGGTCAACGCCCAGGTGCTGGAGCGACAACCGGCCATTGCCCGGCATCTGCGACACACCGGCGAATTGCAGCGCCTGGACCTGGAGCGCCATGGTGCGATCCGCGTCGGCACCGCCGCCGAACTGGCGACCCTGGCGCGCCTGTTCGCCGTGATGGGCATGCAGCCGGTGGGCTACTACGACCTCACCCCCGCCGGGGTGCCGGTGCATTCCACGGCGTTTCGCGCGGTGCATGAACAGGCCCTGCAGGTCAGCCCGTTCCGGGTCTTCACCTCGCTGCTGCGCCTGGAGCTGATCGACAACCCCGAACTGCGCGCATTCGCCGAGCAGGTGCTGGCCCGGCGCACGATCTTCACCCCCCGGGTGCTGGAGCTGATCCATCAGGCCGAGGATCAGGGCGGCCTGGCCGCCGACGCCGCCGAGGAGTTCATCCAGCAAGCCCTGGAGACCTTCCGCTGGCACCACCACGCCACGGTCAGCGCCGCCCAGTACGCCAACCTCAGTGCCCAGCACCGGCTGATCGCCGACGTGGTGGCGTTCAAGGGCCCGCACATCAACCACCTGACCCCGCGCACCCTGGACATCGACGAAGTGCAGCGGTTGATGCCCGCGCATGGCATCACTCCCAAGGCGGTGATCGAGGGCCCGCCGCGCCGCGCTTGCCCGATCCTGCTGCGCCAGACCAGCTTCAAAGCCCTGGAGGAAAGCGTCGCCTTCACCGACCAGGTGCACAACCAGGGCAGCCACAGCGCCCGCTTCGGCGAGATCGAACAGCGTGGCGCGGCCCTCACGCCCAAAGGCCGAGCCCTCTACGACCGCCTGTTGAATGCCGCCCGCGACGAGCTCGGCGACTTCCCCAACGAAGCCAATGCCCAGCGCTACAACCAGCTGATGCAGCAACACTTCGCCGAGTTTCCCGACGACCACGACGCCATGCGCCAGCAGGGCCTGGCCTATTTCCGCTATTTCACCCGCGAAGCCGGGCTCGCCGCCCGTACCGAGCCCGGTCGCCCGACCACGGTGCAAGCGCTACTGGCCGCCGGGCACCTGGGCTGCGAGCCCCTGGTGTACGAAGACTTTTTGCCGGTCAGCGCTGCCGGGATCTTCCAGTCCAACCTCGGCGACGACAGCCAGAGCCATTACGCCGGGCGCTCCAACCGCCAGGTATTCGAAGCGGCCCTGGGCCGGCCGACCCTCGACGAGTTGCAGCTGTACGCCCAGACCCAGCAACGCTCCCTGGAGCAGTGCGCCGAAGCCCTGGGCCTGCCCGCCCTGTAAGCGCAAGAATCCATGGCCGGGAAACGGCGGTAAGGCTATCCTGCCGCCATTTGCGCCACCTGCCGGTGGCGTCTTCCAGGGATGGTTCCATGAAATTCAGCACCGGCCTGCTGTTCTGCGCCGCACTGGGCCTGGCCTCGGCCAGCCATGGCGAACAAATCGTCAACGACATCACCCAGCTCAATCCCATCGTGGTCGACCAGGTGGCGCAACCTACTCGCCTGGAGCAGATCGTCCAGCTGGTGGCCAATCACCCCGGGCCCATCGCCATCGGCGGCGGCCGCTACAGCATGGGTGGGCAGACCGCCACCGAGCACGCGCTGCAGATCGACATGCAGCGCTTCGACCAGGTCCTGGCGTTCTCCCGCGAGCGCAAGGAAATCACGGTCCAGGCCGGTATCACCTGGCGTGCCCTGCAAGACTTCATCGACCCTTACGACCTGTCCGTGAGCATCATGCAGAGCTACGCCAACTTCACCGTCGGCGGCGCCCTGAGCGTCAACGCCCATGGCCGCTACATCGGCCATGGGCCACTGGTGAGCTCGGTGAAGTCGATCAAGCTGGTGCTGGCCGACGGCCAAGTGATCGAGGCCAGCCCGCAAAACAATGCCGAGCTGTTCTACGGCGCCATCGGCGGCTATGGCGGCCTGGGGGTGATCGTCGAAGCCACCTTGCAGTTGAGCGACAACCAGCGCCTGCTGCGGACCTTCGAAGAAATGCCCCTGCAGCGCTACAACGACTATTTCTTCCAGCACATCGCCAATGATCCCCAGGTGATCCTGCACAACGCCGTGCTCTACCCCAACCAGTACCAGCACCTGCGCGCGGTGTCCTACCGCCAGACCGAGCTGCCGGTGACGGTCGAGGAACGCCTCACGCCCCTGGACCGCAACTACTGGAAGGAACGCCGGGCCATGAAGGTGGTGAGCCAATGGCCCATGGGCAAGTCGATCCGCGAGGAGGTGATCGACCCGCTGGTGTTCAAGGACAAGCAAGTGGTCTGGCGCAACTACGAGGCCAGCCTCGACGTGCGCGAGCTGGAGCCGGCATCCCGGGCCAGGCGCACCTACGTGTTGCAGGAGTACTTCGTGCCCCCTGGGCAGTTGCAAGGCTTCGTCGAGGACATGGGCGAGACCCTGCGCCGGCACAAGGTCAATGTGATCAACCTGTCCATCCGCCACGCCAAGGCCGATCCCGGTACGCTGCTGGCCTGGGCCCGGACCGAAGTGTTCGCCCTGGTGCTGTACTACCAGCAAGACACCCGCCCGACCGCCCGCGATGAGGTGCGCCAGTGGACCCGGTCCCTGGTGGACAGCGCCATCCGCCACGGCGGCAGCTACTACCTGCCCTACCAGATCCTGGCCACGCCTGAGCAGTTCCACGCGGCCTATCCCCGGGCCAACGAGTTCTTCGCCCTCAAGGCGCGGGTCGATCCGCACAACAAGTTCCGCAACAAGCTGTGGGATGCCTATGCCCCACAGCCCCCGAACCCAACACCCTCGGAGCGCTAGCGAGCGATGGACTTCTGCGAGACCAGGACCTTGCGCTGTTGCAGGTAGATCACCGCATCGCCATCAAAAGCCAGCACCTTGTCGGCGGTCAGCGGGCCGCCGTCGCCATCTTCGTAGCGCACCCAGCCTTCATCCCACAGGTCGCCGCTGGCATGGCGCACCTGGACGAAGAACAGCGGCGGCTCGGCACGGGTGATCTCGACGAAATAACCGCCAAACGAAAACCGTCGCGTGCCTTGCCAGCCAGCGCCGCCTGCGGCAGCCTTGCCGCCACTCATCTCCCGGCCTGTGGAAACCCTGCCCATGCGCATCACCCTGACCGCCCTGCATCCTGAAATGCCCGATGGCCCGTGGGTCGGTTTCAGTTGCGCCGAGGGCAACGGACGCGGCCAGTGGTCGGGGCCGCTTCCGCCCTTGGCCAGCGAGCACGAGGTGGAGCTCGCCCTGGAGGATGACTTCCAGTGGAACCACAACCTGCGCGCGAGCCCCAGCAGCGCCCCCTGCATGGACTGGAGCACCGATGGCTTGCGGATCAACGCGCAGTTGTTGCAGGTGGACAGCGATGGCGGCGCAGTGCTGGCTATCGGCGGGTCCATCGTCCTGCTGTCGTTGCAGGGCGCATCGCAAGACGGCCCGCAATGGGTCGAGCTGCAGGCCCGCCAGGTGGCACTGTACCCGGTGGCCCTCTGACTGGGGCACGCAAGACGACGACCCTCGATGAGGGTGGAGCGCTGAGTAAAGAGAGTGTGAAGCGATGTGCGCAGGGCGCGGATCAGGAGGAGGTGTTCGCCCAGTGCTCTGGCCTTGGCAATCCTTGCACCGGTAAAGAGCCCTTGCACCGGGCGAACGGTTCGCATTCTAGTGCAATTGCCAGGGAAAGTCCGAGGACTGATTCTGAATAAAACTGGATTGATGAATTATCTGCATTTCAAGCAGGAAGTTTCATACGCCCAGGCCACTCCTGGCGCTACGCGGGCCGTGCCACGAGCCCCTGGCCGACCGTTCGCCATTAATGCACCAGGCACTCATCGGCCACCGGGTACTTGACCACGACCCGGTTGCGATACAGGCACTCCTGCCGCACCAACTCGGAATCCTGGCCCTTGGTGCGGATGTCGCGCCAGATCTGGTTCTCGCGCAGCACCCGCCCACCCTCGCGGACGAAACGGTGCTCCCGCTGATACACGTGGTAGCGGTAGCCGCGCGGTTGCTCGCACAGCAGCTCGCCCTCGAGCTGGTGCGCGCCGACGTGCAGCTTGAGCTGGAAGGCGTGCGGCCCGGGGTTGTGCAGCACCAGGTCGATGTAGTTGTAGAAGATCGCCGCGCCGGAGCCGAAAGGCAGCACCCGGCCCTCGTCGGGAAACGGATCGAAGCTGTGGTTGGCCCGCTCCACCACCTGCAACGGCGAGTGGATCGCCATCCAGTGGATCAGGTTGCTCAACTGGCAGATGCCTCCGCCGATACCGCTGCGCGCCTCGCCGAACGACAGTTCCATGCCCTCGACGAACCCCCGCGCGCGACTGGGCCGCCCCACCAACTGGCAGAAGGAAAAGTACTCCCCCGGACCAATGCGCACCCCATCGATACAGGCCACCGCCAGCCTGAGGTTGATCACCTTGTTGTGCTGCAGGGCCAGGTCGCAATCGCCCAATGTGCGGATCAGCTTGGAGGTGTGCTTGATGTAGCGATAAGGCAAGCGCGGGCTGTCGGCTACGGGCCGCGCATAACACCGGCCGGAAAAACGCCAGGCCAGGCTGCGTGCCAGGCGCTTCTGGCGCACGCGCAACCAGTACAGCAGCGGGTGATACGAAGACAACGGCTTCATCGATGGGTATGGGCCAGCCCAGGGCCGGCTTCGTCCTTGAAAAAAAGAGCGGCATCTTAGCCGCAAGTCCGCCGCCCCACTAGCCGCAAGCCCGGCCTCTAGGCGCCACCCTGCCCCAGCAATTGGCTCAAGGCAGCACGCAGCTTGCCCGGCTTCACCGGCTTGTTGAGCAGCGGCGCGCCCAATTGCTGCAAGGCCCGCCGGCACTGGTCGCTGCGGTCGGCGGTGATGATCACCGCCGGCAGTGGCAGGCCGAAGTGCTCGCGCAACTGGCGCACCACCTCGCACCCGGTGATGCCGTGATCCAGGTGGAAATCCGCCAGGATCAACTCCGGCGCCTGGCCCTGCAACGCCTCCAGGGCCGCCGCCTGGTCAGTGGCGGTGACGACCTGACAGCCCCACTGCCCCAGCAACGCGGCCATGCTGTCCAGGATGCTCAGCTCATTGTCCAGCACCAGCAGCCGGCGCCCGGGCAGCGGGTTGCCGGTGCTCGGTTGCGGCGCTTGCTGGCCGATGGGCAGCGGCACCCGGGCGGCCAGGGGCACCTCGATGCTGAACCGCGAACCACGGCCCGGGCGCGAATGCACCTGCACCGGGTAACCGAGGATGCGGGCGATGCGCTCGACGATCGCCAGCCCCAGGCCGACCCCCTTGCGGTCGGCGGCACGGCCCACGTCCAGCTGGTTGAACTCGAGGAAGATCGACTCCAGGCGGTCGGCGGCAATCCCGCGCCCGGTGTCCCAGATCTCCAGCCGCAGGTGCTGGCCCCGGCGCCGCGCAGCCAGCAGGATGCTGCCGCGCTCGGTGTAGCGGCAGGCATTGCTCAACAAATTGCGCAGGATCCGCGTCAGCAACCGCAGGTCGGTGAACAGCGCATGGTCCCCCAGGCGCACCCGCAGCTCCAGGCCCGCGGCCTCGGCCACCGACTGGAACTCGGACACCAGCGGCGCGAGGATTTCATCCAGCCGATAAGTCGCCGGATCGGGCTTGACCGCGGCCTGGTCCAGGCGGGAAATATCCAGCAGATCGGTGAGCAGGTCCTCGGCGCCTTCCAGGGCCTGGTGGGTGCGCTCCACCAGCAGTTGCTCGGCACTGGGCAACTGGCGCTCGCGCAGGGTGGAGATCAGCAAGCGCGCGGCATTCAAGGGTTGCAGCAGGTCGTGGCTGGCGGCGGCCAGGTACTTGTCCTTGCTGCGGTTGGCGGCTTCGGCGGCATCCCGGGCCTCTCGCGCTTCCCGCTCGCTGCGCTCGCGCCGCTGGATCTGCTGTTGCAACGCGCGGTTGGCCTCTAGCAATTCATCGGTGCGCGCGGCCACCCGTTGCTCGAGCTGGTCATTGAGTTGCTCCAGGCGTTGCTGGGCCAGCTTGCGCTCGGTGATATCGGCGACGAAGCCCTCCACCAGCCCGGCTTCATCGGGCTTGAGCAGCAGGTTCATCAACACGTCGATGCTGCTGCCGTCCTTGCGTCGCAGCTGGGTCTCGTAGCCCAGCAGGCTGCGCTCGCGCTGCAACTGCTCGCCGATGGCCTCCAGCTCCTGGGCGCCGCCGACGAACAGGTTGCCGGCCAGGTCGGCCAGGGAAAACAGCACTTGCTGGGGGTCCTGGTAACCCAGCATGCGCGCCAGGGCCGGGTTGGCGGCGCGCATGCCGGCCTGCAGGCTGGCCTGGAAGATCCCGTGCACGGCGTGCTCGAACAGCCACTTGTAGCGGTTGCGCTCGGTTTCCAGGTCTTCCAGGCGTGCGGCCAGCTCCGGGTAGTGGCTCTTGCGCGCCGAGTGATTGCCCAGGCCCAGCAGCCCGGCCAGGGCCCGTTGCTGCTCGTCAGAGGGCCTCGCCATAGACCACCTCGACATCGCGCTGGCTCGACTCCCGGGGATTGGTGAGGATGCACGGGTCGTCCATCGCATGGCGCGACAGGAACGGGATATCGCTGCTGCTGACCCCATGCAGGCCCAGGGTCTCGTGGAAGCCGATGGCCTGCTTGAGCGCGATCAGGTGGTCCACCAGGCGCCGGCAGATCTGCTGCTGGTTGAGGCCGCGACAGTCGATGCCGAACGTCTCGGCGATCACCTTGAAACGCTCCGGCGCCGAGCTGTAGTTGAACGCCACCACGTGCTCCACCAGCACCGCGTTGCACAGCCCGTGGGGCAGGTCGAGGAAGCCGCCGAGGCTGTGGGACATGGCATGTACCGCACCGAGGATCGCATTGGAAAACGCCAGCCCGGCCTGCATGCTGCCGAGCATGATCTTCTCGCGCAGGGCGATGTCCTGCGGATTGGCGATCATCTGCACCAGGTTGCCGTTGATCAGGCGCATGGCCTCCAGGGCGTGGGGATCGGTGAGCGGGCCGTGGCCGGTGGAGACGAACGCCTCGATGGCGTGCACCAGGGCGTCGATGCCGGTGCAGGCGGAAAGGAACGGGTCCATGCCCAGGGTGGTTTGCGGGTCGATCAGCGACACATCGGGAACCACCGCCTTGCTGACGATGGAAAACTTCATCCGTTCCTGCTGGTTGGAAATGATGACGAACTGCGAGACATCCGCCGAGGTCCCGGCGGTGGTGGGAATCATGATCAGCGGCGGGCTGGGCATGCGGAGCATGTCCACCCCTTCGAACTCCAGGATGCTGCGCCCGTGGGCCACCACGATGCCGATACCCTTGCCGCAGTCCATGGGACTGCCGCCGCCGACGGCGACGATCACGTCGCAGGCGTTTTCCCGGTAGACCTCGGCGCCCTGCATCACCTCCTCCACCCGCGGGTTGGGCGACACCGCGCTGTACAGGCAGTGCTCCACGCCCTGGGCCTGGAGGCTGGCCTGGACATCGGCGACCCAGCCGGCGGCGATCACCCCGGGGTCGCTGACCACCAGGACCTTGCGCGCGCCGAAGGTCTTCGCATAGTTGCCGACGTTATGCCGGCAACCGGCGCCGAAGATGATTTCCGGGGAGACGAACTTGCGCAGCAGACTGAGATTCTGGCCCATGGCAAAAGCCTGTTTTCTTATTGTTCTGGAAAGAACGCCAGCCTAAAGCATCGCCGGACGAATGCAATCCGACCATGGTGTACCTCGCCTCGTGGGTGGGCGGACGCTGCCGCAGGCTCCGGCACGGGTCGCCCGATCGGGTTGTACGATCGGCCGGGTGCACCGCGGCGCCTGGTTGGCGGGCGCTGCGCACCCGCTCGCAGCTTCGCGGGCTCGGCAGCGGCTACAGGTGCAGGTCCATGCCGTCGTGGGCTACCTCGATGCCACGGCGGGTCAGTTCCGCGCGTTCGGCCGAGTCCTCGTCGAGGATCGGGTTGGTGTTGTTGATGTGGATCAGCACCTTGCGCGCCCTTGGGAACGCCTCCAGCACCTGCAGCATCCCGCCCGGACCGCTTTGCGCCAGGTGGCCCATCTCGCTGCCGAGCTTGTCGCCGACCCCGCACTGGCGCATCTCGTCATCGCGCCACAAGGTGCCGTCCACCAGCAGGCAGTCGGCGCGGCCCATCCACTCCAACAGGGCCGGGTCCACCTGGCCCAGGCCCGGGGCGTAGAACAAGCTGGCGCCACTGCGCCGGTCCTCGACGAACAGGCCGATGTTGTCCCCCGGATGGGGGTTGCCGCGATGGGGCGAATACGGCGGCGCACTGCTGCGCAGGACAATCGCCCGCAACAGCAGGTCCGGGCAGGCCGGCACGCTGAAGGCGCGGCCATCGAGGTGGATCGGCTGCCAGGCCAGGCCGCCGTTCCAATGACTGAGCATGTTGAACAGCGGGAAACCGCTGCACAGGTCCTGATGGACCATCTCGGTGCACCAGACCTTTTGCGGGCAGCCTTCGCGCAGGCTGAGCAAGCCGGTGCAGTGATCGATCTGGCTGTCCAGCAGGATCACCCCGGCCAGCGCCGAGTCGCGCAGCCGCCGTGCCGGTTGCAAGGGCGCAAAAGACGCCAGTTGCACGCGGATGTCCGGCGAGGCGTTGCACAGGATCCAGTCCACGCCGTGGTCGCTCAGGGCGATGGACGATTGCGTGCGCGGCCGGGCCCGCAGGCTGGCATTGCGCACACCGGCGCAGTTGCGGCAGTTGCAGTTCCACTGCGGGAAACCGCCGCCCGCCGCGGAACCGAGGATGCGGATATGCATGGAGTGCTCCGAAGACAGAAGACTCCGGCCGCCACCAGCAGCGGCCGGAGCGGAACGGCTCAGCGATTGGCGAAGTACATGGTCACTTCGAAGCCGATGCGCAGGTCGGTGTAGGCGGGTTTATGCCACATGGGGTCGATCCTCTTGTCGTGCCGGGGGATTCCGGTAACCGCATTAATGCACGGTGGCCGGCAGGACCGAATGCTACTTTGGCACCGGTTGGCGGGGTGCCTTGGTAGGGGCAACAGGGGCGGCTACAAGCTACAAGCGGCAAGCGGCAAGCGGCAAGCGGCAAGCGGCAAGCAAGATAGAAGCGACAAAGGCACGCATGGGCCGCTTGAAGCTTGCCGCTTGCCGCTTGCCGCTGCTTAGAAGAAGCCCAACGGATTGATGTCGTAGCTCACCAGCAGGTTCTT
>NZ_JACKZK010000046.1:0-15249 GCF_014230245.1 Pseudomonas sp. MSSRFD41 | reverse complement strand
CGCACCTGGCCCACCAGGCCCTCGGCCCGGGCCACGTCCAGGGGCAGCGCGGCGCCGGAACGATGCAGCTCGGCGGTCAGGTCGCGCCCTTGCTCCACCAGTGCCAGGGACTGGCGCGCCACATCCAGGCGCTGGCCATAGCTGCAGGCTTGCAACCAGGCGCGGGTGGTTTCGGCGGCCACTACCACCCGCAGGCCATCCTCGGCGGCCCTGGCGGCGTCGGCATCGGCCCGGGCCGCTTGCTCCAGGCCATGCAAGCGCCCGAACAGGTCCATCTCCCACTGCACGTCCAGGCCGATGCCGTAGCGAGTACCCGTGCGGATACGTCGGTTGTCGCCCAGGGCCGCTTCCAGCTGGTCGTCCGCCGTGCTGCCATAACCGGCGTTGGCCGACAACTGGGTCTGCGGCTGGTCCAGGGTATCGGCTTCACGCAGCAGGGCCTTGGCTTGCAGCAGGTTGGCCGCCGCCACCCGCAGCTCGCGGTTCTGCCCCAGGGCTTCCTGCACGGCGGCATTCAGCGCCGGGTCCCGGTACAAGCGCCACCACTGGTCGCCGGGTTCCGGGGTCGCGGCTGGCGTGGCGGGCAGCTCCAGGGTGGTGCTCGGCGGCCGTTGCGGGCCGACGCTACAGGCGCCCAGCAGGGCGCACAGGGCCAGCACGGGCCCACGATGAATAGGCATGAGGGGGTACTCGATGGTTCGATGCACCTCACTTTAAAAAGGCCCCTGACGACCGTCTAACGAGAATTTCCTTTTAACCATCGCAAAATGGTCATTTTCTGCCGCTCGTCCGGCGCTGTGTTATCGAACTGGCATCCCAGGCCTGCCCCAAGGCTGTCGCCCAGCTGAACGAACGTGCGCCAGTCCAGCCACCCCACGAGGCCGTGGATACACTTTGCCACTCCTCCTTTCCCTCCTTTCGATCGATCGCCATGACCGAAGATTTCGAAGTGCCCAGCCCCCACGAACAGCATGTGGAACACGTGAGCGAACAGGCCCATGCCCGCAATGACAGCTTCGCCAGCAAGATCGCCGTCACCACGGCGATCATGGCCACCCTCGGTGCCTTGCTGAGCTACCAGGCCGGCTCCAGCGAGAGCCTGGCGGCGATGGACAAGAACAATGCGGCGATGAAAAAGACCGAGGCGGCCAACCAGTGGAACTACTACCAGGCCAAGTCCAGCCGGCAGAACCTGGCGGAGCTGGCAGCCCACATCCCCGGGGTCGACGCCAAGCACTACAGCATCGAGGCCCAGCGCTACCAGAAGGAAAAGGAAGCCGTGCGCCTCAAGGCCGAAGCCCTGGAAGCCCAGGCCCAGGATTGGGATGAGCAATCCGAAGCCGCCTTGCACCAGCACCATCGCTGGGCCCAGGCAATGATGGCGATCCAGATCGCCATCTCGATGGCGGCCATCACCCTGCTGACCCGCAAGCAATGGCTGGCGCGCCTGGCCTATGGCACCGCAGGCGCCAGCGTGCTGCTGGGTTCGCTGGCCTGGCTGCACATCTAGCCGCGCGCCTGGGAATCCTCGAGGGCTACCTGCGTTTGCCAAACCTCGCCCCCAACCAACCCCGCCACGGGCCGGCGGGGGACCGGGCCGCTCGTGGCAATGGGCCAGCTCGCCCGGCGAACGACTGCTAGGCTCAGCGCGAGCCGGATCGTACCTGCCTGTGCTCCTGGCTCATCGACCTTTCCCCCCTCAAACCACCAAGAACCTTGAGGAACGCATCATGGGATCAAATGGAAATGATCACGACTACATCCAGTGCGGATGCCACAACCCGGTCTGGGAAGCGCTGAAGCACAGCCTCGACCCGGCCCGCTACATGGCCGGGCTGCCCCGCGAAGCCCATGGCCCGCGGCCAGAGCCGGACGGCGCATCCATCGTCTTCACCAATGGCACCCTCTATCCGCTGCGCGAGGGCAACATGGACGACCGGGTCGAGGCCCTGGGCATCCATGCCGGCGACGTGGTGGCCGTCGGCACCCTGGCCGAGGTCAAGGCGCGCATGCAGGACTTGAAGCTCGCCTACACCATCCAGGACCTGGGCGGCAGGACCTTGCTCCCCGGCCTGGTGGAACCCCACGCCCATATCGTGCAGAGCTGTGCCATGGATGGCTGGCTGAACCTGGGCGCCATCGTCAATGACGTGGATACCGACCCCGACAGCCAAACCTTCAACCACGACGAGCGGCAGAACCAGCGACTGCGCCCCGTCTATGACTGGAACTGGCTGAAGAGCACCATCCAGGCCCAGTTGCCCAAGGACAATTCGACCTGGATCCTCGGGCACATGGTCGATCCGGCGCTGATGCCGTTCAAGGTGGTGCCCGGGGGCCAGAACCAGCTCATCACCCTGGGCTGCGGCTTCGACGAAGAAGTCGGCAACCTGGACAGCATCGACAAGCTGCACCCGATGTTGCTGGTCAGCGCCTCGATGCACACCGCCTACCTGAACAGCGCCGCCAGCGAACGGGTCACCCAGGCCGGTATCAAGGTCACTAATGGCACGGTGCAGGAACAGGATGTGCTCAAGGCGATCCTGGTCATTCCTCTCAAGCAGCAACTGGAGATGCTCAACATCTTCAAGCGCCTGGACCACTACTTCGCCACTGCCGCGCGGCGCGGTATCACCCTGTTGTACGACGCCATGATGGACCCCATCTCCAAGCTGCTGCTGGATGCCTATTTCCTCAACCATCCGCGGACCCTGCGCATCGGCTACGCCGCTGCCTGCAACGGCACGGCCAAGAGCATCAGCCAGCTGCCAGCCTACCAGGCGACTAGCCGCGAACAGGCCAAGCGCATGTACCAGGGCTCGGTGAAACTGGTCTCGGACGGTTCCAACCAGGGGTTGACCGGTTACCAGACCGCCGACTACTGCTGCAATGCCGGTGCCCGCCCCAAGGGCAACTTCAACTTCTGCGATGAGGGCAACAAGGATCCGCAAGACCTCCCCGTCGCCTACCAGGACCTGGTCCAGGCCGTCGCCGCCAAGGGCTGGCCGCTGATGATCCACGCCAATGGCGACCGGGCCATCGACTTCACCCTGCAGGCCTACGAGAAAGCCTTCGAGCAGGGTCTGGGCCTGGACAAGCGCCACCGCATCGAACACTGCTCGCTGCTCAGCGAAGATCGCCTCAAGGCCATGGTCAAGCTGGGGCTGTCACCCAGTTTCCTGGTGGGGCATGTCGGCTACTGGGGCTACGCCTTCCAGCAGGCGATCTTCGAGAATCGCGCCGACACCATGCTCGACCTGTGCCAGATGGCCCTGGGCAAGGACCTGCGGATCTCCCTCCACAGCGATTGCACGGTCACGCCGCTGGGCCCGCTGCGCTCGATGGAGCAGGCGGTGACACGCAAGATGGAAGGCCTGCGCCTGCCTGGGCAAACAGCCTATGTGCAGGATCCGCAACAAATGCCGGTGCTCAACCCCGAAGAGTGCCTGACGCGTAAACAAGCGCTGAAGGCCATCACCTACGATGCCGCCTGGCAGTGCAATGCCGAAGCCTGGACCGGCTCCCTGGCCGAGGGCAACTTCGCCGATTTCGTGATCCTCGAGCAGGACCCGCTGGACGAAAACGTCCCGGCCACCAGCCTCCGCGACATCAAGGTTCACGAGACCTGGAAAGGCGGCCAGCGGGTGTACTCCAGCAGCGCCAGCTGACACTCAGGGGGCCGTAAGGGATCTTGCCGGGGAGCGGACGCCGTCCATCCGCTCCCCTGGCAAACACACAGCCAGCGCCTGATCCGGTCAGCGGGTCCAGGCCGCGGCGTCAGCGAAGAAGGCCCGGGCGTTGTCTTCCAGGCTCTCCAGGTGATAACCGCCCTCCTGGACGATCAGGCAGGGCAGCCCCAGGCCGCGGATGCGCTGGCCCAGGCTGGCGAAGCCGGTACGGGTCACCGCCACCTTGCTTTGCGGGTCCAGCTCGAAGATGTCGAAGCCCAGGGACAGCACCAGCACCTGGGCATCGAACGCCCGTACCGCGGCCAGGGCCTGCTCCAGCCGCGCGAGGAAATCCTCTTCGCTGGCACCGTGGGCCATGGGCAGGTTGAGGTTGTAGCCCTGGCCCGCACCGCTGCCACGTTCCTCGGCAAAGCCGGCGACGCCCGGGTAGAAGTTGGTGGGGTCGCCGTGCACCGAGACATACAGCACGTCGCTGCGCTCGTAGAAGATTTCCTGGATGCCCTGGCCGTGGTGCATGTCGGTGTCGAGCACCGCGACACGGCTGTATCGCTCGCGCAGCACCTGGGCGGCGATGGCCGCGTTGTTCAGGTAGCAGAAACCACCGGCGGCTTCGGCCCGCGCATGGTGCCCCGGCGGGCGGCACAGGGCATAGGCTGCCGGTTCACCATCGAGCAGCGCCCGGGCCCCGGCGATGGCGCTCTGGGCCGACCAGTAGGCCGAGCGCCAGGTCCACTCGCCCACCGGGCAACTGCCGTCGGCCAGGTAGCGCGCGGCCTGGGCCAGGACGCCACGCAGGGCGTTGGGCTCGCGCACGAAGATGTTGGACATGACCTCCTCGCCCCAGTCCTCGGGGATATCCTTCCAGCGCCGATGGGCCTGTTCGAGGAACTCCAGGTAGGCCGCACCATGCACCGCTAGCAAGGGTTGCAGGCCGGCATCCGCCGGTTGCTCCAGGGCGAAACCCAGGGTGTGTACCGCCTGCACCAGGCGCCGGGCCCGCTCGGGCACCTCCTGGGGCGTGCGCATCTGGCCCCGGGAGAAATAACTCCGGGGATGGTGAAGCAATTGTTCGGGGTGGAAAAAACTGCGCATGCAAGGCTCCTCAGGCGACCCGGCCGGCACGGGCCAGCACGGCGTTAAGCAGGACATCGGCGCCCTGGCGCACGTCCTCGGGCAAGACATCTTCGGCTTCGTTGTGGCTCAGGCCGCCGACACAGGGAATGAACACCATGGCGGTCGGGCAGTAGCGCGCCAGCAGGATCGCATCATGGCCGGCGCCGCTGACGATGGACTGCTGAGGGTAGCCCAGGCCGTCCACCGCCTCCTGCACCGCGGCCACGCAGTCGGCGTCGAACGGCGTGGCCGGGCTCACCCAGTGGCGGCTGATGCGCACCTTGAGCCCCCGTTGCCGGGCGATCTCCTCCAGGCGCTGCTGGACCTGTTGCTCCATGGCGGCGATCTGCTGGTCCTGGTGATGGCGCAGGTCGACGGTGAATTGCAGCAGGCCGGGAATGGTATTGCGCGAGGACTTGGCGATGCTCAACTCACCCACGGTGGTCAGGCCCTCGGGAGCGAAATCGGCGGCCAGTCGCTCCACCGCCAGGATCATCTGCGCTGCGCCATACAGAGCGTCCTTGCGCAATGGCATCGGCGTGGTTCCGGCGTGGGCGGCCATGCCTTCGACCTGGATGTCGAGCCAGCGGATGGCCTGGCCACCGCTGACCACGCCGATGCTCTTGGCGTTGTCCTCGAGGATCGGTCCCTGCTCGATATGCGCTTCGAAGTAGGCATCCACCGCCCCGCCCAAGGGCCGCTGGCCGGCATAACCGGTGCTCTGCAAAGCCTGGGCGACACTGATGCCCTCGGCGTCGCGCACCGCCAGCGCTTCTTCCAGGGCCATGGCCCCGGTGAACACCGCCGAGCCGAACATCGCCGGGGTGAAGCGCGCTCCCTCTTCGTTGGTCCAGACCGCCAGCTCCAGCGGCTTGCAGGTAGCAATGCCCTGATCGTTCAGGCTGCGCAGCACTTCAAGCCCCGCCAGCACCCCGTAGACCCCGTCGAAACGGCCGCCTTCGGGCTGGGTGTCCAGGTGGCTGCCGATCATCACCGGCGCAGCCTGCGGGTCGGTCCCGGGGCGCCTGGCGAACAGGTTGCCGATGGGATCGATGCTCAGGCTCAGCCCGGCTTCGCGGCACCAGTGGGCGAACAGTTCGCGACCGGCCTTGTCTTCCTCGCTCAAGGCCAGGCGGCAGCTGCCGCCACGGGCGGTGGCGCCGATCTCGGCCATGGCCATCAGGCTCGCCCACAGGCGCTCGCCATTGATCTTCAACATCTTCAGGTTCTCCAGACAGTCAGGCGTGGGATGCCATTTCCAAGCGATGGGCAGCGGCGTGCCGGCGCGCCAGGGCTAGCACGCACAGCAGCGATACGGCGGCGATCAGGCTGTAGAACAGCGCCATCGGCCACCATTGGCCGAGAAAACGATGGGCCAACCAGGTGCCGATCAAGGGCGTCAGGCCACCGGCCACAGCGCCGCAGACCTGGTAGGCCAGGGAGATCGCGGTGTAGCGCACCCGGGTCTCGAACAGGCCGCTGACGTAGCCGGCGACCACTGCATAGAAAGACGCCATGCACACCACCGCCAGGGCGATGCCGAGGATCATCAGCGGCGCCTGGGCCGAACTCACCAGCACGAACATTGGGTACGGCGAGGCCATGGCCAGCAGCGCCACCAGGCACAGGAAGCGCGTGGCGCCGATCTTCTCGGCAACCCAGGCGGCCAGGGGCTGGATGCAGAACTGGATGATCGCCACCACGAACAGGCACTCGAGAATCAGCGACCGGGGAATCTGCAACTGCTGGGTGCTGTAGGCGATCATGAAGGTGTTGGTGAAGTACACCCCGGCGATCCCCAGGGTGTTGGCGCCGATGCACAGCAACAACGGCCGCCAGGCGCTGTGCAGCACTTCCAGTACCGGCGCCTGCTCATGGCGGGCAGCCTTGGCGGCGCGCTCGCGGCTGGCGAGGAATTCCGGCGACTCCTCGACCCCCAGGCGAATCGCCAGGCCCACCACCAGCAACAGCGCACTGGCCAGGAACGGCAGGCGCCAGCCCCAGCTCATCAGGGCCTCCTCGGGCAAGCGGGTCACGGCGCTGAACGCCAGCAGCGAGAGGATCAACCCGGCCGGGCTGCCCAACTGGGCAAAGGAAGCGAAGAAGTTGCGCCGGCCCTTGGGCGCATGCTCGCCGGCCATCAATACCGCCCCGCCCCATTCGCCCCCCACGGCGATGCCCTGGACGATGCGCAACAGGATCAGCAGCACCGGCGCCGTGGCACCGATCTGCGCGTAGGTCGGCAGCAGGCCGATGCACACCGTGACCACGCCCATCATCAGCAAGGTGATGACCAGGGACTTCTTGCGCCCGATGCGATCGCCGATATGGCCGAAGATGATGCCGCCCAGGGGGCGGGCGAAGAAGCCCACGGCGAAGGTGCCGAAGGCCGCCATGGTGCTGAACAGTGGGTCGCTGGAGGGGAAGAACAAGGCACCGAATACCAGCGCCGCGGCCGTGGCGTAGATGTAGAAGTCGTACCATTCGATCATGGTGCCGATGAACGCGGCGGCAGCGGCCCGGCGCGGTTGAGGCGAGGCGGAGGACATGGATCAGGCTCCCTTGATTGTTGTTCTGGCAGGAGGACGGTGCAGCGCAGGCGCCTTCTGCGAGCGCCGTTGTGGAGTGGATTTATCCGTGGCCGGGGATAATCAGTCAATTTTCTATTGGTTATCTCGATTATTATCCTGGCTTATTATCAAGCCCTCGCCCGCCCCAGAGCCTTCGCCATGTCCGACCCCGATGCCCGCCGCTTGCTCAACGACCGCCTGGACTGGAACCTGCTGCGCACCTTCCGGGTGATCGGCCAGGAACTGAGCATCAGCCGTGCGGCGGCGCGCCTGCACCTGACCCAGCCCGCGGTGAGCCAGGCCCTCAAGCGCCTGGAGGAACAACTGGGCCGGCAGTTGATCGCCCGCCGTGGCCCGCGCTTCGCCCTGACCGAAGTCGGTGAGCAGATCTTCGCCCTGGCCGGGGAGATCTACGGCCAGGTGTCCCAGGTCGGCAGCGTGCTGGAGCAGCCTGCCGACGAGGTGATCGGCAAGGTCCGGCTGTTGATCATCAGCCGCATCTACAACGAGCGCTTCGACCAGTTCCTGGCGGACTTTCATCGCCAGCACCCACGGGTCGACCTGGAGGTGGACGTGATGCGCAGCTCGGACATCGTCAGCGCCCTGCAGGAGAAGACCGCGACCCTGGGCCTGAGCCTCAACCGCCGGCCGCAGCCGCGCCTGGAGCAACGCTTGTTCCTGCGCCAGCGCTATGCGTTCTTCTGTGGCAAGCACCACCCGCTGTTCGGCCACGCGGATGTGGCCGAGGGCGACCTGCAACGGGAGAACTTCGTCAGCTTCACCAGCGACCAGATCGGCGGCATGCTCTCGCCGTTGACCATCTTCCGCGACCAGCAGGGCTTCAGCGGACGTATCGTCGCCTCCTCCCCCAGCCTGGAAGAAGTGCGCCGCCTGGTGATCGCCGGGTTCGGCATCGGTTGCCTGCCGGAGCATGTGGTGGCGGCCGATGTCGACAGCGGGCTGCTGTGGCGGCTACCGCCCCACGAGGGCATCGCCGATGTCGACATCCACCTGCTGTGGAACCGCGAGCAGCGCCTGAGCCGCGCCGAGGCGTTGTTCCTCGAACGCTTGCAGGCGTGCCTGGACACTCAGTAGCCCAGGCGGCGGTCGGCCAGGTTCAGCAGCGGTTCGCCCGCCTCCAGGCGGCGCAGGTTCTCCGCCACTTGCCGGGCAATGCAAGCGTGGGAGGCGGCCGAGGCCATGTGCGGGGTGACGGTGACCCCGGGCAGGCTCCACAGCCGATGCTCCGCCGGCAGCGGCTCCTGGTCGAAGACATCCAGCAAGGCGCCGCGCAGTTGGCCACTGGCCAGGGCCTGTTGCAGGTCGTCGATCCGCAGGTGCCCGCCACGCCCGCAATTGACCAGCGCCGCCCCGGGCGCCAGCCGGGCGAAGGTGGCATGACCAAGGATGCCCCGGGTCTCGGGCGTCAGGGGCAGCAGGTTGACCAGCAGGTCCAGGCCGTCGAGGAAGCGGTCCCGCGCCTCGGCGCCGGCGAAGCAGTGCACCTGGGGCAGCTGCTTGGCGCTGCGGGCCCAGCCACGCACCGGGTAGCCCGCACCGGCGAGGTCCTGGGCGATGGCGGCGCCCAGGGAACCCAGGCCCATGACCCCGACCTTGAAGTCCTGCGCCGGCACTTGCAGCGGCCGCTCCCAGCAGTGCCCGGCCTGTTGCCGTAGCACCCGGTCGAAGCCCCGGTGGTAGTGGATCACCGCCCAGCGCACGTACTCGGTCATGCCCTGGCGGTGCCCGGGGTCCACCACCCGGCATACCGGCAATGGCGGGCAGCCTGGATCGTGTTCCAGATGATCGATGCCGGCCGCCACCGAATGGATCAACTGCAATGCCGGCAAGGCTCGCAGGCTGCCCGGCGGCGGGAACCAGCAGGCTGCCAACCGTGCCTCGGCAGCCCCGGGGTCGTCCGCCAGCAGTGCCTGCACCTGCGGCGCACTGCGGGCAAAGGCCTGCTGCAGTTGTTGCAGCAACAGGGGGTCACGGGACAGCAGCACCACAGGGCTCATGACAGGTAGGACTCGCGCTGGTGTTCGATCAGGGTCAGGGCCGCGGCCCAGGCCAGCTCGATGATGTCGTCGGCCTCGTCGCGCTCGAACTGCTCGGCGGTGTGGGCACAGACCTGCGGCGACGGGTAGTTGAGCACCGAGCCGCCAGCCAGGGCCTGTACCTGGGCCTGGCAGGCGCGCTCCAGGAAGTGGATCTCGTGGAAGGCGTGGGCCACGCTGGCACCGCCCACCAGCAGGCCGTGGTTGCGCAGGATCATGGCCTTGTGCGGGCCCAGGTCGGCGATCAGGCGCTGGCGCTCGTCCAGGGACAGGGCGATGCCTTCATAGGTGTGGTAGGCCAGCTTGCCGTAGAACTTCAGCGCGTGCTGGCTGATGGGCAGCAGGCCCTGCTGCTGGGCCGCCACGGCCATGCCGGCGGCGGTGTGAGTATGGATCACGCAATTGAGGTCGGGACGGGCCATGTGGATCGCCGAGTGGATGACGAAGCCGGCGGCGTTGACCCGGTGCCCGCTGTAGTGGGGGTCGACGATGCGCCCCTCCTGGTCGATGCGCACCAGGTCGCTGGCACGCATGCGGTCGAAGATCACCCCGTAGCGGTTGATCAGGAAGTGGTGCTCGGGCCCGGGGATGCGCAGGGTGATGTGGGTGTCGATCAGGTCGGTCATGCGAAAGTGCGCCACCAGGCGATACAGCGCCGCCAATTCGCAACGGGCTTGCCATTCGACGGCACTCATGTGTTCAGGTTTGCTCACGGATACACCTCTTGGGGAGCGGGTTGGACCACCGGGTTGGCGCGCATGCGCGCCAGTCCGCAGACGCCGATCAGCGACAACGCCGACAGCAGGCTGAAGAACAGCGCCAGGGGCAGCCATTGCCCGGAAAACTTGCTGGCCAGCAGCGTCCCCAGCAGCGGCGTGGTGCCGCCGGCCAGGGCGCAACTGAGTTGATAGGCGATGGAGATGCCTGAGTAGCGCAGGTGCACCGGGAACGCCTGGGTCATGTAGCCAGCGATCACCGCGTACAGCGCCGACAGGATCACCACCGCCAGGGCGATGCCGAGGGTCATCAAGAGGATGTTCTGGGTCCCGACCAGCAGGAACATCGGGTACGGCGTGACCATGCACAGCAGGGCCACCAGGATCAGGAAGCGCCCTTCACCGATGCGCTCGGCCAGCAGGGCCGAGAGCGGTTGCGACAACAGCTGGATCACGGTGACGAGGAACAGGCAGTCGAGGATGGTGGCCCGGGGGATGCCCTGGTACTGGGTGACGTAGGTGATCATGAAGGTGTTGGTGAAGAAGAAACCGGCCGAACCGATGGTCACCGCCGCCGCGGCCAGGAGGATCTGTCGCCAGCAGTCGCGGACCACCTCCAGCACCGGGTAACGCGCCGTCTCCTGGTTATCCCGGGCCTTGGCGAATTCCGGCGATTCATGCCCCCCGCTACGGATCATCAGGCCCACCATCATCAGCACGCCACTGGCCAGGAACGGCAGGCGCCAGCCCCAGGCGAGGAAGTCCTCGGGGGCAAGGCTGGTGACCAGGCGAAAGGCGATCAAGGCCAGCAGCAGGCCGGCCGGGCTGCCCAATTGGGCGAAGGAGGCGTAGAAGGTCTTGCGCCGGGCCGGAGCGTGTTCGCTGGCCATCAGCACCGCCCCACCCCATTCACCGCCGACGGAAATGCCCTGGATCAAGCGCAACACGATCAGGCCGATGGGCGCCCAGATGCCAACGCTGGCATAGCTGGGCAGCAGGCCAATGCCGGTGGTGGCCAGGCCCATCAGCGCCATGGTCACCAGGAGCATCTTCTTGCGCCCGAGGCGGTCGCCCAGGTGGCCGAAGACCATGCCCGCCATCGGCCGGGCGACGAATCCCACGGCAAAGCTGCCAAACGCCGCCAGGGTGCTGATCACCGGGTCGCTGCTGGGAAAGAACACCTGCCCCAGCACCAGGGCCGCGGCCGTGGCGTAGATGTAGAAGTCGTAGAACTCGATGGTGGTGCCGATGAAGGCCGCTGCCGCGGCGCGTCGCGGCTGAGGGGTGCTGTGCATGCAAGGACCTGTGTATTTGTAGTTATGGGCAGGTGCTGAAGGCTGAGTCAGGCGGCGCTCTATGGCGCTTGTGGGCTTTATCGCCGTCGTGCCAGGATTAGTCAATTTTCGAATTCTTATCCTAACTATTAGCCTTGCTACTACTAGAGCTCCCCATGGGCGCTTCTAAAAACGTAGGCGAGGCAGGTCGTTTTTAGAGGAGCCCCATGTCGACACTCGATCCTGTGACCGGCTCCTGGGCCGGACGGCGTTTTCTCAACGATCGCCTGGACTGGAACCTGCTGCGCACCTACCTGGTGATCGGCCAGGAAGGCAGCATGAGCCGCGCCGCCGCGCGCCTGCACATCACCCAGTCGGCGGTCAGCCAGGCCCTCAAGCGGCTCGAGGAACAGCTCGACTGCTTGTTGATCGTCCGTAGCGGACGGCGCTTCGAACTCACCGAGACCGGCGAGGAGGTGCTGCGCATCGCCACCGATATCTATGGCGATATCTCGCGCCTGGGCACCGTGGTACAAAGCCGCCAGGACGATGTGGTGGGCAAGATCCGGATTCTCACCGTCAGTGGGGTGAAGGCCCGGCACTACGATGAGTTCCTCGCTGACTTCCATGCCGCGCACCCGAAGATCGAGCTGGAGGTGGAGGTGCTGGGCAGTCCGGACATCATCAGTTCGCTGCTGCAAAAGACCGCGACCCTGGGGGTGGGCCTGTGCCGGCTGCCGCAGCCCAGGCTGGAGCAGCGGGTGCTGTTCCGGGAGCGCTATGCCTACTTCTGCGGCCCACGCCATCGGCTGTTCGGCCAGGCCAACCTGAGCCTGCAACAACTGGCCACGGAGAACTTCGTCAGCTTCACCAGCGACCAGCTGGGAGGCAACCTGTCACCCCTGACGCTGTTTCGCGATCAGCAGGGCTTTACCGGCAAGATCGTCGCCTCTTCCACCAGTTTCGAGGAAATTCATCGGTTGATCTGCGCCGGTTTCGGCATTGGCTGCCTGCCGATCCACCTGGTGCGCCGGGACGTCGAACAGGGCCTGTTGTGGCCCCTGCCGCCTGAGGATGGGGTGGTGGATTTCGATATCCAGCTGCTGTGGAACCGCGAGCAGAAGATGAGCCAGGCCGAGGCGCTGTTTCTCCAGAGCATCCAGCACATGCTCAGTATCCACGAGCAGGTGCCGGACAGCCTGGTGCTGCGCTGACTCAGACGTGGGGATCGCCAGGGGCCTTGGCCGGTGCGGCGTATTGCGGCTTGAGGTGGCCGTTCTGGTCCAGTAGCCAGGCGTCCATGATCTGCCGCACCACAGGGCCGGCGACCCGGCCACCGGCCTCGCCGTTCTCGATCATCACCGAGATCACGATCTGCGGATGCTCGGCCGGGGCGAAGCCGACGAACAAGGCGTTATCGCGATGGCGCTCGCGGGTCTTGAGGCGGTCATAACGCTCGCCCTGCTTGATCGCCACCACCTGGGCCGTACCACTCTTGCCGGCGATCCGGTACTGGGCCCCGGCGGCGGCGGCACGGGCGATGCCGCGAGGATCGTGCATGACCATCTGCATGCCATGGTTGACCTGGTCCCACTCGCGCGGGTCCTTCAACAGGATGTTGGGCATCGGGTGCGGGTCCACCGGGGCCACGCCATCGACGGTCTTGGCCAAGTGCGGGCGGTTCCACACCCCCTTGTTGGCGATCAGTGCCGTGGCCTGGGCCAGTTGCAGCGGCGTGACCTGCATATAGCCCTGGCCAATGCCGAGGATCAGCGTTTCTCCCGGGAACCACGCCTGGCGGCGGGTGGCGCGCTTCCAGGCCTGGGACGGCATCAGCCCCGGGGCTTCCTCGAACATGTCCAGGGAGACCTTCTCCCCGAGGCCGAACATGGCCATGTAGTCGTGCAGGCGGTCGATGCCCAGCTTGTGGGCCAGGTCGTAGAAGTAGGTGTCGTTGGAGCGCATGATCGCCGCGTCCATGTCCACCCAGCCGTCGCCGCTGCGGTTCCAGTTGCGGTATTTGTGGTCGTAGTCCGGCAGTTGGTAGTAGCCCGGATCGAAGACGCGGCTGCTGGGGGTGACCACGCCGGTATCCAGGCCGGCGATGGCCACTTCCGGCTTGATGGTCGAGCCCGGCGCATAGAGGCCGCGCAGCGCGCGGTTGAACAGCGGCCGGTCGATGGAATCATGCAGGGCGGCATATTCCTTGAAACTGATGCCGGTAACGAACAGGTTGGGGTCGAAGCTGGGGTTGCTGACCATGGCCAGCACTTCGCCAGTGGTGGGATCCAGGGCCACCACCGAGCCGCGGCGGTCGCCCAGGGCCTGCTCGGCAGCCTCCTGGAGCTTCACGTCCAGGCTCAGGACGATGTTCTTCCCGGGCACCGGATCGGTGTGCTTGAGCACGCGCATGATTCGCCCTTGGGCGTTGGTCTCCACCTCTTCGTAACCGACATGGCCATGCAGCTCGGCCTCGTAGAACTTCTCGATACCGGTCTTGCCGATGGACTGGGTACCCCGGTACTCCACCGAGTCCAGGGTCTTGGCCTCCTTCTCGTTGATCCGCCCGACGTAACCGATGGAGTGGGCGAAGTGCGTCCCCAGAGGGTAGTGACGAACAAACTGGGCTTCCACATCCATTCCCGGCAGGCGGTATTCGTTAACCGCCAATACGGCGATCTGCTCCTCGGTGAGCTGGTAGAACAAGGTGACGGGCACGAAAGGATGGCGAGCCTGCTTCATGGCCTTGTCGAACAGCGCCCGGTCTTCTGGCGGCAGGTGCAGGAGTTCGGCGACGGTATCCAGCTCGCCCTTGAGATCGGTGGCGCGCTCACGGGTGATGGTCAGGTTGAAGCTGGGGCGGTTGTCTGCCAGGACCACGCCATTGCGGTCATAGATCACCCCACGGGTCGGGGTGATGGGCAACACGTGGACACGGTTGTTCTGCGAAACGGTGGAGTGGTAGTCGAACTCCACCACCTGGAGGAAATACAGGCGCCCCACCAGCGCACAGGTGATGGCCGCTACCAGCACGGCGCAGGCCAGCAGCCGCTGGTTGACCAGGCGGGTTTCTTTCTCGTGGTCCTTGATCGGAATCGCTTCGGGCATTGCTACAGCTTCTCGGTGAAATAGAGGTCGACGCTGGTCCGTGCGGGTGAAATCGGTTCCGTAAAAAAGAGCTGCACCATACCAAAAACCGGCCGCCGACTTTGCCAGGATTTCTCCCATGGCTGATCAATGGTGCTGGCCGGAGGGGCACTATTGACCTGTGATCAAGGGTGTCGTTCCGATTCCTCGGTTTTCCCCGCGTTACTCACTGAAGAGACTGCAAGATGCTCTTGGCCGGCCAGGCTGGCGCAAAGGCGCCTGGAAACCTCATGGAGAGTGAAGATGCCAAGCGAAGATGTTGTGGCATGGGGCTGCCCCGGGGAGCCGGCCTGCCTGGCCTGCGATCGATCCGTAAAGCCCTGCCGCAACCGTCGCCCCATCAACTGCTGGTCGCCAATAGCGTGATCGCGTTGAATCCGGTGGCTTGTCATTAGGGGTTGAGTGTTGACGACAGTTTCGCCGAGTACAGCCTGATCGATGCGAGGGCCGCTATTGTCTTGCGACTATCACCGGCCAGTGGCGGGCCAAATTGCAATTACGCCTGGGTAGCCGGCGACTGTCAGCCATTTTCGATACGGTCTGCAGCAGACACGCGGCAATTGGATCGCTCGCCTGCAGCCCGGGCAGGTGTTTGCCTGAACCAGGTCAGCCCCGGTAAATATCGAGCCGCTATGGTTTTTCGTCCGCGCAAAGACAAAACCCCAACTGCTTTCGCAATTGGG
>NZ_JACKZK010000045.1:0-16398 GCF_014230245.1 Pseudomonas sp. MSSRFD41 | reverse complement strand
GGCAAAGTGTAAGGAGTGATCATGTATTTCAGTGCGCAAACTGGCGGTTTTTACGATCCCGATATGCACGGCCCTTTCGACCCCGGCAACCCTGACTGCGTGATCCCGAGCGATGCAGTGGAGATCTCTCGCGAACGGTGGGCCGAGCTGCTGGCAGGCAACGCTGCGGGCCAGATCATCACGGTTAAAAAGGGGCTGCCCGTGCTTGCCGATCCACCGCCACCGACCCATGAGGAACTTATGAGGCAGGAGCGGCAGTGGCGGGACGATCAGTTAATCAAGACCGATGGCGTCGCAACCCGACACCGCGACGAACTGGAGGACGGCGCTGCTACCACCCTGACAGTCGAGCAGTACGCCGAGCTCCAGACCTATCGCCGAGCCCTGCGAGGGTGGCCCGAATCCGGCGAGTTCCCGCTCAGCGAACACCGCCCACCAGCACCCGTCTGGCTACCTGGGCACCTGTAACCCCCTCCCCTACAAGCCTGCGCGCTCGCTGATCCGGCGCGCGCGCGGCAGCCTGTGCACTGTCACTTCCAATCACGCGCAGGCAAAATCCATGGCCGATTATCTCCACGGCGTGCGGGTCCTCGAACTCAACGACGGCACCCGCCCCATTCGCACCATCCCCACCGCTGTTATCGGCCTGGTCTGCACTGCCGATGACGCCGATGCCAATACCTTCCCGCTCGATACCCCGGTCCTGTTGACCAATGTGCAAGCAGCCGTGGGCAAGGCCGGTACCAAGGGCACACTCCGCGCCTCGCTCCAGGCCATCGCCGACCAGACCAAGCCCTACACAATCGTGGTGCGGGTCAAGGAAGGTGCAGATGAAGCCGCCACCACCAGTGCGCTGATCGGTACCACCACGGCCGAGGGCAAGTACACCGGCATGAAAGCCCTGCTCGCGGCCAAGGCCCGCGTCGGCATGGTGCCGCGCATCCTCGGCGTGCCAGGCCTCGACAGCCTGCCAGTCGCCACCGCCCTGGGCGCCATCGCCAAGGACCTGCGCGCCTTCGCCTACGTCAGCGCCTGGAACTGCAAGACCAAGGAAGAAGTGGTCGCCTACCGCGAGAACTTCGGCGCGCGGGAAATGATGGTGATCTGGCCGGAGTTCCTGAACTGGGACACCGCGACGAACAAGACCGTTACCGCCTCGGCCGTGGCCCGTGCACTGGGCCTGCGCGCGAAGATTGACCAGGAGACCGGCTGGCACAAGACCCTGTCCAACGTCGCGGTCAACGGCGTCACCGGCATCAGCGCCGACGTGTTCTGGGACCTGCAGAACCCCGCTACCGATGCCAACTACCTCAACAGCAACGAGATCACCACGCTGATCAACGAGGGCGGGTTCCGCTTCTGGGGCAGCCGGACTTGCAGCGACGATCCGCTGTTCGCGTTCGAGAACTACACCCGCACCGCGCAGATCCTGGCCGACACCATGGCCGCCGCGCATATGTGGGCCGTCGACAGACCGCTCCACCCATCCCTGGTGCGCGACATCATCGAAGGGGTCAACGCCAAGTTTCGGGAAATGGTCGCCCAGGGCTACCTGATTGGCGGTAGCTGCTGGTACCCGGACGACGCCAACGACAAGGACACCCTCAAGGCCGGCAAGCTGTTCCTCGACTACGACTACACGCCGGTTCCACCGCTGGAAGACCTCACCCTGCGGCAGTGGATCACCGACCGCTACCTGATGGACTTCGCCAGCAAGATCAACAGCTAACCCGGGGCTCCCCCGCGAAGGGAGTCACCCCGTGCCAGGACACCGGAGAACACCGCCATGGCCATGCCTCGCAAACTGAAAAACCTCAACCTGTTCAACGACGGCAACAGCTACCTGGGCGTGGTCAAGTCGGTCACCCTGCCGCCCCTCGGCCGAAAGATGGAAGCCTACCGGGGCGGCGGCATGAACGGCTCGGTCAAGGCAGACCTGGGCTTCTCCGATGACGGTATCCAGTTCGAGTGGAAGACCGGCGGCCTGGACCTGATCGGCCTGCGCCAGTTCGGTTCGGTCAACGCGGCAGGGATCATGCTGCGCTTCTCCGGCGCCTTTCAGCAGGACGACACCGGCGACGTCAGCTCGGTCGAGATCGTTGTCCGCGGCCGGCATGAGTCGATCGAGATGGGCGATGCCAAGTCCGGCGAAGACACCGAGCACAGCATCAAGACCACCTGCAGCTACTACAAGCTGACCGTGGACAACGAGGAAATCATCGAGATCGACCTCCTCAACTTCATCGAAAAGGTCGCGGGCAAGGACATGCTCGACAAGCAGCGCACCGCCCTCGGCATATGACCCCTTCGCCCATCAGCCGGGCGACTAACCCTGCAACCAGGAGAACCACCCCATGAGCACCGAAGACACCACCCAAGCCATCCCCGAAGCCGAGAACAACACCGTGGTCCTCGACACGCCAATCAGCCGCGGCAACAGCACCGTCGAAACCATCACCTTGCGCAAGCCCCAGGCGGGCGAGCTGCGCGGTGTGAACCTGGTCGAACTGCTGAACATGGACGTCGCCTCACTGATCAAGATCCTGCCTCGAATCAGCACCCCGAGCATCACCTCCCCCGAGGCCGCAGCGATGGACCCCGCCGACCTGCTGGAATGCGGCAGCAAGATCGCTGGTTTTTTGTTGCGCAAGTCGGTGAAGACGGAAGTATCCCTCATCGCGTAGAGGACGCCATGGCCGACCTGGCCGTGGTTTTTCACTGGGCACCGGCTGACATGGACCAGCTGGACCTGCAGGAACTGATGGACTGGCGCGAACGCGCCAGGGTACGGAGCGCAAACGATGGCGAATGACCTCAAGTTGCAGGTGTTGCTCAACGCCATTGATAAGGCCAGCGGCCCTCTGAAAAAGATCAGCGCGAGTAGCCTGGAGAGCGCCCGCGCTATCAAGCAGGCCCGTGAACGCCTGAAGGAACTGAGCACTCAGCAAAAGGATGTCAGCGCATGGCGTACTCAACGCACCGCAGCAGACCAAACCAAGCAAGCCCTCGACTCTGCGCGTGAACGGGTCAAGGCCCTCAGCCAGCAGTTCGCCGCAACCGGTGCCCCCACCCAGGCGATGACCCGGGATATGCGTTCGGCGATCCGTGAAGCTCAACGGCTCAAGCAACAGCATCAGCAGCAGAGCCAGCAGCTCCAGGGGCTGCGCTCGAAACTCTATGGCGCCGGTATCAGCACCAAGGATCTGGGGAACCACGAACGCCAGCTCCGAGAACAAATCGGCGCCACCAATGCCACCATCGGCGAGCAGACCAGGCGTCTGCGCCTCCTCAGTTCTCAGCAAGCGCATACCGCCAAAACCAAGGCCTCGCTTAAGCACTCCTATGACCGCCGCAAACAATTTTCTGGTGATGCCGCTATCAGCGGAGCAGCGGGCATGGGTGTTGGTTATGGCATTGGCCGCGGCTTGTACGCCCCGCTGCAGGAAGGAAAGAGCTTTGCCATTGAGGAACAGCGGGTTGCAGCACTGGGATTAGGGAAAGAGGACACCAGCAAGGCCATACAGTTTGCAAAGGAGATGAAGACCTATGGCACCAGCGTTACCGAGAACCTGACGCTGGTCAGGGATGCCATGACGGTGTTTGCAGATGAGCACGAAGCCGAAATGGTTGCTCCGACTCTCGCGAAAATGAAGTTCGCAAACCACGCCATGTATGGCGAGGAGGAAGGAGCCGAGAACGAGCGCAAGTTCATGGACATGCTCAAGGTCATTGAGCTGCGCGGAGGCCTGGCCAGCAAAGAGGCCTTCATCAACCAGGCAGACATCGTGCAGCGCGTGCTGACTGCCACCGGCGGCCGAGTGGGTCCGAACGAATGGCTGAACGTGATCAAGACAGGAGGCGTTGCAGCCAAGGGCATCAAAGACGACGCTTTTTACTACCAGTTGGAGCCGCTGGTACAGGAAATGGGCGGTCATCGTGTCGGTACCGCGATGATGAGCGCCTATTCAAACATCTACCAAGGCCGAACCACCAAACGCGCAGCTAACAACCTCGAAGCCCTGGGCCTAGTGGACCCAACGAAGGTCAAGCACGATAAGGCTGGCCAGATTTCCTTCCTCGATGTCGGCGCAATCAAAGGTAGCGAGATTTTCAGGGAGAACCAGTTCGAGTGGCTGGAAAAGATCCTGCTGCCTCAGTTGAAAGCCAAAGGCATCACTGAAAAGAGCCAGGTTCTGGACACCATCGGCAGCATCTTCTCCAACCGCACAGCATCGAACCTGTTTGCACAGATGTATCTGCAGCGAGAGCAAATCCACAAAAACGCCAGGCTCAATGAGGGAGCTGATGGTATTGATCAGCTTTATGAGAAAGGGCTCGACAGCGTGCAGGGACAGGAACTTGAGCTCCTGGCGCAGAAAGCAAACGCTTATAGGGAGATGAGTTCGGCAATTCTCCCCACCTACGTTGCCGCTCTAAAAAGCGTCACCGAAACCATCAAGGGCATCACAGCTTGGATGAAGGAAAACCCGGCTGCGGCCTCGGTCATGATGAAAACACTGATGTTCGTCGGGGGGCTGGCGGCTGCCTTCGGAGCGCTAGCCTTGGTATTGGCCAGCTTTGTTGGCCCCTTCGCCGTGATCAACTATGGACTGGGCCTCTTCGGGACCAAGGCGGCTAGATCCGGTGGGATCATGCAACGGCTGTTTCCGACATTGATCGGGCTCGCTCGTAACGCCCTGCCAATGCTTGGGCAAGGTGTGAAGCTGCTTGCGGGCCTTATGAGCGGCGTACTGATGGCAGCTATTCGAGGTATTGGCGTCGCTCTAATGGGCCTCGCAGCCAACCCTGTCGCCCTGGCTATCGCAGCCATAGTCATCGCTGTCGCCGGTGCGGCGTACCTGATCTACAAAAACTGGGATGCAGTGAAGGCCTACGTCATAGGATTGTGGAACGAGATTACGGCCGGCTTCTCCGGGGGCATCGGCGGCATCATCACGGTGCTGACCAACTTCACGCCAATAGGCATCCTCTACCGGGCCTTCGCCGAGGTTCTGAACTACCTGGGTCTGGATCTGCCGACCCGGTTTACCGAGTTCGGCAGCATGATCATCAACGGCCTGGTCAATGGCCTGATGAGCGGACTGGGCGCAGTCAAGCAGACCATCACAGCAATCGGCGACTCAACCATCGGCTGGTTCAAGGAAAAGCTCGACATCCACAGCCCATCGCGGGTGTTCGCCGAGCTCGGCGGCTTCACCATGGCCGGCCTGACCCAGGGCCTCGAGGCCGGCCAGCAGGGGCCGCTCAACGCCGTGAACGACCTGAGTCGCAAGCTGACCTCCGCCGGCAGCATGGGCCTGGGCATCGCCGCGCTGCCAAACCTGTCGGTGGACACCCGCGCGCCCATCAGCCCCACCGCCGTGGCCACATACGACAGCCACGACACCTACGAAATTAACATCCACACCAGCCCTGGCATGGATGCCGTCGCGATTGGCCGCGCCGTCCGGGCCGAGCTGGCCCGCATTGAGAGCGAGAAAGGCGCTCGCAGGCGCAGCAAACTCGCTGACCTGGAGTAACCGCCATGATGATGGCCTTGGGAATGTTCGTCTTCAGCCTGTCCACCGCTGCCTACCAGGAGCTACAGCGGCAAACCGAATGGCGGCACGTCAGCAGTACCCGGATCGGCGCCGCGCCGGCCCGCCAGTTCGTCGGCCGTGGTGACGACTCGATCACCCTGCCCGGCGTGATCCTGCCAGAACTTGTCGGCTCGGTTCTCAGCCTCGACACCTTGCGGCTCATGGCGAACACAGGGAAGGCCTGGCCGATGGTCGAGGGCAGCGGCCGGATCTACGGTCTGTGGGTGATCGAAAGCCTGAGCGAGACCAAGACGATATTCTTCCGCGATGGCACTCCACGGCGCCTGGAGTTCACCCTCAGCCTCAAACGTATCGACGATGACCGGATCGACCTGCTCGGCGCCGCTGCCAGCACAGGCGTCAATATCTTGAGGATGCTGCTGTGATCGATGCGGCCCTCGCCAGGGTGACGGGATTTGTCGAAGGCGCCGTAGACAAGTACCGCCGCGAGACCTCCTACCCGGTGCCGGCCTTCCGCATCACTGTCGATGGAAACGATATTGCCCAGCTGATCAGCCCGCGCCTGATCAGCCTGCAACTGACCGACAACCGCGGTATCGAGGCCGATCAACTCAGCATCACCTTGAGCGACCATGACGGGCTGCTGACCATCCCACCCAAGGGCGCTGTGCTGCGGTTGTGGCTCGGTTGGAGTGATACGGGCCTGGTGGACAAGGGCACCTACACCGTCGACGAGACTGAGCACAGTGGCGCGCCGGACGTACTCAGCATCCGGGCGCGCTCTGCAGATCTGCGCAAGGGGTTGAAGACCAAGCGCGAACGGAACTGGAGCAACTCGACCCTGGGCGCCGTCCTGGGCGACATCGCCATCGGCAACGGTCTTACCGCGACCATTGCCGGCGCCCTGGATGGTTTGCCGATCCTGCAGTTGGACCAGGCCAACGAATCAGACGCGAACCTGATCAGCCGGATCGGCGAGGAATTCGACGCGGTGATCACCGTCAAGGCCGGCTGCCTGATGTGCCTTCCTGCCGGTGGCGGCAAGACCGCCAGCGGCCTGGATCTGCCACACATCACCCTGGTCCGGGCCGATGGCGACCAGCATCGCTACCTGCTGGCCGACCGCGACAGCTACGACGGTGTGCGGGCCTATTTCTACGACGTGAACAGCGCAAAAAAACAGGAGGCCATCGCCGGCGGCGGCGACAACCTCAAGGACCTGCGTCACACCTACAGCGACCGCCAGTCCGCCCTGCGCGCTGCCCGGGCCGAGTTCAACCGCCTGCAACGCGGCAGCGCCACCCTGAGCTACACCCTGGCCGTGGGCCGGCCGGATCTGATCCCCGAACTGACCTATACCTTGGAAGGCGTGAAGCCCGAGATCGATGCGATTATCTGGTACGGCGGCAACGTACAACACAGCCTCAGCGCCGATAGCGGGTACACCGTCAGCCTGGAGCTGGAGAGCAAGCTGCCCGAGGACACCGTCGAAGGGTTGGCCGAGGAGAATCGGCAGGATTACACGGGGATCATCGCTTACTACCGCGACGAGAAAACAGGAAAGGAAAAGACCAGGACGGCCGGAGATCAAACAAAACCCAAGCGGCTGCTCTGGCTGTACGCAAACAAGCACACTGCAAAACGGGCTGTTGATCGTGAGTGGAAAAGGCTGCAAGAGGAGAAGGCAAAAACCGATAGCCCCACATGATGCGGGGCTAGAAACAGCAAAATAGTGCTATTCAGCAAATACCGAAATGGTTGTACTACCGCCATCACGGGCAAATGCCTGGCATTCAAGTGCCAGCCCCTCCTCTTCAATGCTGGCAATCTCTCCTCCACTGCTCAGAGCCTCGCTGCGGCACTGCTTCGATGCCTTGACGATGCCTGCCGGAGAATGGGAGGAAAGCAGTCCGCCGGCTCGACCGACCAAGTCATAGTACTGCTGGTCGGGCTCAGGACCATCCCACGTAACCGCAAGGGTCGGAGCACCCAACGCACAGCTAACCGAGAGAGTGATGCTCGGTCCGTCCTGAAACTCGGTCAAGCGCTTGCCATCTGTTTGCCTGACTTGGGTTAGATGCCTTTCCTGCTTGAGTGAGTTGAGGACACCATCACAGGTCGCAGCCATAACCGATGATGGCAACACCATTACTGCCAGGCAAATGTGTAAAGCTCTAAACGATCCCAGTTTCATAACTATCCTTAGCTCATCAGGTCGGTACCGAGCCGGTACCAGAAGCTCGTTTGACTGATCCAACTTGAACGGATGCAGACTATGCCGACCGTTTCATATCAGCAAGAGAGTCAGTCAATTCCAGTAGGCGCTGCTCGACACCCATTCGACGTCTCATTTCCTCAGCGGCTGCACCGTCAGCTTGGAGCTGGCGAGCAAGTTGCTCAAGAACACCGTCGAAGGGTTTGGCCGAGGAGAATCGGTCGAGTTACACGGGGATTATCGCCCAGTACCGCGGTAAGAACAGCGGTAAACAATTGACTATCACGGCACGGAAGCAGACCAAACCACGGTAATTGAAGTTGTTGTATGGGAGCAAGACGACGGCGAAGCGGGCTGTTGATAGAGAATGGCAACGCTGGCACATTGAATTAGAAAAGCACACATGATTTACCCAAAAAAATGATATCATTAGCAAATAAAAACACTATAAGCGCCCCAACATGGAAATATGGAAATGCTTACAACCCAAACAGCGCTACTTACAGCACTAATATTACTACCCGCTGTCTTCAGCATAATCTTAATACATATCATATTCGCAATAACAAACAACATAAAAAGTAAACAAACAAAATTTAAAAAATTAAAAGTTTTCTCTTTAGACGCCGACAGAGGCCTTGCAGAGCAAGGATACTTATGGCTAAGCATCCTTACACCTTTAATCTACTTTCTGGTATTTGGGTATTTCTCATGGAGGGACTACGCACCCGCCTTAAATGAACAAGGTTTTTCTAAATTCATAGAAATCAGTACGCTACCACTAGCACTACTTTCACTTTCATTACCACTTTCTGTACTTTCCGCAAGAATACACGCAACACACCAGACTTCTACTCAAATCGAAGCCACAAAACACAAAAACAACTTAGACTCTTATTATGCTCACAGAAAATCAATGTTTGAGTATTTCGGCGCCCTTAGAAAAATTAGTTATCTCGAAGCTCTTACCGGTGATTTTTATGCACACCCACGGCTTCACAAACGTTTCTTCATAGATAAGGGTCCAGAAAATGGAACCCCAGATGTGAATCAAGAGCAATTTACTGACGCAATTAAGACTCTAAAAGAAATTAGAGAACATATTCACAATACACTAATAAAAGACACCGAATACTTAATTTCCGCTGAGCAATATATAATTGCATCAAAAAAAATAATTAAACTATCAAAGCTTCTTGACCTACCAGCAATATACGAAGACCTGCTACGTAAAAACCAAGCCTACCAGTTAACCCCAGACAAAGATTCGCCTGAAAAAGATATTGAAATAATAACTATAGGGGAAAGCAAGATCGAGTTGATAGCCGCCTACAGATATACACGATCATTTCTTAGAGTGCTGTGCGAGTTCGCAGGCCAAGACGTCAGTTTTTTTGATAAAAACATTATAAATGCAATCGACAAAGATGAAACATTCCATCAGCCCCCCTACACCACTAAACATCTTAAAGAAATTATGAACGCAGCCGTACTAGAAAGTAGAAAGATTCGTACAGCAAGAGTAAGCTTGAATAAGGCATAGGCTATTATAAAGCCCCGAAATTTTTTCGGGGCAGCCGTTCAAGTATTCAGCCTAAAAAAAGCCTCTAGCAATCTAATAACATCATCTTGGTGCTGCTTTTTAATTAGCAAAAACAACACCAACAGCCTTACTTCTCTCTCGTCAAGCAGGTAGAAGTGCATCAAAGGACAATCAAACTTCAACTCATTACTGTTCTCCGACATGCGATAACTCCCTTCACACGTAACGGGTGCCCGACACCATGATGGCGCCGTCCATTTCACCCGGGGAACAGCCGATTTTCAGCACATCGGAACGTGCCACCAGCCCCACTATTCACAATTTTCCGTGGGATGCTGCTCGTAGGTCAGCGGAATGTCAGCATGCAGGAATTCATAGCGCATGAGCCTTTAACGGAGAGGCCGTTCGAAAAGGTCCGACCTTCGTACTTACCTCCGGCCTGGACACGCTCTACCTCTGCTCCATTTTCTCCGGTGAGTAGTGCTACAGCTCGCTGTGCAAGGACAGAGGCCTGCTTACTTCTTGCCTCGTACTCAGGCTCTGTCGCCGTAATCCAACCGACATTGACCCGGTCGCATTTGAACTCCAGCTTCATGGAAAATGTCTTGTCGCCAAACGTGTATCCAGAGGCTTTGCAACCTGGCGAATCTTCTTCCTGGGATTGTTTGAGCACCGGAGAGCCGATGGACTTTACCGTCGCGGCTTCGTCGATCTTCCGAATGTCCGCCATTGCAGCGGACATACCCACCGGAAGCAAAACACACGCCACCAGAGTTTTTTTCAACACGACTCTCATCCTTTGAGCTCTGGGGCCTATCGAACCCCAATTGTTAAGTCACTATGCCGTACCACCTGCCTTTGCCAGCGCGTAAGCCATCCTCACCAACGACTGCCGGTCGTCGTGGGCCATCTCACGGTAGAACTCCAGTAAATGCATTTCATCCGCCAGAACGGAATCAGCGGGTACTGGCCTACGTTCTCCAGTAACAACGTAAAGGATGTCCACACCCTTTTCTGCGACCGCAGCCAGATACGCTGCATCAGGACTGCGCTCGCCCTTTTCGTAATTGAACTGAGAAGTTTTGGCTACCCCAGCAAAAGCAGCAAATTCCGCCTGGTTGAACCCCAAGCGAGCACGCTCCTCTTTTAGCCTTTCGCCAATTTTCAACAAAACGACCCCTTACTAGTTGACGATTCAACATTTGTTGAATAGCCTTCATCTGTCATCACACGAAATCACACGAAACGGAACTATGCACAACGCCTACCCCACCGAGCAAGCACGCCAAGAGGCCCGAGCTCGCCTCGCGCGCCAGGGCATCTCGGCACGAGATTGGGCACAGCAGCACACCCTTAATCCATCAACCGTCTATGCGGTGCTGAACGGACAAAAGAAATGCCTGCGCGGGGAAGCCCATCGCGCAGCAGTCCTGCTCGGTATCAAAGACGGCGAAATCACAAACTAGGGCCTCTGGCTCCAAGGGGAAACCAGAAGATGAAACGCCCGGTTCTAGTGACCAAGCGACAGGTAATGAGCGCGGTAATCTGCGATTACCCCGGCGGTCGCGAGTGTGCCGCAGCCCGCCTCGGCTACGAGCTCAAGAAGTTCGACAACCACATTTACGAGAACGCCGGCAGTCGGCCGCTCAGCGATGAACAGATCCACCTGCTGGAGCAGGACTCCGGCACGACTCATCTGCCCGAGTACATCGCCAGCCTCTACGGCGGCATGTTCGTGCCCCTGGCCAAGCCTGAAACCCTGGACAACATCGACCTCTACAGCCGTTCGGTGAATGCCGCTGCCAAGCGAGGCTATGTCGATCAGATCATCGCCAAGGCGTTGGACGACGGCGTTATCGAGCCCGGAGAGGCCGAGGCCATCCTCGCCGCACATCACCGCTACATGGCAGCGCGTCATTCCGAGGTGTTGGCCACGATCCTGCTGCACAGCAAGGAGCGCCAGCATTGAGCACCTACAAACTGCTCTGCCCTCACTGCCTGAGCCGTATGCGCATCCGCACCAGCGAGGGAACCCACATCTTCCTGCGCGTGGCTTACCTGCAATGCACCAACGAGGCCTGCGGCTGGTCGGTGCGTGCTGAGTTCGAAATGACCCACGAAATGAGCCCCAGCGGCATGGCCAATCCCGCCGTGCGCCTGCCCATCGCTGACATCGCCCTGCGCCGGGCCGCGATGCGGACCACCAACGATCAACCCGACCTACTCGATCAACTGGAAATGGAGTGCGCGCGATGAATCACGAACAACTTCCCCACGACTACCGCAGCAGCATGCAACGGGCGGCCTACGCCTACCTGCAGCGCCATGAGGCGCAGTACCTGGTGGATTCGGATCTGCTGTACGACAGCTGCGTCCGCCACCTGACCACCGCCCTGGAAGTACCAGTGTTCATGGCCCAGCAACTGGTGCACAACGCCTGGACCGACCTGCAGGTAGCCAACCAACGCAAGTGGATAGGTGTGGACTGGAGCAGCAGCCCTGGCGGCACCGTTGTGCACCTGATCGATATCCGGGCCGGCCTGCGCTACCCGGTACCGGCAAGGCTGCTACCGCAGGCTTTGCTCGACAAGCGCGACCCAGCGCACAAGCACCACCCTCGATAACCCCCGTTTAAAACACCCGCCCTGCCCCGCTTCCCGTGGGTTTGGGTGAGCTTTGCCCGAAATCCGAGGTGGACCATGGAAATCGACATCGACATCACCGCAAAACTGCCTCGCGGTCAAGCCGAAGCACTGCTCCAGGCGCTACGTGCCGACTACAGCGCCCAGTTCAACGAGCACTGGTATGACGACCGCTTTCGCATGATCCCCGCGGGTTTACGGCACGGCTCGCTACTCGCGGCCTTTCCTGTGATGGCCGCACAGAAGCGCCTGATCGGCGCCCTCAAACACAGTCTCGGCGAAGGGAAGTAACCCGATGAACCTGCAAGACCAATTCCCCCCTGTGGAGCCGCTGCTGTGAACCGCAAGGCTGTGAACCGCAAACCCATGGAAAACCAGATCCGCTACGACGTAATCCAGCGCCTGGAAGCCGACTATGGCCTGCAACATATGGCCAACACCAAGTACATGCGCAAAGGGACCTGCCCCCAGTGCAACCAGCGCCGGTTGTTCTCGCGCTACGACGAGCCCTGGTTTATCCGCTGCGGTCGAGAACAAAACTGCAAGTACATGGCGCCGACCAAGGAGCTGTATCCCGACCTGTTCGACGACTGGAGCAAGCGTGCCCCTTCCAGCAATGACAACCCGACAGCCAGTGCCAAGGCCTACCTGACCTATGCCCGCGGCTTTCGCCTGGAGTTGATCACCGGTTGGTTCACCCAGGAGAACTATTTCGATCGCGAGTTGAACATCGGCTCTGCGACTGTTCGCTTTCCCCTTGACCACGGTGGCTACTGGGAGCGTCTGATCGACCAGCCGGCGCGCTTCGGCAAGAAGAAAGCCCGGTTCCAGCCCGGACAGAGCTACAAGGGTTACTGGTGGTGCCCGCCGTGCGTGGACCTGCTGCAGGTCGACGAGCTCTGGATCGTCGAGGGCATCTTCGACGCCATTGCGCTGATCCATAACGGCATATCAGCGGTGGCGGCCCTGTCTTCAAATGCCTTTCCTGAGGAGTCGCTCAAAGCCCTGGTCGCAGCCAGGGCGGGCCGAACGCCCAAACTGGTCTGGGCGCTGGACAACGAACCAGGCGCGCACCAGTACACCAGGACCTGGGTCAAGCGTGCGCGCGAACTGGGGTTCATCTGCGAGGCGGCCCAGATCCCACAACCCGACGCCCGCAAGGTCGACTGGAACGACCTGCATCAGCGCTGGGACTTCATCGAGGATGAAGCCGAGCGAGCACACCGGATCGACAAGGATCTCACCGAAGCCCGCCACCATGGCGCCCTGCTGATCGCTGAAAGCGCTACGGACAAGGCGCTGCTCATGTACCAGTGGCGCGAGCGCGAGGAGTTCCACTTCTGCTTTGACTCGCGCCTGTACTGGTGGAAGTTGGATCTCGCCAAATTCAATAGTGCCAAGCAGGCCCTGGAGAAAAGCGACGACCAGGACGCCCAGGTCCTTAACGAAAAACAATTGCGGGAGAAGGCGCTGAACGTCGCAGGCTGCGTCGTAGAAATCGCCAACTGCTACCCCAAGGCCCTCTACTTCCAGCGCAACGAGATCACGGACGAGTCCTGGTACTTCTTTCGGGTCGACTTCCCGCACGACGGCGGCTCAGTCAAGAACACCTTCACCGGTGCCCAGGTTGCCGCCGCCAGCGAGTTCAAGAAACGCCTGCTTGGGATGGCTGCCGGCGCCGTGTTCACCGGCAGCGGCCAGCAGTTGGACAAGCTCATGAAGGATCAGCTGTTCGGCATTAAGACCGTTCAGACCATCGATTACGTGGGTTACAGCAAGGAATACGGCTGTTACATCTTCAACGACATTGCCGTGCGCGAAGGCCAACTCATCAGCATCAACGAGGAGGAGTTCTTCGAAATGGGCAAGCTCAAGCTGAAGTCGTTGCAAAAGGGCGTGAAAATCAACCTGACCAAGGACAACAAGAACTACGACTCGCGCTGGCTGGGCCTGCTCTGGCAGTGCTTTGGTACTCAGGGAATCGTGGCGCTGGCCTTCTGGTTCGGCTCCCTGTTCGCCGAGCAGATCCGCAGCCGGTACCAGTCGTTCCCGTTCCTGGAAGCCACGGGCGAAGCCGGTGCCGGCAAGACCACCCTGCTAACCCTGCTGTGGAAGTTGCTGGGCCGCGAGGGCTATGAGGGGTTCGACCCGTCCAAGTCCACTAAGGCCGGCCGTAGCCGCCTGATGGGCCAGGTATCAGGCATACCCATCGTTCTGCTCGAGTCCGACCGCAGCGGCGACGACAAGGCCCATGCAAAAACCTTCGAATGGGACGAGCTCAAGGACTACTTCGGCGGCGGCACCCTGGCCACCAAAGGCGTCAAGACCGCCGGCAACGAAACCTACGAGCCCCCGTTCCGCGGCACCATCGCCATCAGCCAGAACGCCCCAGTGGTGGCCTCCGAGGCGATCATGACCAGGATCGTCAAGCTGCACTTCGTTCGCCCCAACGTCACCCCCGAAAGTCGGGCCGCGGCCGATCTGCTGAATTCGCTGGATGGTTCGACCTTGAGCAACTTCCTGCTCCAGGCCGTGCGCAAGGAACAGGAAATCCTGGAACTGCTCGGCCAGCGCCTCCCGGGCTACGAGGCCAAGCTGCGCGCCCTCCACTCCCATTGTTTCGCTTGCGACACCCCTTTCCATAACGAGGAAAGCGCCTGTAAGCATTGCGGCAACAGCCTGCGGGGTTACATCCGAGTCGAGCGGATCAACAAGAACCATGCACAGCTACTCGCCCTTCTGGATTGCTTGCACACCGTTGTACCGCTCACCGACCAGCAAATCAGCGGCACCCGCGCGCTAATTATCAGCATGGCTATCGAGCGCCAAGCCTCGATCAGTTCGGATCATCCGGTGGTGGCTGAATTCTGGGAGGTCTACGAGTACCTCGAAGGACTCGACGCCGACGGGCCGGTGGTCAATCACAGCAAGAACGAGAGCGTGATCGCCATCAACCTCAACGACTTCGTGAAGGTGGCAACCGAGCACCGCCAGAAGATCGCAGACATCAGCGAACTACGGGACCGCTTGAAAGACTCCCGGTCCCGGAAGCTGCTCCACCCAAACAAATCGACTGATAGCGCTGTTCGTGCCTACCAGGCTCGCAGTACCAACGCCGTTACCGCAAAGCAACCGATCATGAAGTGCTGGCACTTCCAGGCTTGAATGCCCCACTACCTTGAAGGAGCAACACTGTGAACACTCTTTTTGTACTGATGGCTCAGTACAACGGCCAGGCCGTGATTCCCCTGGACAGGATTTGCCAGGACTACTTCACACACCTGACTGTCGACATGTTTCAGCGCAAGGTTCTGGCGGGGCAAATCAAGATCCCCATCACGCGGATGGAGAACAGCCAGAAAAGCGCCAAGGGTGTGCACATTACAGACCTCGCTGCCTACCTGGACGCTCAACGAGCTGCGGCAGTAAAGGAAAGTGATCAACTCCACAGCGCCCCTCGTAGCAGCTGAATCAGCCCAGGCTCCGGGCGCCGAATGTCACAGGCGCCTTCAGGACGCTTTCCAACCAGGCCCAGCCGGCATAGATATCCCCACGCCCCCGCAGATGGGTGTAGCGGCGCATGGAGTTCCAGTCCCTGTGTCCCGACACGCCGGCCACCCTGGGAATATCCCACCCCATCTCAAACAGGCGACTCACCCCTTCATGGCGCAAGTCATGGAAGTGCAGATCCTCGATACCAAGAAGCTTGCAGGCCCTGGTCCAAGAAGCCGATATCGATTCTGCGCTGTAGGGAAAGATCTCAGCCACGACCTTGGGCATGGTATGCAAAATGGCCCAGGCCTCCTGTGGCAGATGGCACCACACATCATTGCCATGTTTCTGCCCGGGGTTCTTCATGTCACGAACCAAGACCCGCTGCCCCTCGGCATCCAGATCCGCCCAGCGAATCCGCGTGATTTCTTCTTGGCGCCTTGTAGAAAACAAGGCGAAGGCCACCATCTTGAGCATGTTGATGGACGTCGGACGATAGCTCTGAATGCCCTGGAAGTGGGTCAACAGCTTGTCGAGTTCTTCCAGTGTTGGACGACGGTCACGCTCACGGCTACGCATGTTGTAGCCGAGCTTGCGCAGTACCTTGCGCGCATCCCCCATGGCATGCGGGTCCACCACATAGCCCCAGGCCGGTCTGGCAATGGACAGCACTGCACTCAGGTGCGCCATGTCGTTGCCGAGGGTTTGAGGTTTGACGTTGCCGCCTTCGGCACTCATCCGCCAAAGACCGTACTCCACCAGAAGCTGGCTGTTGATGTCGTGATCATTGACGTGGCCCAGATAGGACTCACTGATGGCTTTGAGCGTAGCGAGCTTGGTTTTACCCAGAGGCCTGACCTTGTTCATTTCATCGATGTAGCGCTCGATCATTTGCTGAATCGTTGCGCCTTTGCGACTTGCCCGCTCGATGGCGCCTGGCTGGTC